>NZ_JBSTYL010000001.1:0-448932 GCF_054052465.1 Aeromonas enterica | reverse complement strand
TTGGTGTCATATGCGCCATCGGCATACACGGTCCCAAGGGCTCGGCGTAGCGGATTGAACAGGGTCGGCAACACCTCTGCATCATGAATATTTTCCAACGAGGCCTCGGCTGCCACGATGTTGTGGCTCGCCGGGTCTACCGCCAGATGCAATTTGCGCCAGACCCGGCGCTTGTCATGGCCATGCTTTCTGACCTTCCATTCGCCCTCGCCAAACACTTTCAAGCCGGTGGAATCGATAACCAAATCGGTAACCTTGCCCTTGGGGGGCCGGCGGTATCCCACCTTCACTGTACTGGCGCGTTTGCTGACACAGCTGTAGTCGGGGGCACACAGCGGCACATTCATCAGCTCAAACAGCGAGTCGAGCAGGCCCTGTGTCGCCCGCTGGGAGAGGTTGAAAATGCCCTTGAGCATGAGAAAGGTACAGATGGTCTGGTCGGTGTAGAGGGAGCTTCGTCCCCGTCGGCCATGATGTTCTTGATGGAACCAGTTATGAACGACATTCTCATCAACCCAGAACGTTAGCGAGCCGCGTTTGACCAGGGAACGGTTGTACTGTGACCAGTTGGATATGGCGTGAAGCGACTTGCCCATGATGCTGATTTGAAGAGGGATTTGGTGATCAGATCACCGTCTCCACCATAAGTTCAATTCAGGTCACTCCGATTTGGGAAACAACGCTGTGAAACATTACTCGGTTACACAGTGTGCAAGCCGATTTTGGTTACTGTGTTCCCTCAATGGTGTTGCATATCTGTTCCACCGCATTGAGTGCCCTCGGAGTGAAGCGGTGCAGTTCGTCCGAGTTGATAAGTTGCAGACGCTGGAGTTTGACCGCATCGATCATGGGCCACTGCTGCCAGTGACGGAGATCGCCGGGATCTTGGCTCCCCGCGAGGATCAGTGCCGGGTTGGCCTTGATCACCTGCTCCAGACTGACTTGAGGGTAGGGAGTCTTGGCATTGGCCATCAGGTTGTCCCCTCCGCACAGTTCGATGGCCTGAGCCGGCCAGGCGGAACCGCTGACGCTGGTCAGGGGGGGATACCAGAGCTGATAAAACACCTTGATATGCTTGGGCTGGCCGTAGCGTTGCTTGAGTGCGGCCAATCTGGCGAGATAGGCATCAGCCTGGACATTGGCGGCTCGTTCCAGCTCCAACCGTTTTCCCAGCGCCCGCATTTCCGTGGCCAGCGAGGTGAAATCCGTGGGCTCGGAGTAGAACACCGGAATGCCCAATTGCTCTATGGGAGCCAGCATGCGGGATTGGGCCGAGCGCCAGGCCACTACTAGATCCGGTTTCTGGGCCAGCAGGGCTTCCAGGTTGATGCTGCGGTAGTTGGCCACGTGCGGCCGTGCTGTCACTTCGGGTGGAAAGTCGGAGGCATCATCGGTGGCGACGATGCGATCGCCGGCACCGATGACAAACAGTAGCTCGGTCAGATGGGGTGTGAGGCTGACGATGCGCATCGGCGCAGCCGCCAGCAGCGTCAGTGGCCAGCAGAATAGGCAGATCAGAGTGACATATCTAGCCATGCAGTTGCTCCAGTGCGGTGAAGAGAACTGCCAGTGTCAGCCAGCCCCAGCCAACCTGTTGCAACCGGTTGAGCACACGCAGCGCACCGCTGGCATCAGGGTCGTTCACCGCATCGAACACCGGGAAGCGAAACAGGGTGTTCTGGTAATAGCGTGGGCCGCCCAGCCGGACCCCCTGCGAGTGGGACAGCAGCGTCAGCAAGGCGCCCATGGCAGGGTAGGGCCACCGTATGGCCGTGCGCAGGCGAGCCCCCAGTTGGCGCAACTGGGTCAGGCACAGGGGCAGTGCCAGCAGCAGGATGGCGGGGGTACAGAGCCCCTGATAAAGCACGGCAGCGGTGCGACCGAAGTGACTGAATGCCGCTTGTTTGGGGCTCCAGCCCTGGTTCATCAGCTGAGCGAGTCGCCACAGCAGGGCGCCCTGAACGCCAGCCAGAGCAAACCCCAGCAAGGGGCCTGCCCATTGCCCCGTCAGCCGCAGCGCGCAGGTCTCGCTGACCGCCTTGGCGACCCCCATCACGGAGAGTTTGCCGGTATCGCGCCTGAGCCAGGGGGCGGCCTGCAGACGGGCAACCACCAGCGTCTCCTGACTTGCCAACAAACGGGTGGCCTTGGCCAGCTCTCGCAGCGGGCGCGACTCTATCATCAGCAGCAGAAATAGCAGATCAAAAAGCGGCTCCGAGAGGGAAAGGTTGCGCACCGCCCAGAGCCCGGCGGCGCATGGCAGCCAGACGACCAGCAATGCCAGCAGACCGGCCTGGAATTGCTGCCTGGGTGCGCCATCGGGCCTGTGTACCTTGTGGCCGAGGCGGGTCAGCAGGGGCACCAGGGCGGAGAGCCTGAACTGGGCTGGCCAGGGGAGTATGGCTTCCAGCAGCGCGGCCCCGAGCAAGATGGCCGCCGGAGTGGCGGCCATCTGTTCCAGCGTGGCGAGGTCGATCACAGTTTGCCGAGCATCTTGATGATCATCTCGGCCGAATGTTGGCCCGCCACCTCGATGAAGGCGTCGAAGGATTCAACCTGTTCCTTGCCGGCGATGTCTGACATGGCGCGCACTACCAGATAGGGGATCTTGAACATGTGGCAAACTTGGCCGATGGCGGCCCCTTCCATCTCGACTGCCAGCATCTGCGGGAAATCGGCACGGGCTTTCGCAATCGCCTCGGGCTTGCACATAAACTGATCGCCAGTACAGATGAGGCCAATTTTGGTCTGATGCTTGCCTTGCTCAGCGATGCAATCCTGGGCCACCGCGATCAGCTTCTCGTCGCAGGGGAAGGCGGCGGGTTGCTGCGCCATCTGGCCCATCTCGTAGCCGAAGGCGGTCACATCCACGTCGTGGAAGCGCATTTCGCTGGCGATGACCACGTCACCTATATGCAGATCCTGGGCAAAGCCGCCGGCGGAGCCGGTGTTGATCACGCAATCCGGGGCAAATTTTTCCAGCAGCAGGCTGGTGGCGACGCTGGCGGCGACCTTACCGATGCCGGAGCGAGTCAGGATCACCTCTTTGCCCGCCAGCATCCCCTGATAGAACTCGCAACCGCCCAGTTGCAGGGTGGTTGGCTCGTTTATCTGGCTGCGCAGCAGGGCCACTTCCTGTTCCATGGCGCCGATAATACCTACTTTCATCACTCACCTCGTTTCGATGGCCGCGTGGCCGAATAAGTTGTTGTGGATCATAACAAAAGTTGGCGAATGCGCCGAGCATTCCGAGATTGTCGCCAAGAGGCAGATAAAGAGGAAGAGAAGAAAGTGGTGTATCCCTTGCCTAGCGGTATTGTTCCGCCAGCCTTGTTAGCGCGCCGCTGTCAGCCAGTTGTTGCAGCGTGTTGGCAAACAAGGCCAGCCGCGCGGGTGACGTGTGTTGATGAAACAGTATGTAGAAGGGGGTTTCTTCCATGACGGTGGGGAGTATGCGCACCTGGCCGGTGAGTTGGTGCTGGTGAATATCGAATTCAAAGCCGGGTGAGCGGTAATAGATGAAGCGCCCCCGTTTCATCCGCAGCTTGTCGTAGTTGGCGGTGCTGTTGATCCCGCCACTGTCGATGAGAAGTCCGCCGATGGCTTGCAGCCGCTCTATGGCCCCGCTGCCATGGTTGATGAGGATCACGCCCTCCTTGCCGAGGGCCCTGACATCGTCCCAGTGACGAATATGGATGGGGTCGTCGCTGCGTACCGCCAGGTGGTAGCGCACCGTGAAGATGGGCGGTTGCAGATAGATGAAGTGGTTGCGGCGGGCAGGGTTGTCACCGACGCCACAGATAAAATCGAGCTGACCGTGCAACACGCTCTTTTCCAGCCGTTTCAGCGGACGGAAGATCTGATCGCCCTGGATCCGCAGGGCGGGCTCTCGCTGCTCCATGAGTCGAAACAGATCGACGCAGATCCCGCCGACGTGTCCATCCGGGTTTTCAATGTACTTTGGGGCTGACTCCGACTGCGCCGCCGTGTGGTAGACCTCGGTCGCACTGGCTGCCCATAGCGCAGGGGCAAGCAGGCAAAGTAGTGCAACCATCCAGGATCTCATCTCATTCAGGCCTCGATGAAGGCACGGGGAGATCCCGATGCCAGCTATGTCAGTATCGTCAACGAATGAAACATTAGGATATTTATCAGCATGTTATCAACCCAATGCGGTGTCGAGTGTCATCATGAGGGCGAAGCCGGCCATCAGTCCCAGAGTGGCGTGGGTCTGGTGACCATTACGGTGGGTCTGCGGGATCACCTCGTGGGAGACCACAAACAACATGGCGCCTGCAGCCAGCCCCAGCCCTATGGGGTAGGCGATGGCCATGCCGCTGGAGAGGCCCACCCCGAGCAGGGCGCCGAGCGGTTCCAGCAGACCGCTGCCGATGGCGACCAGCACGGCGAGTGAGGGTCGAAAGCCGGCGGCGCACATGGCCAGCGCTACCGCCAGCCCTTCCGGAATGTCCTGCAGTGCGATAGCCGTGGTGAGCGGCAGCCCCACCGACATGTCTCCCTGGGAGAAACTGACGCCGATGGCCATGCCCTCCGGCAGGTTGTGCAGGGCGATAGCAAACACGAACAACCAGACCCGTGAGCAACTCTCATGGCCGGGGCCGCAGGGGCCCGTTTTGTCGTGTTCATGGGGAGTAAACTGATCCAGCCCCAGCATCAAGAGCACGCCGAGCGTCATGCCAGCCACTACCACGGCAGCGGCAAGGAAGCCATCCCCGGTGATCCCTTCCGCCGCCTCGAGTCCAGGCAGCAGCAGGGAGAAGGCACTGGCGGCCAGCATCATGCCGGCGGCAAAGCCCAGCATGCTGTCTTCTACCCGTTGCGGCACGGCGCGCAAAAAGAGGGCAGGCAGGGCCCCGAGGGCGGTGGCGGCAAAGCCTGCCAGCCCGCCGATGAGGCCATAACGGGCACCCGAACTGATGTCGCCAGCCGCCAGCATGATGAGACTTTGCAACAGCAACAACAACACGGCTGCCAGGGCGATGAGCAGACCGATCGCGGTCAGCGGGCGAGCCTGCATCTGCTCGCGCAGCTGGATTGACCAGGAGGAAACCGGCAGCGCCGACGCGTTATCCATAAACATGACCTCGATTGACAGCGGATGAGGATGGCTCATCACCATGGCCTTGCATTACACCGAGGCGAGCCTGCTTTGTCCATGCCCGCTGACCGATTGCATTAATCGGCTAACTATTTGATATGTTTTGGTCGCTATAAATAATTTGTGATGAAAGTCTGGTTGTGTGGAAAAACAACTTGCTTTCACGCCGTGAAATCCGGTGAAGGAGTAGGCGGATCTGTGGTAAAGTGCCGCCCTCGCGAAACCAGCCCTTCCCTTGGTTTTTCGCAACGTCCCATCTCCCGTCAGGAATGTCCGGGTATCAGCTCATACGGATGTGATCGCCACAGTGCACCTGCTTGTCAGCAGTTGAGGATCACCAGCCACCATGTTTTATAAAAATTTGTCTATCGGTAAGAAGATTGCCGTGGTCTTTGCGGTCATTGCCACCGTCAATGTGATATTCGGTATTTTTCTCTCCAGCGAGCTGCGCGGCGTGCGCGATCGCGTGTTGAACTTTACCGACTCCACTCTGCCGAGCGTGCTCTCGGTGGAAAACCTGCTCTATGACGTCTCTTATGTTCGTCGTGCCCAGTTTGCGTTGCTGATGATCGAGGATACTGCCGATCTGCAGGTACGTCGCAGCAGGATCCAGGACAATGTTCAAAAGGTCGATCGCGCTTTTCATGCCTATGAGGCCACGGTCGGTGCCGATCAAGAACGCCAGGTGTTCAACCGCGCCAAGCAGGACTGGCAGCAGTACCTGAACTCGGTCAATGCGGTCGATCAGATGCTGGTACAAGGTCAGCTGGCCCAGGCCAAGGAGCAGCTGTTCCAGTCCAACGCCGCCTATGGCGCGCTGGAGCAATCGGTCAACAATCTGGTGGAGGTGAACCTCGGTTTCGTGAAGGAGAACCGGGGCAGCCTGCTCGACAGCGTCAACATGGTGACCAGTTTTGCCATGGTGAGCATAGGTGGTCTGCTGCTGTTCATGATGGCCATGACCTGGTTCCTGACTCGCCAGATTTGCCTGCCACTGCAAGCCGTGGTCGCGCAGGCCAACGCCATTGCCGCCGGTGATCTCACTCATCAGCTGGATCGCCAGCACATAGGTCGCGATGAGCTGGGCATGCTGGCAAAGGCATCCCTCAAGATGCAGGACAACCTGCGTGGCCTGATTGAAGAGGTGGTAGCGGCCGTGACCCAGCTTGGCACCGCCATCGAAGAGGTGAGCGCCGTCTCCGAACAGTCGGCACAAGGGATCCAGAGCCAGCAGCAGGAGATCTCCCTGGTGGCGACCGCCATGACCCAGATGAAGGCGACCGTGGCCGACGTGGCCGGCAACACAGAGACCGCCTCCGAGTCCGCCAGCTCCGCCAACGCCCTGGCCCGTCGCGGCAATCAGGATGTACAGAGCTCGCTGGTGGCCATTACCCGGGTCGCCGAGGAGATTGAACAGGCGGGGACCCTGGTCGCCGAACTGGAGCGTGAATCAGCCCAGATCAACGTGGTGGTGGACGTGATCCGCGGTATCGCCGATCAGACCAACCTGCTGGCGCTCAACGCCGCCATCGAGGCGGCCCGTGCCGGTGAGCAGGGTCGTGGTTTTGCCGTGGTGGCCGATGAGGTGCGTACCCTGGCGGGTCGTACCCAGGCCTCCACCGGCGAGATAGTGACAATCATAGAAACCCTGCAGGCGCGCGCCAACCAGGCGAAAGAGGTGACAGGTCAAAGCTGTGACATGATCCGCCAGTGCGTGGTGCAGAGCGAGCAGACCAGCAATGGCATCCAGCAAATTGAAGAGGCTGTCGCCCAGATTGCCGATATGGCCATTCAAATTGCCAGTGCCTGTGGCGAGCAGGATGCGGTCTCCGATGAGCTGGGTCGCAACGTGGAGCGGATCAATGAATCCTCCAACGAGGTTGCCATCGGTGCCGATCATACTGCCCGTGCCTGTCTGGAGCTGAGCCAGCTGGCCGCCGGTCTGAAGCAGACCATAGGTCGTTTCCGCCTGGCCTGATGAGGGCAATGCCGGCTTGGTCTAGGCTGAGCTGGTCCATGCCCGCTGGACACACAACAAAACCCGGCGTTTGCCGGGTTTTGTTGTTTTACAGGGCGACGGGGGAGGTGGATGCCCAGTGAGTGAATTGATCTTCACGCCGGGTCTGCGATAGTGGGCGGATGGCAGCGGGCAAGGGACGATATCGGCAGTGAAGCTTGGTGAACCCGGTTGGCAGGAAAGGGAGTGTGGGGAGAACGCTCACGCCAGCTGGGCTGCGAGGAATGCTCCGCACTGCTATGGAAGGGCTTGGGATCGTTGCTGTAGCCGCCATAAAAAAACCCGGCCAAGGCCGGGTTTTTTGTGCGTGCTCTGCGAGAGGCTGGCTTACTTGGCCAGGGACTCCGGCAGGTTTTCGCGGATCTTGCCGAGCATCTCTTTCAGGACGCGCGGGTTGGCAACCACTATGTTGCCGGAGTTTTCGTAGTTGTGACCACCCACGAAGTCGGTGACGATGGCGCCGGACTCTTTGGCCAGCAGCTCACCGGCAGCGGTGTCCCAGGGCTTGAGGCCGATTTCCCAGAAACCGTCGACGCGACCGGCAGCCACATAGGCCAGATCCAGTGCGGCGGAGCCGGAGCGACGGATGTCGGCACATTCGATGAACATGCTCTGGAACATCTTCAGATACGGCTCGATGTGGTGCTTCTGCTTGAACGGAAAACCGGTGGCCAGTACTGTGCCAGCCAGCTCTTTGGCTTTGCCGACACGGATGCGGTAGCCGTTCAGCTGGGCGCCGTTACCACGGGTCGCGGTAAACAGCTCGTCACGGATGGGATCGTAAACGACGGCCTGTTCGGTCTTGCCCTTGACGCGCAGGGCGATGGAGACGGCAAAGTGCGGAATGCCCTTGACGAGGTTGGTCGTGCCATCCAGTGGGTCAATGATCCATTGGTAGTCCGGATTGGTACCGGCAATCTCACCAGACTCTTCAGCTATGATGCTGTGTTCCGGGTAAGATTTTTTGATGGTGTGAATGATGGCCGCTTCGGCGTCACGGTCAACGTTGGTCACGAAGTCATTGCTGCCTTTCTGGATGGCCTCGATGTTCTCAGGCTGGGAGAAGGCTTTTACTACTACTTGACCGGCGTTGCGCGCAGCGCGCACGGCGATATTCAGCATCGGATGCATAGGTTCACCACTGGATGTTAAAGAACGGGGGATAAAAGGACGCGGTATAATACCAGTCTTTTCGATAATGACAACCGTTATACGCCGTCTTCCTGACCTTGACGACTGCCAGATCTGACGGCTCCAATATAGGCTTCTTTTGGTCTAGTCTTATGACAGCAACCGAATAACAGGCTGCATTGAGCATAGGGACGTGGATCATGAATCTGTCATTAGTCAGTCAAAAACCGTCGACAGCGACGACTCAAAGGCTGCTGGCTGCCTTGAGAGCATCAACCGGACATGGCGACTACTTCAACGAGGTGAGCATTGCCCAGCCATCACTGTGGCAACCGGGTAAAGAAGAAGCGGCCATACTGCTGCTCGATGGCGATACCGCCTGGCCCGAATTTGCTTGGCAGCGCAATAACGATACCTTTGGCTTGCCGGTATTGCCGCTGCTGATGCGCAGAGGGGATGAAACTCTCACCATTCAGGGACCGGATGTGCGGGATCCACGTTTCTATTTTGTCTCCAACGGCATAGTACTGGACGAATCCGAACTGGCCGATCCCGCCTGCAGCAGAGTGTTATTGAGCAAGCTTGAGTCCTACTTCCCGCTGTTGTCTCGTCTCATTTTGCTGCGTCAGCGCCAACCCATGGGGCTGTGCAGCTAGCATTTCTCTTCCCTCTTTCGGGCTGTTCAAGCGGTGCAATATTTGTCATAACTGACTCGTATTGTGCCGCTTTGCCATGCCGGAGCTTGGGAAAATGTCCGCATGGCGTCTATCCCGTTGTTTTTACCGATCTGGCATAAGCACAGCCGTGGTCGTTTCTGTGCCAATGTGTGGATCATAAGGAGTTCATGATGATCGATTTTTATACCGCAGCCACCCCCAATGGTTTCAAGGTGGCGATCGCCCTCGAAGAGCTGGGGCTGCCCTATCGGGTGATCCCGCTGGATTTGTCGGCACTGGATCAGAAAACCCCCGAATTTCTGGCCATCAACCCCAACGGACGCATCCCGGCCATCGTCGATCGGGATAACGGCGATTTCGCCGTGTTTGAGTCCGGCGCCATCCTGCTCTATCTGGCAGAGAAGGCGGGCAAGTTGCTGCCACAGGATCCCAAGCGTCGTTCCCAGGCCATCCAGTGGCTGATGTTCCAGATGGGCGGGGTCGGCCCCATGATGGGGCAGGCCAACGTCTTCTATCGCTACTTCCCGGAGAAGATCCCGGCCGCCATCGAGCGCTATCAGAAGGAGGGGCGCCGTCTGTTCGAGGTGCTCGACAGCCACCTGGCGCAGCACGAATACCTGGCCGATGAGTACAGCATTGCCGACATCGCCACCTGGCCCTGGGTGCGCATTTATGACTGGAGTGGCATCTCCATCGAGGGTCTGCCGCATCTGCAAGCCTGGATGGCGCGCATGGCAGAAAAACCCGCCTGCCAGAAGGGGATCACCATACCGCCACGAAACGAGGCGCCGGAAGACTTGGTCAAGCAGGCCCAGCAGATGGTAACGCGTTGATTTTTATTGCTGACGGGGCAAATTGCCCCGTTACATTAGAAAAACTAGGGAAAGCTGATTACAAAGATTCGTTCGTTTTTCGTGATCTGAATCACTAAGATCACGCCAAGCCAAGGGAGTGTCCTGCTCCCGGCCGGTGCGGGTTCTCCGCCTTGTATTTTCACCTTTGATTGACTCTGTTTTTTGGATCCCCTCTGCAGGTTTCTGCCAGGGGTGCGGCAGCTTTTTGATGATTTGCGGGACTGAGATATGTATCGGCACAGTTTTTACCCTCTGTTTTTTCTGACCATCCTGATGGTCGCTGTGGGCCAGATGACCCAGACCCTGTATGTGCCCTCCATTCCCATGATGGCGGGGGACTTCAACGTGGCCTCCGGCCAGTTACAGGCGGTGATGGCCTGTTACCTCATTCCGTACGGGCTCTCCCAGTTTGTCTATGGCCCGCTGTCGGATCGTATCGGTCGTCGTCCTGTACTGCTCATCGGCATGATGGTGTTTCTGGTGGGGACTCTGACCATTCAGCTGATCCCGAGCTTCACCGCGTTGTTGGTGGGAAGCCTGATCCAGGGGATGGGCACGGGTGCCGGCGGTGCCATGAGCCGGACCGTGATGCGCGATCGCTACAGCGGCGCCGAACTGAACCGGGCCAATAGCTTGGTGAGCATGGGGGTGATCTTCTCCCCGCTGCTGGCGCCGGTGCTGGGTGGTTGGTTGACTGAGTTGTTCAACTGGCGTGCAGGGTACTGGTTCCTGTTCGGCTTTGGTGCCGTGACCACCCTGGCCCTGCTGGCCTGGTTTGGTGAAACCCTGCCGCAGGCGGCTCGTCAACAGCCACTGCGGGTCGGCGCCGCCTACCGCCACGTGCTGGGCAATCCGCGCTTTCAGGGCAACCTGCTCTGCCTGATGGCGACCTTCGCCGGTCTGGCGGTGTTTGAAGCGGCGGCAGGCGTGCTGCTCGGCGACGTGCTCAAGCTGAGCGCCCGCACCGTGAGCGTCCTGTTCGTGTTGCCGCTGCCCGGCTACCTGTTTGGCGCCTGGCTTTCCGCCAAGCTGAGCTTTCGGTTGAGTCAGGGCAAGCTGATGCGCCTTGGCATCGTCTTCCTGGCGCTGGGGTCGCTGATCATACTGCTGCCAGGCTTGTTCGGCGTGGTAAGTGCGGCTTCTCTGGTGGGGGGCGCGGCCGTTTATTTTATCGGTAGCGGCATTCTCTATCCGACCGCCACCTCTTGCGCCATCGAGCCCTTCCCGGGGCAGGCGGGCACCGCTGGCGCCATCCTTGGAGGGATGCAGAACCTGGGGGCGGGGATAGTCACCCTGCTGGCAGCCGGCTTCCCGATGGAAGGCCAGGTGACCCTGGGAGCCATCATGGTGGTGATGGTGCTGATTGTGGCCCTAAGCTTTGCCTGGTTGCGCCACCATGGCTCACCTCACGAACAGATGGCTGTTTGATTGCCTCGTCACAGTGACAAGCCCGCCCTCGCCGGCGGGCTTTTTATTGGCTCGATGCTGGTGTCGTGGGGACCAGGGCTGGGGGAGAAGTAGGGGATGAACCTGAGCAGACAAGAATGAGCTGCCGCACTGGGCATCTGTAAACGGGAGGCAAAGAAAGAGCCCGTCATCGTGATGACGGGCTCTTTGCTGTTGGTACCCCGGAGATGCCGTTGCCGGTTTGGGCCCTTGAACCGTAGGTTCAAGGCGGGAATCGAATCTGACCGCAGGCTTCTCGGTCGTGCCGAGCATGCGCAATAGCCAGAAGGCCGATCCCCTGGTGGGTATGATTATCGGCTCGGGGACTTGAACCGGCTGACGCACATCCCAGGGAATTTTAAAACGGTGCGCGATTAGGGCTGCAGGCCCTCGCCGCTGGATTCGCCATACTGTCCGTGCTCGATCAAGGCCGCTTCTATGGTGCGTTGCAGCATCTTGATCCGCTTGTCCATGGTCTCAGAGTATTGGTGATTCTTCTCTTTTTCAAGGCAGAGCTCATGGCAAAAATTGAGCGCTGCCATGATCGCCAATTGCTCGTTGCTGGAGACCTTGGAGCGTTGACGCAGCTCGATGAGTTTGTCAGTCAGCTGGTCGGCGGCCTGGCGCAGGGCATCCTGCTGTCCCAAGGGACAGGATACCTTGTAGGGACGTCCCAAAATGACGATTTCTACGGCCTCTGTGCTCATGCCTTCCTCAATACGGCGGTGCTGATTTCCGCCTTTATCCACGTGGACAACTGGGCGGGACTATATAGCGCAGATGCAGAAGTTTCAAGGCCTTGCTGGCTCTGGAAGGGGGAGAATGCTAGGATCCTGACCATTAATTTTGCATATTTGCCTGAACTTTGAGCGGATCTTCGATGAGCAAAACGAACCCCCTGAAATACACGGCTGTGGCCGACCTGATGGAACAGCATGAGCTGATGGCAACGGCGGTGGAGGCCCATGGCGTGATCTGCGGTCTCGTCTGCGGTGGCGTGGCACTGGACGACAAGAGCTGGCTGCCGCCCTTCAACGATCTGGTCAACGACGGTTTCGGCTTGCCGGCCACGGTGCGCCAGGTGATGACAGATCTCTATCACGAGATAGTCGAGAGTCTGATGGCCCAGAAGGGCGTCGAGCTGCTGCTGCCAAGCGATGAGGCGCCGCTCGATGAGCGCATCGATTCGCTGGTGGACTGGTCGCAGGCATTTCTGGCCGGGTTTGGCGTGGTGCAGCAGGAGCTTTCCAGGGCGTCCGAAGAGTTGCAGGAGATGATCCAGGATATCGCCAGCATCACCCAGGTCTCTGCTGAGTTCGATCAGGAAGATGACGAGAACGAAGCCTCCTTCCTGGTGCTTTACGAGCATGTGCGCCTGGGGGTCATGATGACCTTCGAGGAGTTTGGCAAGCGTCCAGATAGCCCGATCGCGCCGCCGACCCTGCACTGATCGCTCCTGCGACAGAAACAGCATAAAACAATGCAGAGCGCCCGGTGGCGCTCTGCTTTTATCCGGCCGGATGGAGGGGCCAGTTCAGTATTTTTTCAACCAGATCATGGTCGTGACGCCGTTTTTTGCCCGTGGCCTCGCATCCCGGCCCCCCGCTTTGTGGTAGCATGAGGTCACGTTCCAGCTTCTTCCTCTCATCGCATGTCTCAATCTGATCTGGTTCACGTCGACGTGGCTATCGTCGGCGGTGGAATGAGCGGCGCCGTGCTGGCGCTCTCTCTTGCCGCGCTGCGCGGTGCCGACGGCGAGCCCCTGCAGATCCTGCTGCTGGAGGCGAGCGTCCCCGAGCTCAATGCTCACCCCGGCTTCGATGCCCGCGCCATCGCGCTCTCTGCGGGTACCTGCGAGGCGCTTGCCCGCCACGGGCTCTGGCCTTGCTTCGCTCCTCTCTGCTCCCCCATCACCCAGATCCATGTCTCGGATCGGGGCCACTGTGGCCAGGCCAGCTTGTCGGCGGCGGAATATGGACTGCCCGCGCTTGGCCAGGTGATCGAGCTGTCGGCGGCCGGCATGGCACTGCAACAGGGGATGGCGGCCTGCCCCCACATCCATATGCTGTGCCCGGCCCAGCTCTCGACCATTGAGCCGCTTGAGGAGGGCGTGACCCTGACGCTGGCCAGTGGCGAGCGTTACCAGACCCGGCTGCTGGTGGCGGCCGATGGCGGTCACTCCTTCGTGCGCCAGCACTTCAAGATGGCCGTCACTCGTCACGACTTTGAGCAAAGTGCCATCATAGCCACGGTCAAGACCGCCGAGGATCCCGCCGGGCGGGCGTTCGAGCGCTTCACCCTGGGGGGGCCGCTGGCCTTGCTGCCGATGCAGGATGGGCTCTCCTCCCTGGTGTGGAGCGTCGGTCGGGAGCAGGCGGATGAACTGATGGGGCTGGATGAGGCCGCCTTTCTCGCCCGGTTGCAGCAGGCGTTTGGCTGGCGGCTGGGCCGTTTCGAGCGATGCGGCCAGCGCCACGTCTATCCGCTGGTGCTGACGGCCACCGACTACCCGCTGGCCCAGCGCACCGTGCTGGTGGGCAATGCCGCCCACCTGCTGCACCCCATAGCAGGGCAGGGCTTCAACCTCGGCATGCGCGATCTGGACCTGCTCACCCAGGCGGTTGCTGGCGCGCTCGCGGCGAAGGTGGACATAGGCAGCTTTGCGGTGCTGAACGGTTACTGGCAGTTGCGCAAGGAGGATCAGGCCCGGACCATCTGGCTCACCTCCTCGCTGGCCCAGCTCTTCTCCAATGGCCACGATCCGCTGGTGGCGGGCCGCAACTTGGCGCTCTCCCTGATGGGGCGGCTGGCTTGCCTCAAGGCGCCGCTGGCCTCCCGTACCCTGGGGTTTGTGGCCGACCTGTGCCGTAAATGAGGGGCGCCGCCCACCCGCGGCGGTCAATCGCGAATTGAAAGGGGCTATGCCAACGGGCGTCCCCTGCTGACCCAGCGGTCAGCCACGAAAGGAACAGATGATGCAGATGCAAAACGTGGATGTGGTGATAGTGGGGGGCGGCATGGTGGGCCTGGGGCTCGCCGCCGCGCTCAAGCAGAGTGGCCTCAAGATTGCCATCGTGGAGGGGCAGTTGCCCGAACCCCAGCTCGGGGACGCGCCGGACAACCGGGTCAGTGCCCTGAGTCTGGCCAGCCAGCGCATCTTGCAGCAGGTCGGCGCCTGGGCCGGGATAGCGGCGCGGCGCCTGCAGCCCTACGAGAAGATGCAGGTGTGGGAGCAAGACAGCTTCGGCCAGATTGGCTTTGATGCTGCCAGTCTGCGCCAGGGGGCGCTCGGTCACATAGTCGAGAACCGGGTCATCCAGCTGGCGTTGCTGGAGGCGATTCTTGGTGGCAATGCAGGGGAGGCAGACAACATACAGCTGCTGAGCCCGGGCCGGGCCGCCAGCTTGCAAAGTGGCGAGGCGGGGTCGCTCCTGCTGCTGGACGATGGCCGCGCGCTGTCGGCCAAACTGGTGGTGGCCGCCGATGGCGCCCACTCCTGGGTGCGCCGCCAGGCGGACATTCCGCTCACCAGCTGGGACTACGGCCAGCACGCTCTGGTGGCGACGGTGCGTTGCGCCGAGCCTCATGAGGCGGTGGCCCGCCAGATCTTCACCCCGGAAGGCCCGCTCGCCTTCCTGCCCCTGTGGCAACCGGATCTCTGCTCCATCGTCTGGTCCGTGCCCGCCAGCCGGGCCGAGGCACTGTGCGCCTGCGATGACGAGCAGTTCAACCGCCAGCTCACCACCGCCTTCGATGGCCGGCTGGGGCTGTGCAAGGTGGAAGGGGCGCGCAGCGCCATCCCGCTCACCGCCCGCTATGCCCGCGACTTCGCTCGCGAGCGGCTGGTACTGGTGGGGGATGCGGCTCACACCATACATCCGCTGGCGGGGCAGGGGGTCAACCTGGGCCTGCTGGATGCGGCGGCGCTGGCGGAGCAGATTGTGCAAACGCATCGTGCCGGTGGGGACATAGGCCTGCTGGCCAACCTGCGCAGCTACGAGCGCTGGCGCAAGAGCGAGGCGGCCCGCATGCTGGCGGCCATGGAAGGGCTCAAGCGGCTGTTCAGCGGGGCGAACCCCCTCAAGAAGCTGGTGCGCGGGGTGGGATTGTGCGCCTTCGACGCGCTGGCGCCGCTCAAGCAGGGGGTGATCCGGGCTGCCATGGGGCTCGATGGCGAACTGCCCGCCCTGGCCAAGGGTGAAAAAATCTAATACTACTCAGGTTTTTTTACAACAAAACTAATCTGACGAGGCTGATGACCCATTTTGGGCATCAGCCTTTAATCTGGGTGGCAGGCGAAACGTTTTTCTTCAAATTGTGACGAAACGGTAAAAATCAAAATTTAATCTCGCGTGAGTCGCTGTTCGACTGTTTTTATCACTGTTTTTACCTTAGTGTCTGGGGTCTGTTTACTGGCGGTGGATTAGTTTTTTTTGAGCGGCAGGCTCGCCCGCTTGTCATATAATCCGCTGCGTTCAAGGAATCACTCTTGCCCCGCGGGGCTGGAACGAGCACAGACTCCAGCCGTCTCTTCTCTTTCTGTTGCACAGGCGATTGAATGTCCTGTTGGCTGTCAGGGGAGGGCGGATTGCGAGTGTTGTCGCGAACGCTTAAGGAAACACAGCGATGATCCAGACTACAGTACTGCATCCCAAGCATCTGGAAGCCGGCGCCAAAATGGTGGACTTCCACGGTTGGGAAATGCCCATCAACTACGGCTCCCAGCTGGAAGAGCACCACGCGGTGCGCACCGATGCCGGCATGTTCGACGTCTCCCACATGACCATAGTCGACTTGACCGGCGAGCGGGTCAAAGCCTTCCTGCAACACCTGCTGGCCAACGACGTGGCCAAACTCACAGTCCCGGGTAAGGCCCTCTACAGCGGCATGCTCAATCCGGAAGGCGGCGTCATCGACGACCTCATCACCTATTATCTTGGCGATACGTTTTACCGCCTGGTGGTGAACTCCGCCACCCGTGAGAAGGATCTGGCCTGGATCCGTCACCACGCCATCGATTTTGCCGTGAGCGTGACCGAACGTCCCGAGCTCGCCATGATCGCGGTGCAGGGCCCCAACGCCAAGGCCAAGGCGGCCAAGGTGTTCACCCCTGAGCAAAATGCGGCAGTGGAAGGGATGAAGCCCTTCTTCGGCGTGCAGGCGGAGGATCTCTTCATCGCCACTACCGGCTACACAGGCGAAGACGGCTATGAAATCGTGGTGCCGCAAGAGAAGGCGTGCGACCTGTGGCAGGCGCTGCTGGACAACGGTGTGGCCCCTTGCGGGCTGGGCGCGCGGGATACCCTGCGCCTCGAAGCCGGCATGAACCTCTACAGCCAGGACATGGACGAGAGCATCAGCCCGCTCGCCGCCAACATGGCCTGGACCCTGGCCTTCGAGCCGGCCTCCCGCCAATTTATCGGTCGCGCCGCGCTGGAAGCACAGAAGGCGGCGGGCACTCAGCCCAAGCAGGTCGGTCTGGTGATGGAAGAGAAGGGCGTATTGCGTTCCGGCATGCCGGTCACCTTCACCACCGCCAGCGGCGAGAAGCGGGAAGGTGTGATCACCTCGGGTTCTTTCTCGCCGACCCTGGGCTACAGTATTGCCCTGGCGCGGGTGCCCCGCGACATCGGCGAACAGGCCGAGGTGGAGATCCGCAAGAAGCTGGTCACCGTCAAAGTCACCAAGCCCGCTTTCGTGCGCAACGGCCAGAAGCTGGTGTAACAACCCCATTGCGGCGAAGGGGGCTGCCCTTCGCCAGTACCCCTTGTACGCGGTCCAGGTACAAGTGATCCAAGTGAATAAGAAGGAAGCACAAATGAGCCATATCCCGAGCGAACTGAAATATGCCACCTCCCACGAGTGGATCCGTGTTGAAGCCAACGGCGAGGCCGTGGTCGGTATCACCGAGCACGCCCAGGATCTGCTGGGAGACATGGTATTTGTCGACCTGCCGGAAGTGGGCAAGCAAATTGGCGCCGGTGATGACTGCGCCGTGGCCGAGTCGGTCAAGGCCGCCTCCGACATCTACAGCCCGGTGAGCGGCGAAATCATCGCCATCAACGAAGAGCTGGAAGGCAGCCCGGAACTGGTCAACTCAGACCCCTACGGCGCCGGCTGGTTGTTCCGCATCAAGCTGGATGACGCGGGCGAGCTCGCCAACCTGCTGGATGCCGAAGGCTACCAGAACCTGGTGGACGAAGAGTAATGCCCCCGGGCCCTGCCAACACAGCAGGGCCCCTTTGTATGACCGCCAGCCGGGCACATGCCGGCCGGTGGAAGGGTGAAGTCGCCCGCGCCTGCCGTTTGCCAGCCTGGCCTTGCCAGGGGGCAAGCGGGCCGGTACGCAACAAGGCGATCCCCTGTCGATGCTGGCGCAGCATCCGGTGCCGCACCCAGCCTGCGGGACCCAGAACATGAGTGGAGTCGGTATCAGCCGGCTATCAGGAACATCAGGTCTTGGTTATCAGGACTTAATACCAGGAATAGGGAAATGACCCAGTCACTGTTTGAACTCGAGCAAAAAACCGATTTCATCCGTCGCCACATAGGCCCGGGTGAGGAAGAAGTGCGCGCCCTGCTGGCCACAGTGGGCGCAGAGAGCCTGGACGATCTGATTGAGCAGACGGTCCCCGCCGCCATTCGCCGGCCGGGCCCGCTCGGCATCGGCGCCCCCATGACGGAAGTGGAGGCACTGGCCAAGCTCAAGGGCTACGCCGCCCAGAACAAGATCGCCAAGAGCTATATCGGCATGGGCTATCACGACACCCATGTGCCCCACGTCATCCTGCGCAACGTGCTGGAGAACCCGGGCTGGTATACCGCCTACACCCCGTACCAACCTGAGCTGGCCCAGGGCCGTCTCGAAGCCCTGCTCAACTTCCAGCAGCTGACCCTGGACTTGACCGGCATGGATCTGGCCAGCGCCTCCCTGCTGGATGAAGCCACCGCCGCCGCCGAAGCCATGGCGCTGGCCAAGCGCATGGCCAAGTCCAAGTCCCATCTCTTCTTCGTGGCCGATGACGTGCACCCCCAGGTGATCGACGTGGTCAAGGAGCGCGCCGTGCACTTTGGTTTCGACGTGGCCGTCGGCCCCGCCGGCGAGGCGGTGAGTGAAGAGGTATTCGGTGCCCTGTTCCAGTACCCCACCACCACGGGTGAGGTGAAAGATCTGCGCGCCCTGATCGCCGCCGTGCAAGCCCAGAAAGGGCTGGCCTGCGTCAGTGCCGACCTGCTCTCCTTGCTGCTGCTCAAATCCCCGGGTGAACTGGGCGCTGACGTGGTATTCGGCTCCGCCCAGCGCTTCGGCGTGCCCATGGGTTACGGTGGTCCTCACGCCGCCTTCTTCGCCACCCGCGATGCCTACAAGCGCTCCATGCCAGGCCGCATCATAGGCGTCTCCAAGGATGCCCGCGGCAAGGCTGCCCTGCGCATGGCGATGCAGACTCGCGAGCAGCATATCCGCCGCGAGAAGGCGAACTCCAACATCTGTACCGCCCAGGTGCTGCTGGCCAACATGGCTAGCTTCTACGCTGTTTACCACGGCCCGGTGGGGCTGAAAACTATCGCCTCCCGCGTGCACCGTCTCACCACCATTCTGGCGCTCGGCCTCAAGGCCAAGGGCGTCGCCCTCAAGCACGCCAGCTGGTTCGATACCCTGACCGTGCTGACCACGGGCAAATCAGAGCTGATCGCCAAGGCCGAAGGGCTCGGCATCAACCTGCGTGCAGACCTCGATGGTGCGGTAGGGGTGTCCCTCTCTGAAACCACCACCCGCGGCGATGTAGCCGAGCTGTTCGATCTCTTCCTCGGCCAAGGCCATGGACTGGATATCGAGGCCCTCGACAAGGCGGCGCAGGCCCATCACGCCATCCCGCAGGATCTGCTGCGTACCGATGCCGTGCTGACCCACGATGTGTTCAACAAGTACCACTCCGAAACCGAGATGCTGCGTTACATCCATCGTCTCGAAGCGAAAGATCTGGCGCTCAACTACGCCATGATTTCGCTCGGCTCCTGCACCATGAAGCTCAACGCCACCGCCGAGATGATCCCGGTCACCTGGCCCGAGTTTGGCAAGCTGCACCCGTTCGCTCCGCTGGCGCAGGCCAAGGGCTACCAGCTGCTACTGGCCGACCTCGAAGATTGGCTGGTGAAAGTGACCGGCTACGATGCTGTCTGCATGCAGCCCAACTCAGGTGCCCAGGGCGAGTACGCAGGCTTGCTCGCCATCAAGAAGTACCACGAGTCCCGTGGTGACGGTCATCGCGACATCTGCCTCATTCCGGCTTCCGCTCACGGCACCAACCCGGCCTCTGCCCAGATGGCGGGTCTGCGGGTCATAGTCACCGCCTGTGACAAGTCCGGCAACGTGGATCTCGACGACCTGCGCGCCAAGGCCGCCGAGGCGGGGGACCAGCTCTCCTGCCTGATGGTGACCTACCCTTCTACCCACGGGGTGTACGAGGAGACCATCAAGGAGGTGTGCGACATCGTTCACCAGCACGGTGGTCAGGTCTATCTGGACGGCGCCAACATGAACGCCCAGGTGGGCCTCACTGCACCGGGCTTTATCGGGGCGGACGTTTCCCACCTCAACCTGCACAAGACCTTCGCCATTCCTCACGGCGGTGGCGGCCCGGGCATGGGCCCCATAGGCGTGAAGAAACATCTGGCCCCCTTCGTGGCTGGTCACGCCGTGGTCAAGACCGACAAGGAGAGCCGCAACAACGGCGCCGTGTCGGCGGCACCGTTCGGCTCGGCCAGCATCCTGCCCATCAGCTGGATGTACATCGCCATGCTGGGAGACGAGGGGCTGAAGAAATCCACCCAAGTGGCCATCCTCAACGCCAACTACCTGGCCAAGAAGCTGGGTGAATCCTTCCCCGTGCTCTACTCCGGTCGCAACGGTCGGGTGGCCCACGAGTGCATCCTGGATATCCGCCCGCTTAAAGAGGCGTCCGGCATCAGCGAGATGGACGTGGCCAAACGGTTGATGGACTACGGTTTCCACGCACCGACCATGAGCTTCCCGGTGGCGGGTACCCTGATGGTCGAGCCGACCGAATCCGAATCCAAGCGCGAGCTGGACCGCTTCGTCGAGGCGATGACCGCCATTCGCGCCGAGATCGCCAAGGTGCAGGATGGTCACTGGAGTTTGGCCGACAACCCGCTGGTCAACGCGCCCCATACCCAGGATGACGTGATGGACGAGCAGTGGAACCGTGGTTACAGCCGCGCCGAGGCGGTGTTCCCGTCCGACGCCGTGCGCGCCGCTAAGCTGTGGCCGTCGGTCAACCGCATCGACGACGTCTACGGCGATCGCAACCTGTTCTGCTCCTGCATCCCGACTGAGGATTACGCCAAGTAAGAAGAGGCGTTCGTGGCTAAAGCGCCGTGACCTTGCGAACCATAAGGCCCTGCATCAGCAGGGCCTTTTTTATGTCGCGCGATAAAGAGGGTGAGAGAGACATAAAAAACGGCGCCATCGGATGGCGCCGTGAAAATAGGGGGAGCTTGTTGTTGGTATAGGTATCAGGTCAGGCTGAAGCGGCCGATGCTCTGCTGCAGGTGAATAGCCAGTTTGTTGAGATCCTGACAGGCCTGGGCCGTGTGCTGCGCACCCTGGGCGTTCTCGTCGGCGACCTCGTGAATGGTGACCATGTTGCGGTTGAGCTCGCCCGTCACCGTGTTCTGCTGCTCGGTGGCGCTGGCAATCTGGGTATTCATGTCGGTGATATGGGTCACCGCCTCGTTGATCTTGCCGATGCTGTTGCCCGCTTGGCGTGCCAGCTCGACGGAAGTCACCATCTGGTCGCGGTTGGCCTGCATGGCATTGCCGGCATCGATGGCGCAGTTTTGCAGTATCTCGATGATCTTGTTGATTTCACTGGTCGAGTCCTGAGTGCGTTTGGCCAGAGTGCGCACCTCATCGGCTACCACGGCAAAGCCACGACCCTGTTCACCGGCGCGCGCGGCCTCGATGGCGGCGTTGAGGGCCAGCAGGTTGGTCTGATCGGCGATGCCGCGGATCACGTCCAGTACCACGCCGATATTGCTGCTCTCCTGCTCCAGGTTGTGGATCACCCGGCCGGTCTGCTCCAGCTGGCTGGAGACCTCTTCGATGCTGTCGATGGCATCCAGCACGACCTGGTTACCCTGATGGGATGCTTCAAAGGCGTGCTGGGCCGCGACGGCTGCGTCGGTGGAGTTGCGGGCAACTTCATGTACCGTGGTCTGCATCTCGTTCATGGCGGTGGCGACCTGGGCAATCTCCTGCTGCTGCTGATGCATGCTCTGGGAAGCCTGAACCGAGATGGTGCTTACCTCTTCCACGGCGCAGCTCAGCTGGCTGACCGAGGCGTCGATGTCGTTGACCAGGTCGGTCAGCCCCTCCTTCATGTGGCGGATGGAGTGGGCAAGCTGGCCAATCTCGTCCTTGTGGAAGCGGCCCTGATCGAACCAGTCACACAGGGTGCTGCGCCCCAGACGGCCGGACGCAATCTGCTGAGCCTGATCGGCCAGCATCAACAGGGGATCACGGATCTGGCGGGTCAGGATGGTGGCGAACACGACTACGGCGATGACCCCCAGCAGCAGGGTGATCATGATGTTGAGGCGTGCGTTGCCATAGGCCTGTTCGGCCATGCTACGCCCTTCGACCGCATAGTCTTGGTTGATCTTGATAAGCGCCTCGACGGCCTCGTGGAGTTTGTCGTAAAGGGGCGTGCCATCGTGCAGGAACATATAACGTGCGTTGAGGGTATCACCACGCTCCAGAGTATTTTTTACCTGATGGTAGAAATTCAGGTAATTGCGCCAATCGGATTTCAGATCTTCGAACAGACGGGTTTCGTTTTGATCGTACAACGTCTTGCGATATTCCTCGAGGAGTATGTCCATTTGTGCTGGCTTGCTGTCCATGATGACTCGATATTCATTTCGCTTCTGCTCATCATCGAAATTGACGAAATAGAGCAATTCATGGCGACGCAGATCGGTCGCGACATTGCGAATATCATTGGCGCGATTGATGCTGGGGATCACCGCATCTGTGATATCCAGCGTATGCGAGTTCATATTTTCGAATTGCAACAAGGAGAAACCGCCGATGGAAGCTAGCATCAGCCCCAATACGATGAATGCGGCGCTCAGCTTCTTGCCGATGGTCATGTTGTTGATGGACATAGAGGATCCGAATTGTGAGTGTGATTTTTCCTTCCAAAATAGCTGCGCTCATCCCACCAAAATAAATTCAGGCAAGAGAGGAACAGGGGTCCTTGATATAGCGCGGGGTATTGTTTTTTATTATTTTAGTTTGAGTTTCAAGTGAAACTAAATGGGTTTATGATTTTCATCATATAACAAAATGGCGCGTTTGGTCAAATGAAATGAGTTGATTAATATCGTCTTGCATAGTAAATCGTTTTCTTTTTTTAATTTTTTGTTAATGTGTTACGGCTGTTTTTAATGGGATTGAACATTGCAAAATGTAACGATATTTATTTTTGGTCAGGCCGGATAATATGGCGTGGGCAAAGGTTTGCACGTTGGGAGAATAAAAATCATCATTGTCAGTTATTTATTGGCGTTGATACCTAGATGGGGTTAACCAGAAAAAATGGGACCGGGCCGGCTAAGAGGAGCAACCCACCGCGATGATCGATGAGTTGAGGAGGGCAAGAGGCCGACAGAGAGAGTAGATCAAAAAATCGACAAAGGTGGATGAGTGCAGGGTGACCATGCTCGTCGCTTATCTACCCTGATCCGACTCTTTGCGCACGTTGGAGATGCCTGCCTATATGGGGGGAATCAAAAAAGAGCTTGACCCGGGGGCAGAGGGAGTTAGGGCCAATCTCACCATCCGGGTCCCTGACCAGAGGATTCTTGAGGCATTTGCCCCAACAGAGCGTCAAGTAGGGGCACTTGACGCTGTAATCGGGCAGGTTGTCCCGCTTGGACATGTCATAGGTCTCCTGGCGGGTGGAGAAGTCTAGTGGCTCAAGGGGCGCTGTTTGATATCTCCCAGCCGATACACTGGATAGATGAAGTGATCGCAGGAGAAGACGCTACCATCGTGCTCGATGGCTAGGGACTTGCCACAAAACTTGGCGGCGACGCAGAGTTGGGAGGTGTATGCCATGGTCTGGACCACGCAGTGGTCAAGACCGACAAGGAGAGCCGCAACAACGGCGCCGTGTCGGCCGCACCGTTCGGTTCGGCCAGCATCCTGCCCATCAGCTGGATGTACATCGCCATGCTGGGGGACGAGGGACTGAAGAAATCCACCCAGGTGGCCATCCTCAACGCCAACAACCTGGCCAAGAAGCTGGGTGAATCCTTCCCCGTGCTCTACTCCGGGCGCAACGGTCGGGTGGCCCACGAGTGCATCCTGGATATCCGCCCGCTGAAAGAGGCGTCCGGCATCAGCGAGATGGACGTGGCCAAGCGGTTGATGGACTACGGCTTCCATGCGCCGACCATAAGCTTCCCGGTGGCGGGTACCCTGATGGTCGAGCCGACCGAGTCGGAATCCAAGCGCGAGCTGGATCGTTTCGTCGAAGCCATGACCGCCATTCGCGCCGAGATCGCCAAGGTGCAGGATGGTCAGTGGAGTTTGGCCGACAACCCGCTGGTCAACGCGCCGCACACCCAGGATGACGTGATGGACGCTGAGTGGTCTCGTGGCTACAGCCGCGCCGAGGCGGTTTTCCCGTCGGACGCCGTGCGCGCCGCTAAGCTGTGGCCGTCGGTCAACCGCATCGACGACGTCTATGGCGATCGCAACCTGTTCTGCTCCTGCATCCCGACCGAGGACTACGCCAAGTAATAGCGGCGCAGAGTGAATGCGGGCCAGCTGCCCGATAAAACCAAGGCCACCCCAGCGGGTGGCCTTGTTGTTTTTGAAGGGGCTGGGACAGTTGCTTTGCTGGCTGCGTTAGGGGCAGGATGAGTCGTGGGGTGATTGAGCGGGTCCCCAATTCATCACAAGGAGTACCAATGGACAGTACCCAGCGATTCTCGACCCGGGTCGAAGCTTATGTGAAGTATCGCCCCAGTTATCCGGCGGTCATGCTGGGCTTTCTGGCCCAAGAACTTGCCATGGGGCCCGAGGCCCGGGTGGCCGACATCGGGGCGGGCACCGGTATTCTGACTGCGCTGCTGGCGTCCCGGGTAGCGCGGGTCTGGGCAGTCGAGCCGAATCAGGAGATGCGCGAGGTGGCTCGGCGCCTGCTGCAGGGGGTGGCTAATATCGAGTGGCAGAGCGGCAACGCGGAAGCCACCGGCCTGCCGGATGGCTGCGTGGATCTGGTCACGGTGGCCCAGGCGTTTCACTGGTTCGATCGTCCCGCCTTCAAGCAGGAGTGCCGGCGCCTGCTGAGGCCCGCTGGCCGGGTCGCCCTCATCTGGAACGACAGGCTGACCGACACCGAATTTCTCAAGGCCTATGAGGCGGGGTTGCGCACCTATTCGGGGGACTATGAGGAGGTCAATCACCGCAATCTGGGGGAGGCCGATTTTCGGGCCTTCTTCGAGGGGGAGTACCGGCTCGATCGCTTCGCCAATTGTCAGCTGTTTGATCTCGACGGGGTGTTGGGGCGGCTCAACTCCTCCTCCTATGCCCCCATCGCCGGCTCACAAGCTCATGCCGAGCTGACAGCGCTGATTGCACGGGAGTTTGAATGCCATGCGGTCGATGGCGTGATTGCCTTCAACTACAGCACCCTGGTCTACAGCGGCCAGGTGTAGGGCGCCAGACATGACGCGGGCCCTTGTCACCCGTGAGGTGGGGCTCAACGCTTTCTGCTGCGAGCTGATTGGTCCCTGTGCTAGCCCTTGTTCAATCCCAGCATGGTCATTGCCTTGGCCAGGGTGTCGACGGACTCTTGATGCTTGCCCGCCTTGTGCAGTGTCTCGCCTTCTGCGCGAAGTTTCTTCACCTCGGCTAACTGTTCGGCACTGAGGGCGGGACCTGCTGCGAGGGCATCATCGATTTTCTTCATGTCTGCGGGGCAATGAAATGCGAGGGCACTGCCGGCAAAGAGCAGGCCAATCAATAACAGGACAGGTTTCATCTTGGTTACCTCAATGACGGGATGCTGTTCAAGAATAGACGGCGTGCCCCCTCAGGTGGCGACAAGAAAAAGCATTGTCATCGCTGTTGCCGGGGAAAGGCATCTGGGGCAGCCAAATGAGTGTTACATGCGCCCTGGGGCAACACGAGGAATGGTAAGGGTAAAGCAACTGCCTTCATCTGGTTTTGAACGTGCAGTAAGAGTCCCACCTAGTACGGAGGTTGCAATACGACGACAGATGGAGAGGCCAATTCCAGAGCCTCCCTGTCCCAAGGCTGTGGTGAAGAAGGGGTCAAATATATGGGTCAATACGCAGGGTTCCATGCCTCGACCATTATCGAGAACTTCCAGACTGATCTGCTCTTCGTGCAACCGGGCGCTGATCAATATAACGCCCTCTTGCTCTGCCCGGATACCGTGTATGGCTGCGTTATGGATCAAGTTGAGCAGCACCTGACTCAGGGGGCCTGGGTAGGTATCACAGATAACCCCGGGTTCGACAACGTTTTGCAGCGTTAGCCGATTGTGTACCAGACCGGGTTTCAGGTTGGCCAGGTTGTCGTCGATAAGACTTTTGAGATCAAAATGGCGCCTGCTCTCCGATGTCTGATCAATGGCGACCTGTTTGAAGCTTTTCACCAGCTTGGCAGACTGAGAAATGGCCTGTATGGCCACTTGGCTCATATCTAGCGCAGATTGTATGAACTCCTCCAGGGTGGAGCGGCGAATGGCCTGAGCCCCCAGCTGGACTGCCAATTGTTGCGTTTTTTCCTGCAGAGCTGTGGTGGCAATCAGGGCGTTGCCAATCGGGGTATTCAGTTCATGGGAAATGCCGGCCACCATGGCCCCGAGCGCTGCCAAGGTTTCGGTATGGATTAGATCCTCCTGGGTTTTTTTCAGGCTGTCGAGGGTTTGGGTCAGCTGTGCCTTGTGTTTTTCTAGATCCTCTCGGGTCTCTTTGAGGCGAATGTTGTCGTAGAGGGTATGCATGCTCTGTTGCACACTGTCACGAAATTGCCACAGCAGTTGGCGATAAAGACCACCGTAGTCGTTTTCCTCGCGACTCAGTACGCAAATGGTGCCAAAAATTCGACCATCCGGCCAACAGAGTGGCAGGCCACAATAAGAGATCATACCTAGTTTGATATCGGGATTATGCTGCCACTCTGGATCATTGAGCGCGTTGGGCACGAGCAGCTCCTGGCGGGTGTCCATGACTCGTTCGCAATAGAGACCCGAATCTAGGTGCTCACGAGCGCCTTCTGGGTAGCAGTTGCCTGGTGTGTCGCTGGTGATGAAAACTTCAATCTCGTTGGGATGTACCCGCATGATGAGCCCCGCGGGTACCTTAAACAGTTCGGCCATCAAATTGATGGTTTTTTGCCAAGAGAGGCGCAGGGAATCAGGAATATCGAACTCTGGGGCTATCGGGTACTTGGAGACACTCACAGACATGGAACCCTTCCTGTTTGCTGTGGCCCCACCATGGTGGGGCGCTCATTTTTTACTTCGCTTATTTTAGTTGCTCGGTGCCTGTTTCGCTCGCCACGTTGTGGCGTTATGGCCCGCATCGGGTTGATGTGAGTGGGAAATAGACGTTACCATGATCGTTTAGCCATCCGGAGAGTCTCCATGACACTCACAAGGTTGTTGTCGCCCTTTGCCAGTCTGGTGATATTCATTCTGGGCCACGGCATGTTCAATACCCTGCTGACGGTGCGACTCTCGGCCGAGCAGGTGTCGGTGCAGGCCATCGGTCTGGTATCGGCCGCCTACTTCGGTGGCCTGGTGCTGGGGGCCTTCGTCAACGCCCGCCTCATCATCCGGGTCGGCCACATCCGGGCTTATGCGGCCTACGCCTCCCTGCTCTGCTTTCTGTTTCTGCTGCACGGCATGGTAGTGGAGCCGCTCAGCTGGGCGGCGCTGCGGCTGGTGGGGGGCTTTGCCACCGGCGGTCTGTTCGTGGTGCTGGAGTCCTGGATGCTGGTTTCCAGCACGCCGGCCAACCGGGGGCGGCTGATGTCGCTCTACATGATCTTGCTCTACGGATCCCTGGCCATGGGCCAGTTGTTGCTCAAGTGGGTGGATCCCATGGTGCTGACCCCGTTTGCCCTGTGCGCCATGGCGGCAACCTTGTCGGTGATCCCGCTGGCGATTTCCCGGGTGGCTACCCCCGCCATGGTGGCGCCTCAGCCGGTCGGCGTACTGGAGCTGGTGCGGCTAACTCCGGCGGGCATGGGCAGCAGCTTCACCTCGGGCCTGATCCTCGGTGCCATCTACGGCCTGCTGCCACTTTATTTTACCGATAGCGGGGCCTCGCTTGTGCGGGTGGCGGACATGATGGCGCTGGTGATCCTGGGGGGTATGTGCCTGCAGTACCCCATCGGTCGTATGTCCGATCGTTATGACAGGCGGCTGGTGATCCTGCTGCTCGGCGCCGTGCTGACCCTGCTTGCCCTGCTGATGGTGCTGCTGCCTGAGGATTGGCGCGAGCCTGTCACCGGTACTCTGGTGTTCTTGCTGGGGGGGATGGCGTTTTCCATCTATCCCCTGAGTCTGAGTCATGCCTGCGATGAGCTGCGCCCGGATCAGGTGCTGGGGGCCAATCAGGGGCTGCTGCTCGCCTACAGTCTGGGAGCCATGATAGGGCCGCTGCTGGCGCCTTTCGTCATGCTGCAGTTCGGGCCGCAGGGCTTGTTCGTCTACTTCGCCCTGTGCGGCACCCTGCTGACGGCGTATCTGGGCTGGCGCAAGCGGCAGCGGGCCCCCATTCCGCTGGCCGATCATCAGGTGTTCATGCCGGTGCCGCCCAATACGCCCATGACTGCCGAACTGGAGCCGAGAACGGATCTGGCGGGGGAGGCTGTCCCTGCCAGCTATGCCACGCCTGAGTCATCCGGGCCACAGGATATGAAGGCCAGCTAGCGGTCACTGAACACGCGGATAAAAAAAGCCGACTCCATGGAGTCGGCTTTTTATTGGCAACGGGGACTATTTGCAACGGGCCTATCAGGCGGTCACGGCATCGGCCTTGACGGATGTCTCGGTGGCGTCCGGCGCCGCATTGCGGATGAGGTAATCAAACGCACCCAGCGCGGCGGTCGCTCCTGCGCCCATGGAGATGATGATCTGCTTGAACGGCACCGTGGTGGCGTCCCCTGCGGCGTAGACGCCGGGCAGGGAAGTGGCGCCCTTGGCGTCGATCTCGATCTCGCCAAAGCGGGTCAGTGCCACCTCGCTCCCCTTGAGGAACTCGGTGTTAGGTACCAGACCGATCTGGACGAAGATACCGGCGACCGCCAGGTGCTTGATTTCACCGGTGGTGCGGTCTTCGTAATCCATGCCCACCACCTTGCTGCCGTCACCTATCACTTCCGTGGTGCGGGCACTCATGATGATGTCGATGTTGCCCATGGAGCGCGCCTTCTTCTGCAGCACCTCGTCGGCGCGCAGGGTGTCGGCGAACTCCACCACGGTCACGTGCTCGACGATGCCGGCGAGATCGATGGCTGCTTCTATGCCTGAGTTACCGCCACCGATCACCGCTACGCGCTTGCCCTTGAAGAAGGGACCGTCACAGTGCGGGCAGTAGGCCACGCCCTTGGTGCGGTACTCCAGCTCGCCCGGTACGTTCAGGTCACGCCAGCGGGCACCGGTCGCCAGGATTACGGCGCGGCTCTTCAAGGTGGCGCCGGAGGCGAGTTCCACGTTCACATAGCCATCCTTGCTGATGGCGGCGGCGCGCTGCTCGGTGATCACTTCCACGCCGTACTGCTTGACGTGCTGTTCCAGGCTGGCGGCCAGTTTGGGGCCTTCGGTGTAGGGCACGGAGATGAAGTTCTCGATACCGACCGTGTCCATCACCTGGCCGCCGAAACGCTCGGCGACGATGGCGGTGCGAATGCCTTTACGAGCGGCATAGATGGCGGCGGCTGCGCCAGCCGGGCCACCACCGACGACCAGTACGTCGTAAGGCGCTTTTGCGCTCAGCTCTTCAGCTTTGCGTTCGGCGGCGCCGGTGTCGAGCTTGGCAACGATCTCTTCCAGCGAAATGCGGCCCTGGCTGAACGGCTGACCGTTCAGGTAGACGTTCGGTACCGCCATGATCTGACGCTCGTTGACCTCGTCCTGGAACAGGGCACCGTCGATCATGGTGTGGGTGATGCCGGGGTTCAGGGTAGCCATCAGGTTGAGGGCCTGCACCACGTCCGGGCAGTTGTGGCAAGAGAGCGAAATGTAAGTCTCGAAGTGGAACTCACCCTTGAGGTTGCGGATCTGCTCCTGCACGGCCGCATCGGCCTTGGAGGGGTGACCACCGCTCTGCAGCAGGGCGAGTACCAGGGAGGTAAATTCATGACCCATGGGGATGCCGGCAAAATGAACGCGCGGGGCTTGGCCCTTGGGCGCGATGCTCATGGAAGGCTTGCGGGCATTGCTGCCATCAGTCATGGCAATCTTGGGGGACATCTCGGCGATCTCGCCGGCCAATGCCAGCAGTTCGGCGGATTTGTCGCTGTCGTTGCCGGACACGCTGATCTCGATGGGATTGACGATGTACTGCAAGTAACCGTTGAGTTGTTGTTTGAGGTTGGTATCTAACATGGTCGAATTCCTTCTAGCTGAATGCGGGTCGGCACTGTGATTGGATACAGAAAATGGAGGTCCACAAAGCAGACCGGCCCTTGAATGGGCCGGTCTTAAGAGCGGGGAGGCTTAGATTTTGCCTACCAGATCCAGGGACGGGGCCAGGGTGGCATCGCCTTCTTTCCACTTGGCCGGGCACACTTCACCCGGGTGAGCGGCAACGTATTGGGCAGCTTTGACTTTGCGCAGCAGTTCCAGCGCATCACGGCCGATACCGCCAGCGTTGATTTCAACGATCTGGATAATGCCCTGCGGGTCGATGACGAAGGTACCGCGATCAGCCAGACCTGCTTCTTCGATCATGACGCCAAAGTTGCGGGTGATGGTGCCAGTCGGGTCACCAATCATCGGATACTGGATCTTCTGGATGGTGTCGGAGGTGTCGTGCCAAGCCTTGTGGGTGAAGTGGGTGTCGGTGGAGACGGAGTAGATCTCGACGCCCAGCTTCTGGAATTCGGCGTAGTTGTCGGCCAGGTCGCCCAGCTCGGTCGGGCAAACGAAGGTGAAGTCAGCCGGATAGAAGAACACCACGGACCACTTGCCTTTCAGGTCAGCGTCAGACACCTGAACGAATTTGCCATTGTGGTAGGCGGTGGCGTTGAACGGCTTGATTTCAGTGTTGATGTAGGTAGACATGTATTAGCTCCTTGGTGATGTACATATGCCTGTCTGGTATTGAAGAGGCTGTCCGGACCAGGCGTTTAACGTTCGATGGATTCATCATAGGGGCTTCTCCTAATCGATTAAAGCCACAATTTTGAATCACTTCAATCTATCTATTAGATAACCTACCGCTGCTGTACCTAACATGAATATTTCTGACATGCAGAGGTAACCCCTTGTCGAGATTCAACATCTGTGCGGCTATTGGGTTTTTCAAGGGTCGAATGGGCATCTTTCTCAGGGGGACAGGGCGTGGTAGTGACGTGTCGTGTGAAACACGCAAAAAAGAGGGGGGACGTGGGGCCGGGCAGGATCGTGCAGATAAAAAAATCCCGGCGCTGTCGAGAGGACAAGGCCGGGTCATCAAACAAGGAATGGCTATATAAACAAAAGCTTTACAGCAAAGACTAACTACGGGGTGTGCAAACTTGCAGACATATGAGAGGAAGAAGCTGGGTGCACAATCCCTCGTCTCCCCCTCGGCAACTATTGCATGAGGGAGATAATAGTGTGATGGGGATCACAAAGCAAGGTTGTGGTGTAAATTTTCAATCAAAATGAAAGTCTTTCAGCTTCATTGCTGATTTCATGTGCTGAAAACGCTTTTATTGTAATTTTATTACAGTTATTTAAGATCAGAAATCGCTGGGCGGCTCCTGTTCTTCCATCAGTTCGAGCAGGTTGATGGCCACTGCAATGAAATCCGACTCCGTGACTATGCCTACCAGCTTGCGCCCCTTGAGCACCGGCAGGCAGCCATATTTGTGGCGCTGCAGGTAGAGGGCTGCCTCCTTGATGCCGGCGTGGGGATCCACGCTCGCCACCTGGCGGGTCATGATCTCGTCGAGCTGGACGCTGTCGGTGAATTCCGCTTCCCGCTCCGGATTGATCAGCAGCAGTTTGGACTCGCGGGTGGCCAAGATGTCGGTGAGGGTGACCAGACCCAGCAGATGATGGTGCTCGTCGACGATGGGGATGTGGCGGATACGCTCCTGCTGCATCAGGTCCATCGCCTGTTTGACGCTGTTGTCCGGACCCAGGGTGAAGGGATGTTCTGTCATGATCTCGGATAAGGTCATCATGGTGGGCCTCCTTGTGTATCTGCTTTCACCCTAGCCCACCCCCCACAGGCAAAACATGATCAGGGTCAATACAGATCATTAAAGAATCATTAACCGGATAGATGTCTCAATATTGCTCGCTATCCCTTGTCTCTCTTGGGTTTTTGGTCTTTTGGGTTGCCTTGGAAGAGGGGGATAACTAGACTAGCCGCCGATTCCCCCGAGGTGAAAGATGCAAGTATCCGATTTTCATTTTGATCTGCCAGACGAGCTGATTGCCCGCTATCCGATGGCAGAACGTACTGCCAGCCGCCTGTTGCAGCTCGATGGTCAAAGCGGCGCCCTGCGCCACGGTCAATTTGTGGATGTGCTGGACCAGCTCAGCCCCGGCGATCTGCTGGTGTTCAACAACACCCGTGTCATTCCGGCGCGCATGTTTGGCCAGAAGGCCAGCGGCGGCAAGCTGGAGGTGCTGGTGGAGCGCATCCTGGACGAGCACAGCGTGCTGGCTCATGTGCGCTCTTCCAAGTCGCCCAAGCCCGGTACCCGGATGATCATGGATGGTGGCGTAGAAGCCGAGATGCGGGCCCGCCACGATGCCCTGTTCGAGATCCATTTCCTCGACCCGCGCCCTGTGCTGGAGATTCTGGACGCCATCGGCCACATGCCGTTGCCGCCCTATATCGACCGTCCTGATGAGGATGCCGACAAGGAGCGCTACCAGACTGTCTACAACCAGAAACCGGGCGCCGTGGCGGCGCCGACCGCTGGCCTGCACTTCGATGAGCCGCTGCTGGCAAAGATCCGCGCCAAGGGGGTTGAAACGGCCTTCGTTACCCTGCATGTAGGGGCCGGGACCTTCCAGCCGGTGCGGGTGGACAAGATTGAAGATCACCATATGCACTCGGAATATGCCGAAGTGCCGCAGGAGGTGGTGGATGCCATTACCGCGACCCGTGCCCGGGGTGGCCGGGTGATTGCGGTGGGCACCACCTCGGTGCGATCCCTGGAGAGTGCCGCCAAGGTGAGTCTGGCGCAGGGCAAGCCGCTGGCGCCATTTTTCAGCGACACCGACATCTTCATCTTCCCGGGCTACGAGTTCCAGATTGTCGATGCCATGGTCACCAACTTCCATCTGCCGGAGTCGACCCTGATCATGCTGGTCAGCGCTTTCGCCGGGTATGATCACGTGATGGCGGCCTATCAGGCAGCCGTAGCCGAGCAGTACCGTTTCTTCAGCTATGGGGACGCCATGTTCGTCACCCGTCGCCGGGCGATGGCATAAGCCTCGCCCTTCAGAAGCCGTTCAGGGCCAGTTTGTCAGGATCTTGACCGACTTTTTTTACCGGGCCCAGTGGGCTCTCTATTGTCAGACTGTTTCTCTGACGCAGCGAGGTAGCAATGAAATTTGAACTGAAAACCACCGACGGTCGTGCCCGTCGCGGTCAACTGGTCTTCGAACGTGGCGTGGTACAAACGCCGGCCTTTATGCCGGTCGGTACCTATGGCACCGTCAAGGGGATGACCCCGGAAGAAGTGCGCGAGACCGGTGCCCAGATCCTGCTTGGCAACACCTTCCACCTCTGGCTTCGGCCGGGGCAGGAAGTGATGCGTGCCCATGGCGATCTGCACGATTTCATGAACTGGCAGGGCCCGATCCTGACCGATTCCGGTGGTTTCCAGGTATTCAGCCTGGGACATATTCGCAAGATCACCGAAGCGGGCGTGCACTTTCGTCACCCCATCAATGGCGAGAAGATCTTCCTCGACCCCGAAAAATCCATGGAGATCCAGTACGATCTGGGCTCCGATATCGTGATGATCTTCGACGAATGCACACCGTATCCGGCCACTTATGAAGAAGCGCGCAAGTCCATGGAGATGTCCCTGCGCTGGGGCAAGCGCTCGCGCGACAAGTTTGATGCCCTCGGCAACAAGAACGCCCTGTTCGGCATCATCCAGGGTTCCGTGTATGAAGATCTGCGGGATGTGTCTCTGAATGGCCTGCTGGAGATTGGCTTCGACGGTTATGCGGTCGGCGGTCTGGCGGTGGGCGAGCCCAAGGAAGACATGCACAGGATCCTCGAGCATGTCTGCCCGAAAATTCCGGCCGACAAGCCGCGCTACCTGATGGGTGTGGGCAAGCCGGAAGATCTGGTGGAAGGGGTGCGCCGTGGGGTCGACATGTTCGACTGCGTGATGCCGACCCGCAATGCCCGTAACGGTCACCTGTTCACCACGGATGGGGTGGTCAAGATCCGCAACGCCAAGTACCGCAGCGACACCAGTACCCTGGATGCCGATTGTGATTGCTACACCTGCAAGAACTACACCCGCAGCTATTTGTACCATCTGGACAAGTGCAACGAGATCCTCGGTGCCCGTCTGAACACCATTCACAACCTGCGTTATTACCAGCGTGTGATGCAGGGTTTGCGGGACGCGATCGAGCAGGGTAAATTAGACGACTTTGTAGCTGAGTTTTACCGTCGGCAAGGGAAGCCTGTGCCTCCATTAGCTGAAAATGACGTGAAATAACAACGATATATAAGTTAGTTATCAAATCTACATCAATAAGAGGTTGTTAAATGAGCATTATCTCCAAAGCGTATGCAGAAGGTGCAGTTCCGGGTGCACAGGGTGGTGGTATGGAAATGATCATCATGCTGGCCGTGTTCGGCCTCATCTTCTACTTCATGATCTATCGTCCCCAGGCCAAGCGCGCCAAGACTCATCGTGACCTGATGAGCTCTTTGGCCAAGGGTGATGAAGTGCTCACCTCAGGTGGCCTGGTTGGCAAGATCGCCAAGGTTTCCGCCGATAGCGAATACCTCGTGCTGGCCCTGAATGATCAGACCCAAGTCACCATCAAACGTGATTTCGTCTCTGCCGTTCTGCCCAAGGGTTCTATCCAGTCCCTTTAATCTCCCGAGGAGCACAGCGTGTTAAATCGCTATCCGCTGTGGAAATACCTGATGGTGGTCTTCGTGATCGCCATCGGTTTTCTATATGCAGCCCCCAATCTTTACGGCGAAGACCCGGCCTTGCAGATCTCTGCCAGCCGGGGTGCCGAAGTCAAGCTAGAGACGCTTGATCTGGTGAAAGAGACCCTAGACGCGGCTCAGATCCCGGTCAAGCACGCCGCGTTTGAGCACGGTTTTATCCTGATCCGTTTCAAGAACACCGAAGAGCAGCTCAAGGCGCGTGATGTTGTTGCCAACAAGCTGGGCGACAACTTCATTACTGCCCTCAACCTGGCACCCTCCACCCCTGCCTGGCTCGAAGCCATCGGCGCCAACCCGCTCAAGCTGGGCCTGGACCTGCGCGGCGGTGTGCACTTCCTGATGGAAGTGGACATGGCAGAGGCGTTGACCAAGCAGCAAGAACAGATGGTGCAAGATTTCCGCACCGAGCTGCGTACCCAGAAAATCCGTTACTCCGGCGTGCGCCGGGTCGGTGATCAGGTACAGGTGCTGTTTCGCGATGAAGCGGATCAGGCCAAGGCGGTGTCTCACCTGCGTCGTCAAAACCCTGACCTGACGTTCACCACAGAACAGAAGGGGGATGAGTTCATCCTGCTGGCTGGGCTGAGTGAAGCCAAGATCAAGGAAGTGAAGAAGTACGCCCTCGAGCAGAACATCACCATCATCCGTAACCGGGTGAACGAGCTGGGTGTGGCCGAGCCGCTGGTACAACAGCAGGGTGCCGAGCGCATCGTGGTGGAACTGCCCGGTATTCAGGATACGGCAAGAGCCAAAGAGATCCTGGGCGCAACCGCGACCCTGGAATTCCACATGGTCGATGAAACCGCCGACATCCAGGCTGCTGCCGATGGCCGCGTGCCGCCGAGCTCCAAGGTCTACAACGATCGCAACGGCCGTCCCGTTGTGCTGCAAAAGCGCATCATACTGACCGGCGATCACATCGTGGGCGCCCAGTCTGGTTTCGACGAATACAGCCGTCCCCAGGTCAACATCAAGCTTGATGGCCAGGGTGGCAACAAGATGGCCAACTTTACCAAGGACAACGTCGGTAAGGGCATGGCCACCGTGTTCATCGAGTACAAACCGGTCGGTCAGCCGGGTCCGGACGGCAAGCGCAAGTTCCGCAAACAGGAGGAGGTGATCAACGTCGCCACCATCCAGTCGCGCCTTGGTAGCCAGTTCCGCATCACCGGTATCGACAACGCCAACGAAGCCCACAACCTGGCGCTGTTGCTGCGTGCCGGTGCCCTGATAGCCCCGATCCAGATCGTGGAAGAGCGCACCATAGGCCCGAGCCTGGGTCAGCAGAACATCGACAGCGGTATGGAAGCCATCGGCTGGGCCATGCTGGTGATCGTGCTGTTCATGGGGATCTACTACCGTGCATTCGGCTGGGTGGCCAACCTAGCGCTGACCATGAACCTGGTGCTGATCGTCGGCATCATGTCGATGATCCCCGGGGCCACCATGACACTGCCTGGCATCGCCGGTATCGTCCTGACGCTCGGCATGGCGGTGGATGCCAACGTGTTGATCTACGAGCGTATTCGTGAAGAGATCCGCAATGGCCGCGGGGTGCAGCAAGCCATCCACATGGGCTTCGACCGTGCCTTTTCGACCATAGCCGACTCCAACGTCACCTCGCTCATCACCTGTGTGATCCTGTTTGGCATCGGCACCGGCGCCATCAAGGGCTTTGCCCTGACGCTGGGCATTGGCCTGACTGCCTCCATGTTTACGGCCATCACGGTATCCCGCGCCATTATCAATCTGGCCTGGGGTGGACGGCGCATCGACAAGCTGCCGATCTAAGGAAGAGACATGTTTCAGATTCTACATTTTGAAAAGCCAATCCCCTTCATGCGCTTTGCCAAGGCGGGAATGGTGTTCTCTGCCCTGCTGACGATGCTCGCCCTGTTCTGCCTGTTCGATCGGGGTTTGAACTGGGGTCTGGACTTCACCGGTGGCACCACCATAGAAGTGGGGTTCCAGCAATCGGTGAGCCTGGACAAGATGCACGAGGCACTGGATCAGCAGAAAATTGAAGGGGCCACCCTGCAATTCTTCGGCTCCAGCCGCGACGTACTGGTGCGTATGACCCCGAAAGAGGGGGTCAAGGTGGAGCAGCAGGGCAACGAGGTGCTGGCGGCTGCCAAGCTGATCGATCAGGGCGCCGTGCTCAAGCGCGTCGAATTCGTAGGTCCCTCCGTGGGTGACGAGCTGGCGACAGACGGTGCGCTGGCCATGCTGGCCTCCATCATCTGTATCCTGATCTACGTGGCGGTGCGCTTCGAGTGGCGTCTGGCCATGGGGGGTATTCTCTCCCTGGCGCACGATGTCATCATCACCCTCGGTATCTTCGCCTACTTCCAGTACGAGTTTGATTTGACCGTGCTGGCGGCATTGATGACCCTGGTGGGTTACTCCCTGAACGACACTATTGTGGTGTTCGACCGTTTGCGGGAGAACTTCCGCAAGGTGCGCAAGGGAAATACCAGCGAAATCATGGATCTTTCCATGACCGAGACCCTGAGCCGTACCATCATCACCTCGGGGTTGACCTTCGTGGTGGTGGTGGCGCTGCTGCTCAAGGGCGGGCCGCTGATCCACGGTTTTGCCATCGCCATGGTGATCGGGGTGGCCTTCGGGACCTACTCCTCCATCTATGTGGCGAGTGCCTCAGCCATGTTCTTCGGGGTCAAGCGGGAGCATATGCTGCCGACCCAGGTGGAAAAAGAGGGCGCGGATCAGCAAGAGATCCTGCCGTAAACAGCAAGGGCGCCGCGAGGCGCCCTTTCTCTTATGGCCCGGGTGAGTCATTATGCTCCCCGTTACCCATCTCCTATCATCCAAGGCAAGGAGCAAGCCATGCAACACAATCCCCGTTTTTTGGCGCTGGTAGAGGCCGTTCGTACTCAGGTACAAGAGACTGACGTGCATCAGATCAAACGCTGGCAGGATGAGGGGCGTGCCTTTCATCTTATCGACGTGCGCGAAGAGAGCGAGTGGGCAAGGGGTCATCTGCCGGGTGCGGCCTACCTCGGCCGTGGCGTGATTGAGCGTGACATTGAGACTCGCTATCCGGATCCGGCTACCGAGCTCTACCTCTATTGTGGTGGGGGATTTCGCTCCATCCTGGTGGCGGATAACTTGCAGAAGATGGGTTATAGCCGGGTTGTCAGCGTAGATGGTGGCTTTCGGGGCTGGTGTGATGCCGGATACCCTGTCGAATCCTGATTTATTTGAGGGAGAGAGGATCAGCCACATGACAAAGTGTCGGTTGACCTTTACCATATGCGGGGTCAAGCGTAAGCGTCGGAGTGTTCATTGAACGTCAGGAAAGGGATTGGATACCTCCTTGGTATCCTGTTGTTGCTCCCCATGTGGGGTTGCAGCAGTAGCAGTCAGGTTGAAGCGCCTCAAGTTCCCAAGCCGCAACCCGCTTCACTGGTTTTGGCGACCCCCCTGCAGGTCTCTTACCAGAGCGAGTTGGCGTTGGCGCGACTCGGGCAGATGCTCAGTGAGATGGAATTGACCACCGAGCAACGGGCTGAACTGTTTTATGAGCGTGCCGTGGTGTTTGACCGGGTCGGCTTGCGCTCCCTGGCTCGGCTGGATTTCAACCGGGCCTTGCGGGAGAAACCGGATTTTGCCGAGGCCTACAACTTCATCGGCGTCTATCTGGTGCAGCAGCAGAATTATGACGAAGCCTATGAGGCATTTGATTCTGCCCTCGAACTGGCTCCCGATTATGACTACGCCTATCTCAACCGTGGCATAGCGCTCTATTACGGCAATCGTCCCGAGCTGGCCGCCGCAGATATGAAACGCTTCTATGAAGCGCAGCCGGAAGATCCCTATCGGGTCGTCTGGCTCTATCTGGCCGAGCAGAAGCTCAATGCACCGGCCGCCATGAGCCGGATGCGCGAGCGGCTCAACAAGTATGACGATGATGCCTGGAACTGGGATCTGGTTCGCCTCTATACCGGCGAGCTCAATGCCACCCAGTTGATGGGCAATGTGGTGAAAGGGGTGAAAGACAACCGGGAGCTTGCCGAGCGCCTGTGTGAAACCTACTTCTACTTGGGCAAGTTTGAACTGGGCAAGGGCAACCGCAAGGAAGCCATAAGTTACTTCAAGCTGGCACTCGCCAACAACGTGTATGACTTCATCGAGCACAGATATGCCCTGCTCGAGCTGGAGCTGATGGCGCGCAAACCCTTGCCGCCGGGTGCCCAGAGCACACAGGGCAAGAATAGCAAGCAGGCCTCCTGATTGCGGGTTCTCGCGATGTAAAAAAGGCCTCACCATGAGGCCTTTTTGCTGTCTGCGTTCTGGCATGGGTGCGGCGTTATTTCACCAAGTTCATGCCGGGGATCTGGCGCCAGTAACCGTTGCAGTCCCGCTCCCGTTGCAGGGACAGGGGGGCCAGACCTTGCTGGTTGGCCTTGAAGCTGGTCAGCATCTCCAGCGTCTCCATCCCCTCGGGGGAGAGGCGCACCACGTCCACCAGACCGTCCATGCCGTTGAGCTCGTTGCCGAGGTTGTAGCAGTAACCTGACTGGGTCTGGATACCGTTGAGGTTGAACACCTTCTGCCCCTCGCGGCTGCTGGCCAGCCGGCCTGTGGGGTAGTGGATGCAGGCGAGTTCGCAGTTGTCCTTGGGCTTGTCGAGGGAGCGGGCGGTGAAGCAGCGCGCCGAGTAGGCGAGCGGCAGGTGGCCGTAGGCGAATACCTCCACTTCGAACTGCTGGCGAGCGCTGCCGAGATCCTGATTGAGCTGCACCAGCCAGTCGCGTGAAAGTTCCACAGGCATCACCCAGCGTGTCATCCCCTGTTTGAGCAGCATGCGCAGCACGTCGGCGTTGTAGGCATTGATGGCCGGGCCGCAGACAAACGGTAGGCCAGCCTCGCTGGCGAGCTGAACGGTACCGAGGTCGTTGGCTTCAACCATCAGATCGCCATTGTCGACCAGCCGCTTCACCTCCTTGAGCTCCGAGGGGGCCGATATCAGCGCCAAGGTGGAAAGCACCACCTGCTTGCCAGAGGTCGCCACCTGGCGGGCGAGGGAGATCCAGTCATCCACTTTGAGTTCACGGCGCTTGCTGCAGACCGTTTCCCCCAGATAGATAATATCCGCCTGGCTCTGCGCCGCAGCGTCATAAAAGGCCTGGGTATCGGCCTTGGGCCAGTAGAAGAGCAGAGGCCCGAGAGAGAATTGCATGTGGTTGAGCTCCTTTATTGCCACTGACGATGATAGGCGCCCAAAGTGGTCTGACTCCCCTCGGAGACGCGGGCGAGCTGGGCATCCCACTCGGCCTTGACTTGATAAGCCTCTGGGTTGGCCTGATAGGCGTCGATGGCGGCGCGCCAGACCCGGGTCACCTGTTCCACGTAGGCGGGGCTGCGTTGGCGTCCCTCGATCTTGACCGACTGGATCCCGGTCTGGAACAGCTCGGGCAACAGGCCGAGGGTGTTGAGGCTGGTCGGTTCCTCCAGTGCATGGTAGGTCTGGCCATCCACCTCGAAGCGGCCCTTGCACAGGGTCGGGTAACCAGCGTTTTCTCCGGGGCCGTAACGGTCGATCAGCACCTCGTTGAGGCGGGACTCGAGGCCACTCGGCGTCTCCTCCCAGCGTACGAATTTGGCCGGTGAACAGGCACCTACCGTGTTGGGGCTTTCCCCCGTCATGTAGGACGAGAGGTAGCAACGCCCCTCCGCCATGATGCAGAGGCTGCCGAAGGCAAATACCTCGAGACCGACGTCGGTCTCGCGGGCCAGCTGTCTGACCTGATGCATGGAGAGCACCCGTGGCAACACCACCCGGCCGACGTTGAAATGCTGCTGATAGAAGCGAATGGCAGCGGCGTTGGTGGCGCTGGCCTGCACCGAGACGTGCAGCTCCATGTCGGGATGCTGGCGGCTGGCGTAATCGAGTACGGCCAGATCGGCGATGATCAGGGCATCGGCACCGAGCGCTGCACCCCGGTCCACCGCCTGCTTCCATCTGGCATCCGAACCCGGGTGGGCGAAGGTATTGATGGCGATGTGCAGCTTGCGGCCATGCTGGTGCACGTAGTCCACAGCCTTTTCCAGCTTGCTGTCGGTGAAGTTGAGGCCGGCAAAGTGGCGGGCATTGGTGTCATCCTTGAAACCGATATAAACCGCATCGGCCCCGTTATCCACGGCTGTTTTCAGTGCCGGCAAACTGCCTGCCGGACAGAGTAATTCCATCGGGTACGCTCCGAGAGGGCAAAAAATGCAAAAGTAGGCCCGATTGTATTCATCGCTGCCTTCCCGCTTTTTGACCTGAGGCAGCTTTCGGTGGCTTTACCCTTCTTGAGGTAAGTCGGCACAAGTTTGATTTCCAACAGGATCCAGAGCATGACCCTGTGTTTGAATGCGCAAAAAACTGGGAGTTTATCGTGTTTCAAAAACTGCAATGTCGCCTGGTCGAACAGGCTCCTCGCTTTCTACGTCCCCCCCTCAAGCTGGTGCCGTTTGCGCTGCAGCAGAACCTGATGGAACGCCTGCTGGCGCGGGTGTTCAAGGAAGCCATCCAGGATGGTGACTTCGAATTTTTGGCCGGCAAATGGCTCAGGGTCGAGGTATCGGATCTCGATCTCAGCTGGTTCATCAGCGAACAGGGTGGAAAACTGGTGGTAGCCCGCCATTGTGAGCGGGTAGATGTCTGTTTCAGCGGCACCACCAACGACCTCATTCTGATCGCCGGTCGCAAGGAAGACCCCGATTCTCTTTTCTTTCAGCGCAAGCTGAAGATTGAAGGGGATACCGAGCTGGGACTGGAGGTGAAGAATCTGATGGATAGTCTGGATCTGGATGGCTTGCCGAGCCTGATGCGCTACCCGCTGATGGATCTGGCCACCTTCATCGAGCGGGCGCGCATCGCGTCAGCGCAGGAGCCGCATTCTGCGCCGACGGGCGGGGTCCCGTCTCAGGTGTGATGCCAGGCCACCGTCATGGTGGCGGTAGTGACTGCGCGCCCACAGGCAGCGGCAGGCCCAGACACAAGGAAGCAAGGCCAGCAGGGCAGTGGCGTTGGGGAGGCGGGAGAGCAACAGACCCAGCGCCAGCCAGACGAAGGGCTGTGCCTCGTACAGCCATTCCGGCTGGAACCAGCGTTTGGTCGGAAAGATGACCAGATCGGTACGCCGATAGCTGGATCGCATCATCCAGATGACGGCGCCTGCGACAAACAACAGGCTGCCCGCCAGCCAGAGCAAGGGGGTCTGGGTAAGCGTGAGCGTGCCGACCGCGGTCAGCAGATAGCAGACTGGTAACCTCTCATAAAGCCAGTGTGGGCACATGTTGCCTCCGCTCCTAGATCCATTCATCCTCCAATTTTAGCCTGCAGTCAGCCGCTGCTCATGATGCTTTGTTCTACACAATGATGGTTTTGTTGTGAAATGGCGCGCCTTTTACGGTGCCAAAATAGCGATTGGCTATGTTACAATTGCGCGCCATTTTTGACTGAAGATTGACTGGGCATGTTGGATCAGATTCGTATCGTGTTGGTAAACACTTCTCACACCGGCAACATGGGCTCTGCGGCACGGGCCATGAAGACCATGGGACTGACTCAACTGGTGTTGGTTGATCCGCAAGCCTTGCCAGATGACAACGCCATGGCGTTGGCGGCAGGGGCCAGCGATGTCCTGGCCAATGCCCGCATTGTATCGACATTGGACGAAGCCATTGCCGATTGTGGTCTGGTCATCGGCACCAGTGCCCGTTCCCGGACCCTGAGCTGGCCCATGCTGGATCCTCGCGAAGCGGGGGAGAAGGCGGTAGAGGAAGGCGTGAAGCATCCGGTGGCTCTGGTGTTTGGCCGTGAACGCACCGGCCTCACCAACGACGAGCTGCAGAAGTGCCACTACCACGTGGCCATTGCGGCCAACCCCGAATACAGCTCCCTCAATCTGGCCATGGCGGTGCAGACCCTCTGTTACGAAGTGCGGATGCACTGGTTGCAGGATCAGGCTCCCGAGGTGGAGAGCGAGGCGGACTATCCCAGTGCCGATCAGCTGGAAGGCTTCTATCAGCACCTGGAGCAGACCCTGCTCAAGACGGGTTTCATTGCCGATGATCATCCGGGGCAGGTGATGAGCAAGCTGCGCCGCCTGTTCAATCGGGCCCGTCCGGAAACGGTAGAGCTCAATATTCTGCGCGGCATTTTGACCTCGGTACAGAAGCCGAAACCGCAGGATTAAACCTGACTGTATTACTCAACCATATACTTGACTGTTTTAGTCGGGTATGTGACCATATGCCCATATTGATTGGTTCGCAAGACGGTAAGGCATATGAGACTGACCTCAAAAGGACGTTACGCTGTGACTGCCATGCTCGACGTGGCGTTGCATGCAGAGCAGGGGCCCGTGCCTCTGGCTGATATTTCAGAACGCCAGGGCATCTCCTTGTCCTATCTGGAACAACTGTTTGCCCGCCTGCGCAAGCATGGTCTGGTGAGCAGCGTACGTGGCCCGGGTGGCGGTTATCGCCTCGGTCTGGCCCCTGATGCCATCTCGGTCGGTCAGGTGATCACCGCGGTCGACGAGTCGGTGGATGCCACCAAATGCCTTGGCAAAGGTGGCTGTCACGGTGGCACCCAATGCCTCACTCACTCCCTGTGGCGTGATCTCAGCGAGCGCATTTCCAGTTTCCTGGGGGATATCACCCTGGCAGAGCTGGTGGGTCAGGCCGATGTGCGCCGCATCGCCGGCAAGCAAGATGAACAAATGAAGACCGTGTTGTCCCTGGTTGACCGGGCCGAACGCGGTGATGTGAGCTTGAAAGTCCAACTATAAACGTGCTTTCCACGACGAGTCGCTGTGTGACCCCGTCGTAACGGAGAAAAACATGAAACTGCCTATTTACCTTGATTATTCGGCAACCTGTCCGGTGGACCCGCGTGTCGCAGAAAAAATGATGCAGTGCCTCACCATGGACGGCCTGTTTGGCAATCCTGCCTCCCGTTCTCACCGTTTCGGCTGGCAGGCTGAAGAGGCGGTAGACCTGGCCCGTAATCAAGTGGCAGAGCTGATCGGTGCCGACCCGCGCGAGATAGTCTTCACCTCCGGTGCGACCGAATCCAACAACCTGGCCATCAAGGGTGTTGCCCATTTCTATGCGGGCAAGGGCAAACACATCATCACCTCCAAGACAGAGCACAAGGCAGTACTCGATACTTGCCGCCAGCTGGAGCGTGAAGGCTATGAGGTGACCTACCTCGAGCCGATGCCGAATGGTCTGTTCACTCTGGAGCAGATCGAAGGTGCCCTGCGCGATGACACCATTCTGGTCAGCATCATGCATGTGAACAACGAGATCGGCGTGGTGCAGAACATTGCCGCCATCGGCGATCTGTGCCGCTCCCGCAAGATCCTGCTGCACGTGGACGCTGTCCAGAGCGTGGGCAAGATCCCGGTGGATGTGGAAGCCCTGAAAGTGGATCTGCTCTCCATGTCCGCCCACAAGGTATACGGTCCGAAAGGCATTGGTGCCCTCTACGTGCGCCGCAAACCTCGCGTTCGTCTGGAAGCCCAGATGCACGGCGGTGGCCACGAGCGCGGCATGCGTTCCGGCACTCTGCCGACCCACCAGATTGTCGGCATGGGCGAAGCCTTCCGCATCGCCAGGGAAGAGATGGTGAGTGAAGGTCAACGCATCATGGCCCTGCGTCAGCGTCTGTGGGATGGCATCAAGGACATTGAAGCCGTTTATATCAACGGTGACCTGGAGCAGCGTGTGCCGGGCAACCTGAACGTCAGTTTTGCCTATGTGGAAGGGGAATCCCTCATCATGGCGCTCAAGGACTTGGCTGTTTCTTCCGGCTCTGCCTGTACTTCGGCCAGCCTGGAGCCTTCCTATGTGCTGCGTGCACTGGGTTTGAACGACGAGCTGGCGCACAGCTCCATCCGTTTCAGCTTGGGTCGCTTCACCACAGAAGAAGAGATTGATTACGCAATCAAGCTTATCCGTGACTCCATCGGTCGTCTGCGCGAGATGTCTCCCCTGTGGGAGATGTACAAAGACGGCGTCGATCTGAACACGGTCGAATGGGCTCATCACTGATCCACGGGATCGGTGCTCAACGGAATTAGCAGGAGTTAGATATGGCTTACAGTGAAAAAGTAATCGACCACTACGAGAATCCCCGCAACGTTGGTGGCTTCGACAAAAACGACCCCAGCATAGCGACCGGCATGGTCGGCGCCCCGGCTTGTGGCGACGTGATGAAGCTGCAACTGAAGATCAGCGACGACGGCATCATCGAAGATGCCAAGTTCAAGACCTATGGCTGTGGTTCCGCCATTGCCTCCAGTTCCCTGGTGACCGAGTGGGTCAAGGGCAAGACCCTGGACGAAGCCGCCGGCATCAAGAACACCGACATCGCCGAAGAGCTGGCCCTGCCGCCGGTGAAGATTCACTGCTCCATTCTGGCTGAGGATGCCATCAAGGCCGCCATCGCCGATTACAAGCAGAAGAAAGGTCTCTAAGGTCAGGAGCGCAGTATGGCCATTACCATGACAGATGCCGCAGCGGCACGGGTTTCCTCTTTTCTGACCAACCGGGGCAAGGGCATTGGCCTGCGCCTCGGCGTCAAGACCACCGGCTGTTCGGGTCTTGCCTATGTGCTCGAGTTTGTCGATGAGCTGGCGGATGAAGATCAGGTGTTCGAGCAAAACGGTGTCAAAGTCATCGTCGATGCCAAGAGCCTGATCCATCTGGATGGCACAGAGCTGGACTTCGTCAAGGAGGGGCTCAACGAGGGCTTCCAGTTCAACAACCCCAACGCCAAGGGCGAGTGTGGTTGTGGCGAAAGTTTCAGTGTCTAACCGATTTGACGTACGACATGTCTTGCCGCTTGAACTGGCCGGAAATGGCCAGTTCAACACCGCCAGCGCCAAGGGCGAGTGTGGTGGTGAACGTGTCTAAGAGGCTTGCATGAATCATTTCGAGCTGTTTGGGCTGGTTGAAGGCTTCGAGCTCGATACCCGTCAGCTGGCGGATACCTACCGTCAGTTGCAAACCCAGTTCCACCCCGATCGTTTTGCCACGGCTCCCGAGCGGGAGCAGCTGGTTGCGGTGCAACGTGCCGCCCAGATCAACGAAGCATTCACCACCCTCAAGGCGCCCCTGCGCCGAGCCGAGTATCTGCTCTCCCTGCGCGGCACCGAACTTCGTGGCGAGCAGCAAACCCTGCAAGACACCACCTTCCTGATGCAGCAACTGGAGTGGCGTGAGCGGCTGGCCGACCTGAAAGGGGAACCCGACCCTGAGCGCGCCATCAAGGATTTTCGCCACGAAATCAGGCATGATCACCAGTTGTTGATGCAACGTCTGACTCAGGATCTCGCCGCAGGCGATGATGTGAGCGCGGCTGATTGCGTTCGCAAACTCAAGTTTGTCGACAAGCTCCTCGAAGAGCTGGAACGATTCGAAGACTCGCTGTTCGAGTCTTGATCCTTTAACGCTGGAATTTTGATTACCCATGGCATTACTGCAAATCGCCGAGCCCGGCCAGAGCGCCGCACCTCATCAGCATAAACGTGCCGTTGGCATCGATCTTGGCACCACCAACTCTCTCGTCGCTGCGGTTCGTAGCGGCCACGCCGATACCCTCTGCGACGAGCAGGGGCGCGATCTGCTGCCGTCCGTGGTGCACTATCAAGCTGCCGATTGCCAGGCTGACGCCATCCGTGTCGGCTTCGACGCCAAGCGTGAGGCTGCTCTCGATCCCCACAACACCATAGTGTCCATCAAGCGGATGATGGGCAAGGCGCTGGCCGATATCGATACCCGCCAGCAGCCTTACCAGTTCGTGGCCGCCGACAACGGCATGCCCCAGCTGCAGACTTGTCAGGGGCTGGTCAACCCGGTGCAGGTTTCGGCCGAAATCTTGAAGAAACTGGCCGAGCGGGGTGCCGCCGCACTGGGCGGCGAGCTGGATGGCGTTGTCATTACCGTGCCCGCCTATTTCGATGACGCCCAGCGTCAGGGGACCAAGGACGCGGCCCGTCTGGCCGGTCTGCACGTGCTGCGGCTGCTCAACGAGCCGACCGCAGCCGCCATCGCCTACGGCCTCGACTCCGGTCAGGAAGGGGTGATCGCCGTCTACGATCTCGGTGGCGGTACCTTTGACATCTCCATCCTGCGGCTGCATCGCGGCGTGTTCGAGGTGATGGCCACCGGTGGCGACTCCGCCCTTGGGGGCGATGATTTCGATCACCTGCTGGCGGACTGGATCAAGGCACAAGCCGGCCTTGAAGGCCTGCTCGACGCCCGTACCCAGCGCGAGCTGCTGGACGTGGCAGCCGCCGTCAAGCATGGCTTGACTGATGCCGAACGGGTGTCCTGTGCCTTTGCCGGCTGGCAGGGAGAGGTGAGCCGCAGCCAGTTTGATGAGCTCATCATGCCGCTGGTCAAGCGCACCCTGCTGGCCTGTCGCCGCGCCCTGCGCGATGCGGGTCTGGAGCAGGTGGAAGTGCTGGAAGTGGTGATGGTCGGTGGCTCCACCCGGGTGCCGCTGGTGCGCGAGCTGGTGGGCGATTTCTTCCAGCGTCCTCCGCTGACCAGTATCGATCCGGACAAGGTGGTGGCCATTGGTGCCGCCATCCAGGCCGACATTCTGGTGGGCAACAAGCCCGATGCCGAGATGCTGCTGCTGGACGTGATCCCGCTCTCCCTGGGGTTGGAAACCATGGGTGGCCTGGCCGAGAAGGTGATCCCGCGCAACACCACCATACCGGTGGCCCGCGCCCAGGAGTTTACCACCTTCAAGGACGGCCAGACCGCGATGGCGATCCACGTGGTGCAGGGTGAGCGTGAGCTGGTGGCGGATTGTCGCTCCCTGGGCCGTTTCACCCTGACCGGCATTCCGCCGATGGCGGCGGGCGCCGCCCACATTCGCGTCACCTTCCAGGTGGATGCGGATGGTCTGCTGTCGGTCAGCGCCATGGAGAAATCCTCCGGCGTGCAGGCCGAGATCCAGGTCAAGCCCTCCTACGGGCTGGGGGAGGAGGACATACTCACCATGCTGAGCGCCTCCATCGCCAATGCCCAGCAAGACATGGATGCCCGCATGCTGGCAGAGCAGCAGGTGGAGGCCGATCGTGTGGTCGAAAGCCTCAATGCCGCGCTGGCCGCTGATGGCGATGCGCTGCTGAGCGCCGCAGAGCGCGCCGCCATCGATGGTGCGATTACCCATCTGCTGGCCATGCGTGCCACAGGAACAACCAATCAAATCAAAGATGCCATTGAGGCGGCGGACGCCGTCAGTGGCGAATTTGCAGCCCGCCGGATGGATGCCTCCATCCGCAAGGTGCTGACCGGACAAAACGTCAACAAGGTGTAATATGCCAAAACTGATTATTCTGCCCCATCCCGAGCTCTGTCCGGACGGCGCCGCCCTCGAAGGCAAGAGTGGCGAGACCATTCTGGACGTGGCGCTGCGCAATGGCATCGAGATCGAGCATGCCTGCGAGAAGTCCTGCGCCTGCACCACCTGTCACTGCGTGGTGCGGGAGGGGTTTGACTCCCTCGAGCCGAGCGATGAGCTGGAAGATGACATGCTGGACAAGGCATGGGGACTGGAGCCGGAATCCCGCCTCAGTTGCCAGGCCCGTCTGGCGGACGAGGATCTGGTGGTGGAACTGCCCAAGTACACCATCAACCTCGCCTCAGAACGCCATTGATGGCGCCTTAATTACACATGAGTGAATTGAGCGTGCAGCATCCCATGGTGCAGTAATGATATGGTGAAGGCCGTGACCCTCGAGGGGAACGGCCTTTTTTGTGCTCGTTATTTCCCTGTTCATTAATGAAAGTGCCAATAAAAAGGAAGCAAGCAAAGATGGCTGACATGATGAAGGTACTGTTGTCCACCCAGGCCGCCGCCACCCAGTGGGGCGAAGGCGCCCTGCTCAGTTTCAACGATGATCAGGTGCTGATCCATCTGGACCTTGCCCGCCAGGAGCCGGATGTACTGCGTGCCATCCAGCGTGCTGGCCGTCGACTCGAGTCGACCGGCATCAAGCGGGTCAAGCTGGCCGGTGAAGCCTGGGATCTGGAGCGCCGCTACGCGTTCGCACAGGGCTTCTATGCCGCCAAGGGTGTGCGTGAGCTGGACCTCGGTGAACAGAGTGTTTCCGATGCCCGCGAGCTGGATGCGCTGCTCAAGGCGAGCCGCTGGGTGCGCGAGGTGACCAACGGTTGCCCGGAAGAGATTTACCCCATGAGTCTGGCGGAATCCGCCCTGCTGCTCATTCGTGGTCTGGCCGGGGATCTGGTGACTGCCCGCATCACGGCTGGCGAGGCGCTGCGTGAGGCGGGCCATATCGGGATCTGGTCGGTGGGCCGTGGCAGCGAGCGCGAACCCGTGCTGCTGGAGCTGGACTACAACCCGACCGGGGATCGCAACGCCCCTGTGGTGGCTGCCCTGGTGGGCAAGGGCATCACCTTCGACTCCGGTGGCTACTCCATGAAGTCCTCTGACAACATGTTGCCGATGAAGTCCGATATGGGCGGTGCCGCCATGGTGACCGGCGCCCTGGCGCTGGCCATCAGTCGCGGTCTCAAGCAAAGGGTCAAGCTCATCCTCTGCTGCGCCGAGAACCTGGTCTCCGGCCACGCCTTCAAGCTGGGTGACATCCTTACCTACAAGAACGGCATCTCGGTCGAGATCCAGAATACCGATGCCGAAGGGCGTCTGGTGCTGGCCGACGGCCTGATGGCCGCATCTGACAGTGGCGCCGCCTATATTCTCGATGCCGCCACCCTGACCGGCGCCGCCAAGACCGCACTGGGTCGCGACTACAACGCCGTGTTTGCCCTCGATGAGACCGAGCAGCAACGCGCCTTGGCCGCCGCCAAAGCCGAACAGGAGAAGGCCTGGGCCCTGCCACTGGAACCCTGGCATGCCAGCCAGCTTACCTCCGCGTTTGCCGAGCTGGGCAATGTGGCCTCCGCCGAAGGCACGGCCGGAGCCACTACCGCAGCCGCGTTTCTGTCACGCTTCGTGCGTGACGAAGGCCGGGGCTGGGTACACCTGGATCTGGCGGCTGCCTATCAAAAATCCGGCAACGATCTCTGGGCGACCGGTGCCAAGGGGCACGGCCTGCGTACGATCGCTCGCTGGCTGCAGGAGGTGACTGAATGAGTGTCTGGCTGAATCAAGAATTGGGTGATGGTTTGGGACAACCGGCGCAAAAAGCCACGGCCTGCGTATTATCGGTAGCTTGCAGACGGCAGGAGGAGACAGCATGAACGTCTGGTTAAGCCGTGAGTTCGCGCCAGCCGAGTGGGGGGAGGGAGCACTGCTCTCTCACCGCGCCGATGGCATGGTGATCCATCTGGTCACCGCCACGCCGCTGCTCGATATCCAGCAGGCAGCGCGTCGCCTGTGCAGCCAGGGGATCCAGAAAGTGGCCCTTGCCGGTCATTGGGAGCGCGAGCAGCAGTGGGCCTTCGCCCAGGGGTTGCAAACGCCCAAGGCCGAAGTCGAGCTGCAGTGGGCCACCTCGTCCGAGGAGGACAGGGAAGAGCTGGAGGCACGCTGGTTGTGCGGGCGCTGGGTTCGCGAGATGACCAATGCCACGCCGGAGCAGCTGGGGCCGCTGGAGCTGGCGGTTGAAGCCGCCGCCTTCATCACCGAGCTGGCGCCGGACAAGGTGAGCCACCGCATCTTGAAAGGTGAAGCCTTGCAACAAGCTGGCTGGGTCGGCCTCTATCAGGTCGGCCGTGGCAGCGAGCGCGAGCCTGTGCTGCTGGAGCTGGACTTCAACCCGAGCCGGGATCCCAAAGCGCCGGTGGCGGCGGCGCTGGTGGGCAAGGGTATCACCTTCGACTCCGGCGGCTACTCCATGAAGACCTCCCAGGGCATGCTGACCATGAAGCATGACATGGGCGGTGCCGCCATCGTCACCGGCGCGCTGGCGCTGGCCATTCTGCGCGGCCTCGACAAGCGGGTGAAGCTCATCCTCTGCTGCGCCGAGAACCTGGTCTCCGGTCATGCCTACAAGCTGGGTGACATCCTCACCTACAAGAACGGCACCACGGTGGAGATCGTCAATACCGATGCCGAGGGGCGGCTGGTGCTGGCCGACGGTCTGCAGCTGGCCGGGGATTCCGGCGCGCCGCTGGTCATTGACGCCGCGACCCTCACCGGGGCGGCGGTGATGGCGCTGGGGGGGCGTTACAACGCCCTGTTCGGGCTGGACAAGGGGCTGGTGAGCCGCGCCATGGGTTATGCGGATGCTGAACAGGAACCCGCCTGGCCGCTGCCGCTGGAGCCCTGGCATCGCCAGCAGTGCCCGTCCCACTATGCCGACACCGCCAACAGCCGGCCCGTGCCGGGCGGCGGTCCGGGTGGTGCCTCCAACGCGGCGGGCTTCCTCTCCCGTTTCGTTGCCAATGAGGGGCAGGGCTGGCTGCATATCGATCTCGCCTCTTGTTTCAGCGACAACGGTGACAGCCTGTGGGCGCCGGGCGCCAACACGCTGGGCATGCGCACCATAGCGCATACCCTGCTGGCGGAAGCGCGCTGAGCAGAGTGACAAGCGTCAAGAAAGGGCACCTGAGGGTGCCCTTTTCAACCGTGCTGGATGAGTGAGCAATAGGCAGGGTTTCAGGGGCTTAACATGGCTATCGTGCACAAGCGCACATTTTTTCCTGCTGCACTGGGTCAAGATGAGTGGTGATGTTGTTTTAAGGACGTGTTTGTTTAATAAAAGGTTGCTTTTTTGTGTGTCATTTCGGTTTTTGTTTACGTATAATCGCCGCCGAACATGGATTCTAACAATAAAACTCTGTAGTTAAGGAAAGATCTCAATGGCCATCGAACGTACCTTCTCTATCGTGAAACCGGATGCTGTCAGCAAAAACCTGATCGGTGCCATCTACAACCGCTTCGAGAGCGCTGGCCTGAAGGTCATCGCCGCCAAGATGCTGCACCTGAGCAGCGAGCAAGCCGCCGGTTTCTACGCAGAACACCAGGGCAAGCCTTTCTATGATGCGCTGGTCAGCTTCATGACCTCTGGCCCTGTAATGGTACAGGTGCTGGAAGGGGAAGAGGCCATCCGCCGTCACCGTGAAATCATGGGTGCGACCAACCCGAAAGAAGCCCTGGCCGGTACTCTGCGTGCCTGCTACGCCGAGAGCATCGACCGCAACGCGGTACACGGCTCCGACGCCCCGGCCTCTGCCGCCCGTGAAATTGCCTACTTCTTCTCTGACGACGAGATCTGCCCGCGCGGTTGATTTTGCCCCAAGATGATCAAGGGAGCCTCGGCTCCCTTTTGTTTTTTGGCCTTTTGACCAATATCCTCTTATTCTCCAGCTGGAAAGCCAGACCCATTATTTGTACAATGCCGCCCCCTGACATCGTCAGCCAATAATTTATGAAGTGTGTGGACTGAGGCCTTTGATGAGCGAAATAAAAACCAACCTGCTGGATCTTGATCGGGATGCCATGCGTGCCTTCTTCGTCGAACTGGGCGAGAAGCCATTCCGGGCAGATCAGATCATGAAGTGGATCTATCACTTCGGTTGTGATGATTTCGATCAGATGAACAACGTCAACAAGGTACTGCGCGAGCGCCTGAAGGCGATCGCCGAGATCCGCGCGCCACAAGTGAGCCGTGAACAGCGTTCCGCGGACGGCACCATCAAGTGGGCGCTGCAGGTCGGCGGTCAGGAAGTGGAAACCGTCTACATCCCGGAAGAGGACAGAGCCACCCTGTGCGTCTCCTCCCAGGTCGGCTGTGCGCTGGCGTGCAAGTTCTGCTCCACGGCCCAGCAAGGCTTCAACCGCAACCTGAAAGTGTCCGAGATCATCGGTCAGGTATGGCGTGCCGCCAAGATAGTCGGTGGCAAGCGCCCCATCACCAACGTGGTGATGATGGGCATGGGCGAGCCGCTGCTCAACCTCGCCAACGTGGTGCCGGCCATGCGTCTGATGATGGATGACTTCGGCTACGGCATCTCCAAGCGCCGGGTGACTATCTCCACCTCGGGTGTGGTGCCGGCGCTGGATATCCTCGGTGATCAAATTGACGTGGCCCTGGCCATCTCCCTGCATGCGCCGAACGACACGTTGCGTTCCGAGATCATGCCGATCAACGACAAGTACAACATCGAGGACTTCCTCGCCGGTGTGCGCCGTTATCTGGCCAAGTCCAATGCCAACGGCGGTCGCGTGACGGTGGAGTATGTGCTGCTCGATCATATCAATGACGACATGCAGCATGCCCACGAGCTGGCCAAAGTGCTCAAAGACACCCCGAGCAAGATCAACCTGATCCCGTTCAACCCCTTCCCGGGCAACCCCTATGGCAAGCCGAGCAACAGTCGCATCGACCGTTTCTCCAAGGTGCTGATGGAATATGGCTTCACCGTCATCGTCCGCAAGACCCGTGGTGACGACATAGATGCCGCCTGCGGTCAGCTGGTGGGGGAGGTGATCGATCGCACCAAACGCACCATGAAAAATCGGATGCAACAGGATGGGATTTCCGTCAAAATGGTTTAACTTGCTAAGCCATTGTATAGTCAGGGAATGGATACACGTACATTGATCGTAGTGGCAGCGCTTTGCGCGCTGCCAGGCTGTGTTACCGAGACCACTTACGCGGGCCAGAATTCGACCCAGCGTGAAGTGGGTCCCGACCTCAAGGCGGCTGCCCAGACCCGTCTGGACTTAGGTATTCAATATCTGCGACAAGGCAATGCCGAACAGGCCAAGTTCAACCTTGATCGTGCCCTCCAGTACGACCCCGACAACCCTCAGGTCTATATCGGCTTCGCTTACTTCTACCAGCAGGTAGAGGATTACAAGGCGGCCGAGGAGAGCTACAAGAAAGCCCTCGCCATGGATCCGTCCAATGCTGACGCAATGAACAACTATGGCGCTTTCCTGTGCAACCGGGGTCGTTTCGACGAGGCGGAGAAGGCATTCCTGCAGGCGATCAGCCAACCCAATTACATCAAGATTGCCGATACCTATGAAAATGCGGCACTTTGCGCAGCGCAAAATCGCAGAAATGATAAAGCAAGCGAGTACTATCGCTTGGCCTTGGGGTATAATCCCCGCAATCCAAGGTTATTGCTGGACATGGCTGAGCTTTCCATGAAAGATGGCAAGCTGCCTGATGTACAGGCCTATCTCGCTCGTTTCGCCGATGCGTCAGACGAGAACGAGAACAGTCTCTGGTTGAGATTGCGGCTGGCTCAGGCCATGGACAAACCAGCACTCCTTCACCAATTCGGGAATGAGCTGGTAAGGCAATATCCCTCTTCGCAACAAGCCAAGCGTTACTTAGCCAATGACTACTGAACAGCCACACGATTTCCAAGACGACTCCCAGGTAGTTGGCCCAGGCCAGCTGCTGCGCAACGCCCGTGAACAGCTCGGCTGGACACGAGAACAGGTTGCGTCCCGCATTCACCTTCGTCTGACCCTGATTGCTGCGATCGAATCAGATACGTATGACAAACATACTTCCCATACCTTTATCCGGGGCTATCTGCGTACTTACGCCAAGCTGGTCGGCATCCCGGAAGAGACTATTCTTGCCGCCTACGACAAGCTGGGGCTGACGCCGCCTGACAACATCGACATGCAGAGTTTCTCCCGTCGCTCACGCCAGCAGGCCAACGACAGCAGGCTCAAGGTGGTAACCTGGCTGGTGATCCTGGTGTTGATCGCGCTTTCCGTTGCCTGGTGGTGGCAGAGCACGGCACGCCGCTCTGCCGGTGATGAGGCATTGGCCGCGACTGAAATGGGGACAGCAGGCAATACTCCGGGCGAAACTGTCACTCCCGCCGTGGATGTGGCCGACCACGTCATGCCAGCCGCCTCCGAGGCGATGGCAACGACCGCAGAGCCGACCGTGAGCGGCGCTGCTGCCACGGCGCCGCTGGTTGATAGCAGCAGTGCCGCCGTAGAGACGACAGCCTCTGCAAGTGTGGCAACGCTCCCGGCCGCAGATGCCGCAGATGATGCGCCAGCCGATGCCGCCAAGGTGCCTCAGCTCAAGATGAGTTTCACTGCCGACTGCTGGCTGGACGTCAAGGATGCCAACGGCAAGACGCTGTTCAGCGGCCTGAAGAAGGCAAATGATCAACTGGTATTGGAAGGACCCGAGCCGCTCAAGTTCATCATTGGCGCGCCCATGGCGGTCAATATCGAATATCAGGGCAAGTCCATCGACATGAGCCGTTACAACAACGGCCGGACTGCTCGCCTCTCACTGCCGCAGGAGTAATCTGTCCGCCATGTCCGCTCACGAATCTCCCATCATTCGTCGTAAATCCAGGCAGATCATGGTCGGTAACGTACCGGTTGGGGGCGACGCCCCCATCACGGTGCAGACCATGACCAACACCAAGACCACGGACGTGGCCGCCACCGTCGAGCAGATCCGGCGGATCGAGCGGGTTGGCGCCGACATAGTCCGGGTCTCGGTACCCACCATGGAAGCGGCGGAAGCCTTCAAGCTCATCAAGCAACAGACCCGTATCCCCATCGTTGCCGACATCCACTTCGACTACCGCATCGCCCTGAAAGTGGCCGAGTACGGCGCCGACTGTCTGCGCATCAACCCGGGCAACATAGGCAACGAAGAGCGGGTGCGTGCCGTGGTCGACTGCGCGCGCCACTACAATATCCCGATCCGCATCGGCGTCAACGGCGGCTCTCTTGAGAAAGACATTCAGGAGAAGTACGGCGAGCCGACCCCGGAGGCGCTGCTCGAGTCGGCCATGCGCCACGTGGATTACCTGGATCGCCTCAACTTCGACAACTTCAAGGTGAGCGTCAAGGCGTCTGACGTCTTCCTGGCCATCGGGGCCTATCGCCTGCTGGCCAAGCAGATCGAGCAGCCGCTGCACCTTGGCATCACGGAAGCTGGCGGTTTTCGCGCCGGCGCGGTGAAATCCGCCGTCGGGCTCGGCATGCTGCTGGCCGATGGCATAGGCGATACCATCCGCATCTCGCTGGCGGCCGATCCGGTGGAAGAGATCAAGGTAGGCTTTGATATCCTCAAATCCCTGCGCATCCGTTCCCGTGGCATCAACTTCATCGCCTGCCCCTCCTGCTCACGTCAGGAGTTCGACGTGATCGGTACCGTCAACGCCCTGGAAGCGCGGCTGGAAGATATTATCACCCCCATGGATGTCTCCATCATCGGCTGTGTGGTGAACGGGCCGGGCGAGGCGCTGGTCTCCGATCTGGGGCTGGCGGGGGCCGCCAACAAGAGCGCCTTCTACGAGGGCGGTCAGCGGGTCGACCGGCTGGACAACAAGGATCTCATCCCGATCCTGGAGCGCCGCATTCGCGCCCGGGCGGCCATGCTGGATCCGGCCAACCAGATCCAGGTGGACGAGGGTTGAGCCAGTGCGGGGCCACCTTGGGGGGCCCCGTCTTTAGGTTGCTGATTTTACATCCCGCATTGGAACGCCCTGATTTTACCTCGGGGTCGAAAATCCCTATAATGCGGCCAAATTTCACGTCTTTTTCTCGAGTATCAACGTGGCAAAACAGATCCAAGCTATTCGCGGTATGAACGATTGCCTGCCGGAGCAGAGCCCGGTATGGCAGAAAGTAGAACAGATACTGCGCCAAGTGGTCGCCAGCTATGGCTACAGCGAAGTGCGCATGCCGATCGTCGAGCAGACTCATCTGTTCAAGCGTGCCATCGGTGAAGTGACCGACGTGGTCGAAAAAGAGATGTACAGCTTCGAAGACCGCAACGGCGACAGCCTGAGCCTGCGTCCGGAAGGGACCGCCAGCTGCGTCCGTGCCGGTATCGAGCACGGCCTGCTCTACAACCAGGAACGCCGGATGTGGTACATGGGCCCCATGTTCCGCCACGAGCGTCCCCAGAAGGGCCGTTACCGCCAGTTCCATCAGTTCGGGGTCGAGCTGTTTGGCATCAACGGGCCGGATATTGACGCCGAACTCATCATGCTGACCCACCGTCTATGGCGGTTGTTCGGCATCAGTGATCATGTCACCCTGCAGCTCAACACGCTCGGTCAGAGTGCCGAGCGCGCCGCCTATCGCGATGCGCTGGTGGCTTACCTCGAGCAGTACAAGGATCAGCTTGACGAAGAGAGCCAGCGCCGCATGTACAGCAACCCGCTGCGGGTGCTCGACTCCAAGGATGCCAAGGTACAGGCCATTCTGGTGGATGCCCCGCGCCTGTTCGATCACCTGGGTGAAGAGAGCCTGGCTCACTTCGAGGGGCTCAAGCGCCTGCTCACCTCCGCCGGTATCCAGTTCGAGGTGAACGAGCGTCTGGTGCGCGGCCTTGACTATTACAACCTGACCGTGTTCGAGTGGGTCACCAGCAGCCTGGGTGCCCAGGGCACCGTTTGTGCCGGTGGCCGTTACGACGGCCTGGTGGAGCAGCTTGGCGGTCAAGCGACCCCGGCCGTGGGCTTTGCCATGGGCATGGAGCGCCTGGTGCTGATGCTGGAGACCCTGGAGCTTAATGCCGATATCCGCCCTGCGGTGGACGTCTATCTGGCCATGGTGGGCGAGGGGACCGAGCAGGCTGGCTTCGCGATTGCCGAGCGTCTGCGTGATGCCCTGCCAGACCTGCGCCTGATGAGCCACTGTGGTGGCGGCAACTTCAAGAAACAACTCAAGCGTGCCGACAAGTGCGGCGCGGCCATTGCCCTGATCCTTGGTGAAACCGAGGTGCAAAACGGGGAGATCACCATCAAATATCTGCGTGGCCAGGCCGAGCAACAGACCGTCACGGTCGACGCCGCCATTGCCCTGCTGGCAGCCAAAGGAGAGTAAGCAGTGGAAGTTTATACCACCGAAGAACAACAGGTTGAGGTCATCAAGAGCTGGTGGAAAGAGAACGGAACCTCGGTGCTCGCAGGAACTGTTATCGGTCTGGTTGGACTCTTTGGCTGGCGTTATTACAACGAGCGTCAGCAGACCAACCAGGAAGCCGCTTCCCAGGCTTACAACGAGATCTCGGCCCAGCTGGCCAAGGGGGATGCCGCCGCCTTCGAACAGGTACAAGGCTTCATCAGTGCCCACCAGGGTGACTCTTATGCCGAGCTGGCCGCCCTGCAACTGGCTGCCGCTGCCGTCAAGGCAAACAAGCTGGACTTGGCTGCCGAGCAGCTGACCCAGGTGGCAAACAATGGTGATGAGAGCATTCGTCCCATCGCCGCCCTGCGTCTGGCCCGGGTCCTGAACGATCAGGGCAAGGCTGACGAGGCCCTGGCCCAGCTTGGCAAGATCAGCAATGACGCCTTCAAGGCCCAGGTGGCGGAAGTGCGTGGCGACATCCTGCTCAAACAGGGCAAGGCCGAAGAGGCGCGCGATGCCTATCAGGCGGCGGCCGATGCCGGCGGCTTGCAGGGCAGCGCCGAGCTCAAGCTGAAGATGGACGATCTGGCGCTGCCAGCCGTGACCACGGGTGGAGCTCCGGATGCGTAATCTGTTCAAGATGGTGGCGTTGGGGGCGGCAGTCTCCTTCGCCCTGCAGGGGTGCTCCCTGTTCAGCTCGGAAGAAGATCTCAATCCCATGGCGCCTTTGCCCGTGGTTGAATCTGCCTTCAGCGCCGACACGGCCTGGTCCTCTTCCGTCGGGGACGGCATAGGCGACTTCTACTCCCAGCTCAAGCCGGCGGTGGAAGAGGAGCGCATCTATGCCGCGGCCCGCGATGGCGATGTGACTGCCTTCGATCGTGCCAGCGGCAAGGAGCTGTGGAGCGTGGACTTGGCTGACCTGCCTATCAACGCCGACAAGCGCAGCGCCCGCCTCTCCGGCGGTCTGGTTTCTCGCTACGGCAAGCTGTTCCTCGGCTCCGAGAACGGGGTGGTCTACGCCCTGAACGAAGAGAACGGGGAAGTGCTGTGGCAGACCACGGTGCCGGGTGAAGTGGTGGCAAGCCCCGCCGTCGAAGACGGTCGTGTGGTGGTGTTGACCACCTCGGGGCGCCTGGTGGCGCTCGATACCGATGAAGGCAAGTTGCAGTGGACCCTGGCGGAAGAGCAGCCGCCGCTGACCTTGCGCAGTGCCGGTGCCCCCATCATCACCAACGGCGCCGTGCTCTATGGCCGTGCCGATGGCAAGGTGGGCATAGCCCTGCTGAGCAATGGTCAGCCTGTACGCCAGTCCAAGGTGGCCGATCCGCGCGGTGCGACCGAGCTGGATCGCATGGTGGACGTGGATGCGACACCGCTGATCGCTGGCGATGAGCTCTATGCCATCGCCTACAATGGTCAGCTGATGGCACGCAAGCTGATGACCGGTGACGAGGTGTGGAAGCGCAAGTATTCCGGCTACCGCGACATGGCGGTGACCGGCAATGCCATCGTGCTGACCGACAGCCGCAGCCATCTGTTTGCCGTTGACAGACGCAACGGGCTTGAGCTGTGGTCCAATACCCAGCTGGAAAACCGCACCGTGACTGCCCCTGTCATCCTGGGTGACTATGTGGTGGTCGGCGATGTGGAAGGTTACCTGTATTGGCTGGATCGTACCGACGGGTCCATCAAGGCCATGCAGCAGCTCGACAGCAGTGGTCTCTACGCCGCCCCTCTGGTGGACGGTGACACCCTGTATGTGCAGAGCCGTGGCGGCAAGTTGTACGCTATCAAGCGTCCCTGATCGTCCGATAATGTGAATATCCGGCTCCTGGTCTTCGGACCCGGAGCCTTTGTCGTCTTGAGAATGAGGCTTTTATGACTCCTGTAGTAGCCCTGGTGGGCCGCCCCAACGTGGGGAAATCCACCCTGTTTAACCGCTTGACCCGTACCCGGGATGCCCTGGTGGCCGACTTCCCCGGTTTGACCCGGGACCGTAAATACGGTCAGGCGAAGTTGGGCGAGCTGGAATTTATCGTGGTGGATACCGGTGGTATCGATGGCACCGAAGAGGGGATCGAGCTGAAGATGGCCGAGCAGTCCCTGCTGGCCATCGAAGAAGCCGATGTGGTGCTGTTTATGGTGGATGCGCGCGCAGGATTGACCGCCGCGGATCAGGCCATCGCCGAGCACCTGCGCAAGACCCACAAGACGGTGTTTCTGGTGGCCAACAAGACCGACGGTATCGACGGTGACTCCGCCGTGTCCGAGTTCTACGGTCTGGCGCTGGGAGAGGTCTACCAGATCGCTGCCGCCCACGGCCGTGGCGTGCTGAGCCTGCTGGAACTGGCGCTGGCACCCCATCTGGAAACCTTGGTCGAAGCCGCTGCCGAAGAAGATGCGCAGGATGAAGAAGAGGAGGACTTCGACGAAGAAGCCCTGCTGCGCATGGTAGCCGCCGGTGATCTCGATACCCGGGAAGACACCAAGGAGACCCCGTTCGCCGACTTGCCCATCAAGTTCGCCATCGTCGGTCGCCCCAACGTCGGCAAATCGACCCTGACCAACCGCATGCTGGGTGAAGACCGCGTCATCGTCTATGACATGCCGGGCACCACCCGCGACTCCGTCTATGTGCCGATGGAGCGTGACGAGCAGAAGTACGTCATCATCGACACCGCCGGTGTGCGTCGTCGTGGCAAGGTGCATGAGACGGTGGAGAAGTTTTCCGTCATCAAGACGCTCAAGGCTATTGAAGATGCCAACGTCTGCCTGCTGGTGATCGATGCCCAGGAGACCATCACGGATCAGGACTTGAGCATCCTCGGCTTCGTGCTCCACTCGGGCCGCTCCGTGGTGCTGGTGGTGAACAAGTGGGACGGCCTGGACCAGAAGGTGAAAGAGGACGTCAAGAACGAGCTGGACAGACGCCTGGGCTTCATCGATTTTGCCCGTGTTCACTTCATCTCCGCCCTGCACGGCAGCGGTGTCGGCCACCTGTTCGAATCCATTCAGGAGGCGTACCAGTCCGCCACCCGCCGTACCAGCACCGCCATGCTGACCCGCATCATGCAGATGGCGCAGGAAGATCACCAGCCGCCCATGGTGAACGGTCGCCGCGTCAAGCTCAAATATGCCCACGCCGGTGGTTACAACCCGCCGCGCATCGTGATCCACGGCAACCAGTTGAACGACCTGCCGGATTCGTACAAGCGGTATCTCATCAACTACTTCCGCAAGTCGCTCAAGATCATGGGCTCCCCGATCCGGGTCGAGTTCCAGGAGTCGGCCAACCCGTTCGAGGGTCGGAAGAACACCATGACCCTGAGCCAGGAGCGTCAACGCAAGCGCCTGCTCAAGGCCAAAACCAAGAAATAAGGCCCAGCGGCTGCCCTCACCGGCAGCCGTTTTTTCTTGGGGCGAGGGGCATCTGCTGTGGGGCGGCCCACAGCACATTCACTTTGAGAGGAGTCGAGTATGAGCACCCTAATATGCCCGGCCTGCAGCGCCGAGCTGGACAGCCGCAGTCCCGAGATCGGCTGTGGCCAGTGCCAGGCCCGTTATCGCATCCGGGCCCTGTGTCCGACCTGCCAGCAGGAGCTGGAGCGGCTCAAGGCCTGCGGCGCCGTGGATTACTTCTGCAACCACTGCAACAGCCTGGTGTCAAAGCGCGCGGTGCGCTTTGAGGTGAGCCCGGCAGGGCAGGCGTGAGGCAATAAAAAACCCGGCAAATGCCGGGTTTATTCTGTGTGTTCTGCTATCAGCAAGGTGTAGGAGCGGTTTCTGCGCCATATCTTGCGTTTGATGTCATTGAGCTTGAGTTTGCGTCTGGGGCTCCAGGCGCACTTTGCTTTTCTGACCAGTGTCGTTCTTCTACGAGCTCGCATCTTGGTCTCCTCCCATTGGATGGCCATCCCGGCCTCGATGAATGGAGCCCATCTGAAAATGCTGTCATCCAGCTGACAAGCTGCTGAAATCAGGCGATAAAAACAGTTTCGGACAGGCCCCGGTACATCCGGATGGTAACAGAGAACCTACCGGTAAAACAAACTTGTCAACAAGGGCTCAACGCAGGGTGATCTGCTTGACCACTTCGGCGATGACGGTGGGGCGTTCGGCACTCTGTGGCTCGCTGCTGTCGTCGTCATCCAGCTCCTCGCGGCGGTGGGCCTTCTGCTGCTCGTTGTCGAGCCAGAGCAGGCTCTGGTAATACTGACGCACGTTGTTGACGTAGTTGCGCGCCTCGCCGCCCCGGGCATAGCCGTAGCGCGCCTTGCGGTGCCAGCGCGCCTGCTGCAGCAGGGGCAGAACCTCTTTCACGTCGCTCCAGGCGTCGGGGTTCTTGCCGAGCTCCTTGGTCAGGCGGCGGGCATCCATCATGTGGCCGTAGCCGATGTTGTAGGCGGTGAGGGCAAACCACACCTTCTCGTCATCGGGCACTGAGGCGGGTACCTTCTCCATCATCTGCTGCAGATAGCGGGCGCCGCCCTTGATGCTCTCCTCCGGATGCAGCCGGTTGTTGACCCCCATCGCCTTGGCGGTGGGTTCGGTCAGCATCATCATGCCGCGCACGCCCGTGTAGGAACGCGCCTCCGGATCCCAGTGGGACTCCTGATAGCTGATGGCAGCCAGCAGGCGCCAATCCACCACGCTGGCGTGTGTCTTGAACAGATTCTGATACTTGGGCAGCAGGCTCTTGGCCCGCTGCAGGAAGGTGCGGGTGTCGACGAAGTCGAAGTTCTGTACGTGGCCGAAGTACTTCTCGTCCAGCTTGGCGATGGCGCCATCCATGAAGCGCTGGCCGAAGAAGTCGATGATGCTGGCGTAGAGGCTGTCATCGGGCAGCTTGGTCATGGCCCAGGCCACCGTCTGGTTCTTGGAGAGGGTCAGCCCCTCGGTGAGCTCGGGGTAGTAACGCTGGGTACGGGCCAGCACAGTATCCTGCACCACTGTGTAATCAATCTTGCCGTCGGCCACCTGCTTGAGCAGCTCTTCCACGTCAGCGTCCCGGTTGGTGCTCCACTTCAGGTTGGGGTGCTGTTTGCCGAGCTCTTTGAGCAGATCTTCCCCGGTGGAGCCGGCAGGCACCACTATGGAGCCCTTTAGGTCACCTATCCCCTTGGGCTTGGGGGAGCCGTTGCGATAGACCAGCTTGGGGGATACCTGATAAAAACCGGGGCCGAAGCGAAACAGGGCACGTCGCTCCGGGGTGACCACGATGGCGGCGGCGGCGAGATCCAGCTTGCCCTTCTTGAGCAGCTCGACCAGTTCGGCGGTGGAGTAGACGGGGACTATGGTGAGCTTGACGCCCAGCCAGTCGGCATAGCTTTTCGCCAGCTCGTAATCAAAGCCCTGGGCGGTCTCGTCACGCTGGTAATAAGAGGTGGGGCCATAGATGGTGCCAACCCGGATCTCGCCCCGTTGGCGGATCTGTTCCAGCTGGCTGGAGGGGGTGTAGAAGTCACAACCGACCAGGGTCAGCAGCAACATCAGCCCGATAAACAGTCGAAAAATGCAGCGCAAGTAGGTGAGTACCCTTGTTGAAAAAATCGGCATTTGTCAAAAAAGAGGGACCTTTATACCAGAGAGTGTGCACCGAGTCACACTTGGCAAATCAAGAAAAACGTTTGTCCGGCGTCGGCCTGATCCCTATAATACGCGCGTCTCAATTCCCCCCCACTTTAACACTTGGTGAGAAAGGTCATATGGATATCTTGCGTGGTGCCCCAGCACTGTCTGATTTTCGTGTCCAAAAACTGCTGCAACGCTTCGCACAGATGAGAAAGGAGAGTGGAGTAGAGAGCGGAGTAGAGATAGAGGATGTCTATGCCGAATATGTGCACTTCGCCGAGCTCTCGAGCCCGCTGTCACCGCCCGAGCGAGCGACATTGGGCCAGCTCCTGCGCTACGGCCCGACCATCCCCGAACACACCCCCAGCGGTCAGCTGTTTCTCGTTACCCCCCGCCCCGGCACTATCTCCCCCTGGTCTTCCAAAGCAACCGACATAGCCCACAACTGCGGCCTGACTCAGGTCAAGCGGCTGGAGCGTGGCATCGCCTATTACGTGCAGGCAAAGGGCGAATTGACCCAGGCCCAGTGCGCTGACGTTGCCGCCGTGCTCCATGACCGCATGATGGAAGTGGTGTTTGCCGAGATGAGCCAGGCGAGTGCCCTGTTTGCCCACCAGGCGCCGCGCCCCTTTACCCAGGTGGATGTGCTGGCCGGTGGCCGCAGCGCGCTGGCCTCGGCCAACGTGGCGCTGGGTCTGGCGCTGGCCGATGATGAAATCGACTATCTGGTGGAGAACTTCACCAAGCTGGGTCGCAACCCCAACGACATCGAGCTCTATATGTTCGCCCAGGCGAACTCCGAGCACTGTCGTCACAAGATTTTCAACGCCGACTGGACCATAGACGGCGAGCTGCAGCCCAAGTCGCTGTTCAAGATGATCAAGAATACCTTTGAGCAGACGCCGGATCATGTCCTGTCTGCCTATAAAGACAACGCCGCCGTGATGGAGGGCAGCCAGGGTGGCCGCTTCTTCCCGAGCCCCGCCAGCGGCGAGTACCAGTATCATCAGGAGCGTGTCGACATCCTGATGAAGGTGGAGACCCACAACCACCCGACCGCCATCTCCCCCTTCCCGGGGGCCGCCACCGGCTCCGGCGGCGAGATCCGCGACGAGGGCGCAACCGGCCGTGGTGCCAAGCCCAAGGCGGGTCTGGTGGGCTTTACCGTCTCCAACCTGCGCATTCCCGGTTTCGAGCAGCCCTGGGAGCAGGACTTCGGCAAACCGAGCCGCATCGTCAGCGCCTTTGACATCATGCAAGAGGGGCCGCTCGGCGGCGCCGCCTTCAACAACGAATTCGGTCGTCCGGCCATTCTCGGTTACTTCCGTACCTTCGAAGAGGAGGTGCCGAGCCACAACGGCGTCGAGGTGCGTGGCTACCACAAGCCCATCATGCTGGCGGGCGGCATCGGCAACATCCGCAGCGAACACGTCCAGAAAGGGGAGATCCCGGTCGGGGCGGCACTCATAGTGCTGGGCGGCCCGGCGATGAACATCGGTCTGGGTGGCGGTGCAGCCTCTTCCATGGCCTCCGGCCAGTCTGCCGAAGATCTCGACTTTGCCTCGGTGCAGCGTGACAACCCCGAGATGGAGCGCCGTTGCCAGGAGGTGATCGATCGCTGCTGGCAGCTGGGGGACGACAACCCCATCGTCTTCATCCATGACGTGGGGGCCGGTGGCCTCTCCAACGCCATGCCGGAGCTGGTCAATGACGGTGAGCGTGGTGGTCGCTTCGATTTGCGCGCCATCCAGAGCGACGAGCCGGGCATGAGCCCGCTGGAGATCTGGTGCAACGAATCCCAGGAGCGTTACGTGCTGGCGGTGGCGCAGGACAAGTTGCCGCTGTTCAAGGCGCTGTGCGAGCGTGAGCGCGCGCCCTATGCCGTCATCGGCACCGCCACCGAAGAGAAGCACCTTACCCTCTCTGACAGCCACTTTGACAACCAGCCCATCGACTTGCCGCTGGACGTGCTGCTGGGCAAGGCGCCCAAGATGCACCGTGATGTTGTCACCCTGCCTGCCCAGGGCAAGCCGTTGCAGCTCGATGGCACCACCCTCTCCGAGGCGGCCGAGCGGGTACTGCGTCTGCCGACCGTGGCGGAGAAATCCTTCCTCATCACCATCGGCGATCGCAGCGTGACGGGTCTCGTTAACCGTGACCAGATGGTCGGCCCCTGGCAGATCCCGGTAGCCGATTGCGCCGTCACCGCCGCCACCTACGACGGCTATCACGGCGAGGCCATGTCCATGGGCGAGCGCACCCCGGTGGCGCTGCTCTCCCATGCCGCGTCGGCCCGCATGGCGGTGGCCGAAGCTCTCACCAACCTGGCGCCGGCTCACATCGGCTCGCTCAAGCGGGTCAAACTCTCCGCCAACTGGATGTCCGCAGCCGGTCATCCGGGGGAAGATGCCGGTCTCTATGAGGCGGTCAAGGCGGTGGGCGAGGAGCTCTGCCCGGCCCTTGGCATCACGATCCCGGTCGGCAAGGACTCCATGTCCATGAAGACTCGCTGGCAGCAGGATGGCAAGGAGCACAGCGTCACCTCGCCGCTCTCTCTGCTCATCACCGCCTTTGCCCGGGTCGAGGATGTGCGCAATACCGTCACCCCGCAACTGCGTACCGATCTCGGTGAAACCGACCTTATCCTGATTGACCTTGGCAACGGCAAGCAGCGCCTCGGTGCTTCCGCCCTGGCTCAGGTCTACCGTCAGCTGGGGGACAAGGCGCCGGATCTCGACAATCCGGTGCAGCTCAAAGGCTTCTTCAATGCCATTCAGGCGCTGGTGGCCGATCGCAAACTGATCGCCTATCACGACCGCTCTGACGGCGGCCTGTTCGTCACCCTGACCGAGATGGCCTTTGCCGGTCACTGCGGCCTCGACATCCAGCTGGATCGCATTGGCGGCGAGCTGCTGCCGGCGCTGTTCAACGAAGAGCTGGGTGCCGTCATCCAGGTGCGTCGCGACGACAAGGAAGCCGTGATGACACTGCTGGCCGGTCACGGCCTGGCCGCTTGCTCCCACGTGCTAGGCACGGTGCGCGAGGGCGATCTCATCACCCTGCAGCGCGCGGGCCAGGAAGTGTATCGCGCCAGCCGCACTGCGCTTCGCACCCTCTGGGGCGAGACCAGCTGGCAGATGCAGCGCCTGCGCGACAACCCGGCGTGCGCCGATCAGGAACATGCGGCCCGTCAGGACGCCACCGATCCGGGTCTGCAGGCCAAACTGAGCTACAACCCGGCCGAGGATGTGGCTGCACCCTATATCGCCCGTGGGGTCTCCCCCCGTCTGGCGGTGCTGCGCGAGCAGGGTGTCAACTCCCATGTGGAGATGGCGGCGGCGTTTGACCGCGCCGGCTTTGCGGCGGTGGATGTGCACATGAGTGACATCCTCAGCGGTCGGATCAAGCTGGAAGAGTTCCAGAGCCTGGTGGCCTGTGGCGGCTTCTCCTACGGCGACGTGCTGGGGGCGGGTGAGGGCTGGGCCAAGTCCATCCTGTTCAACGACAGCGCCCGCGAGCAGTTCCAGCGCTTCTTCGAGCGTGGCGACACCCTCTCCTTGGGTGTGTGCAACGGCTGCCAGATGATGTCCAACCTGCGCACCCTGATCCCGGGGGCAGACCTGTGGCCGCGCTTCGTGCACAACCGCTCCGAGCGCTTCGAGGCGCGCTTCAGCCTAGTGGAGGTGCAGGACTCTCCGTCCGCCTTCTTCGCCGGCATGGCGGGCTCCGTGATGCCCATTGCCGTTTCCCACGGGGAAGGGCGGGTGGAGGTGCGTGACGCCGCTCACCTGAGCGCGTTGCAAAGCAGCGGTCTGGTGGGGCTGCGTTTCGTGGACAACCGCGCTCAGGTGACCGAGCAGTACCCGGCCAACCCGAACGGCTCGCCGGACGGTATCACCGCCGTGACCACGCAAGATGGTCGCGCTACCATCATGATGCCGCACCCGGAGCGGGTGTTCCGCACCGTGGCCAACTCCTGGCACCCGGACAACTGGGGCGAGGATGGCGCCTGGATGCGGATGTTCCGCAACGCCCGGGTGCGACTGGGCTAATCCCGCAGCGTACTCTGCAACAATAAAAAAACCGGCCAGCAGGCCGGTTTTTTTATTTCTGTCTCCTGCTAGTCATTGCCCAGCTCGTGGGGGGTGAAATCGCCCCGATCCAGTATGCGCAGGCAGGCATCCACTACGGCTTCGTCCAGTTGGGCACCCCTCATCTGGATAATGTGAGCCTTGGCTTGGGGAATGCCGAGGGCGGCGCGGTAGGGGCGATCCGACGACATTGACTCCACGATATCGGCCACGGTGAGAATGCGCGCCTCCAGCAAGATCTCATTACCCTCGAGACCGTCGGGATAACCTGAACCGTCGAGATATTCATGATGCTGGTGGATCATCTGGGCGATGGGCCAGGGGAAAGCGATCTCCTTGAGTGCCTGGTAACCGGCGGTCGGGTGCTCCTTGACCAGATTGAACTCCTGCAGCGTCAGTTTGCCCGGCTTGGTGAGGATGTCGACCGGTACCTGGATCTTGCCGATGTCGTGCACCATGGCCCCTAGATAGAGACCGCGCAGCTGTTTGTCGCCCAGTGCCAGCTCGCGGCCTATGGCCATGGCCAGGGTGGCGACGTGCTTTTGGTGACCGGCGGTGTAGGGATCGCGCTGTTCCAGTACGGCAGCGATGGCGCCCAGCGCATCCTCCAGCGCCAGCTCCAGCTGACGGGCATGCAGCACCTTGTCTCGCTGTGCGGCAAGGTAGGCCTGCTGAGTGCTGCGCGCTTGCAGGCCATAGGCCAGATAATCGGCCAGCTGACTGAAGAGTCGCACCTCTTCTTCAGTGAAGGCCCTGGCCTGTTGGCTATGGATGAGCAGAGCGCCCCGCACGGCGGAATGCCACTGCAGTGGGAGCAGCAGGCGAGCCCGCAAGGTGGTCGAGTGATGGACAAGTTCCGTCGTCAGCGCCTCGTTGCGCGGCTCGCCATCGCAGATGGCCTGACATAATTCCTGATCCTGATTGAGCCAGCTGTCGTTGGCAAACCAGACTGCGTTGCCTGCCTGCGCCAATATTTGCAGCGTATCCCGCTCTGTTGCCTCCTGTAGCACGGTAACCAGGGGAAAGCGGCCGTCGAAGGTGATGGCGTCACAAATTTCCTGCAGCAGCGTCTGCTCATCCCCCTGCCTGAGCATGGCGTGATGAGCGCGGCCAATGGCCTCCAGCGTCCAGGTGTATTGTTGCAAACGCTCCTGTTGCTGTTTTTTCTCAGTGATGTCATCGAAAAAGACGCCGACGCCGATCACCTCGCCCAGTTCATCGCGCAGGGGAAACTTGGTGGTGCTGAGCCAGCGGGCCTCGCCACCCTTGAGATAGGGCTCTTCGTGCCGATGTGTGATGCCGCTGGCCATGACCCTGAGATCGTCATCCCGATAGCGTTGGGCCAGCTCGGCCGGGAAAAAATCGGTATCACATTTGCCGATGATCTGGGCCGGAACAAGGGCGAGATCATCGGCCAACAACCGGTTGCAGGCGGTAAAAACGGAGCGCGTATCCTTGAGCAGGACGCGATAGGGCAGCTGATCCATCACCTGAGCAAAGAGAGGGTCAGCAGGCGATGATAGTCGAGCAGTGTCGAGCTGAGGGCTGGACGAGGGATCCGGTCTTGAAGTCATCTGTATTCCTGCTGCAGATCAGGTAGTTGTGAAACGGTAGCCTGCCTGCCACACGGCGAGGCAGGCGTTGACCACCTGTTCGTCATAGTGGACGCCGGCATAGCGCGCCAACTGGGCGAAGGCATCGGTCAGCGACATGGCGCGGCGGAAGGGGCGGTGCGCCGTCATGGCTGCCAGCGAGTCTGCCACCCGAATGATGCGTGCTTCCAGACAGATAGCATCACCCTGCAGACCTTGCGGGTAGCCGCTGCCGTCCATATTTTCGTGATGTTCTTGCACTATGGTGGCGATGGGCCAGGGGAAGTCTATCTGCTGCAGGATGTCGCAGCCGGCCTGAGGGTGCAGCTTGACCAGTTCAAACTCCACCGGTCTGAGCTCACGGGGACGGGTGAGGATCTCTGCCGGGATCTGCAACAAGCCTATGTTGTGCACCATGGCTGCGAGCCCGAGCCCATCCAGCCGCTCTTGGGGCAACTGCAGGTATTGGCCGATGGCCAGCGCCAGGTCGTGTACGCGGCACTCATGACCTGCCGTCCCGGGGTCCTTGTGCGCAATGGCAGAGGAGAGCGCGGTTATGGTTTGAAACAGCAAGGTTCGCTGCTGTTGTTCGCTCTCCTTGATATGGGTGATATCGACCAGTGCCCCTATGATGCCGGCTACCTTGCCCTCATGGTCGTAGAAGAGATCCTTGAAGTTGAGCACCTGGTAGCGATGGCCGCTGCGATCGAACAAGGTGTGCTCGAAGTATTGCGGCTGCCTGCTGCGCAGCACTTCCTGGTCGCGCTGGGTGTATTCGTCCGCCATCTCGGGAGGGAGGATCTCGTCGACCCGTTTGCCCAGCAGCTCGGCCTTGCTGATACCGGTGATCTGGGTAAAGGTCGGGTTGCAACTAATAAAGTGCCCCTCGACATCCTTGTAAAACACCGGAATGGGGATCGCCTTGAGCAGGGATTCGTTGAAGCGCTGCATGTTGACCAGTTCCGCCTGCTGGCGCAATGCCAGTTGCTCGCTATCCCGGCACAGCTGGATGGCGCGGGCCAGGTTGCCGAGGATGGGGCTGAACAGGTGACACAGCTGTTCCCCTTGTTGCTTTGCGTTCGGGGAGAGCAACAGCATGAGGTAGCCTCCCTCTATCCGCAAGCGGTAGGCAAAGGGATAGGGGCGGGAGCCCGTCATGGGTATGGTGCCATGCAGGCTGCACTGATCGCCGTCACTGACCCAGGCGGGCAGCGCCAGTGGTTGCCCATGCTGCTGGATCAGTTGCTCGTCCCCGATGGCCTTGACGATCTTGTACTCTCCTTGTGGCAACTGCTGCAACACCAGGCCCACCGGGCAGGCACAATGAAACAGAAAGCGTTGCAACACCTTGGTCAGCAGGGCATCGAGGGTCACCTCGCGTCCGATACAGAGTGCAAGATCGCAGACAATGGCCATGGCATGGTCGTTGTTCATGACGATGTTGCTCCATTGCAGAGAATGGCGCCATTGTGAAAGAGGGGATAGTCCCCCGGACGCAGGCTGCCAATTTCGCCAAGGGAGAGGGCGCCGACCAGCTCATGGGCACCGCTGTGACTGAACAGTGTGCTCAGCTCTATCTCGCTCTGCTGGCCAAAGTGTTGTTGACGGCCGGCGCAGTAATAGAGCTCCAACGTGTCGATCGGACCCTGTTGGCGGATCTTGCCGGCCAGCTCGATGGCATGGATGGTCGGGCTATGGGGTGCCTTTAGCAGGGTGAGAATGCTGTGATCCGGCACTTCGCCGACACAGAGCAGGGCGCCCTCTTCGGTAACGGCGACCGGGATCCTCACTATCACATCGCCATTGGCCCGCAGCAGGCCCAGCGGCAGGTGGACGCCGTACTGATAGAACTGTGCCGGGGTCAATGTCTGCTGAAATTGTTGCCATACCAGCGATTGGTAGCGACTGAACGCGGGTTCCCAATCGATGAAAGAGACCTTGTTGCCTTCTGTACTGGTGGCGAGCATGGGTTGGGCCGTGAGCTGATAACCATGTTCTAGAAACGGATAGCTGTTGTGAGGCAGGAGGGTGCAGATGACAGCCTGATCCGTCAGAGTCTGGTTGTCGAACAGGCAGGGCATGACCCTGAACTGGCCGCTGCCCGCATTGACACCCGCGTAGTTGACCCTGTCCGCCAGCCTGAGATACAGCTCCTCGAGAATGGAGGCGATATTGGGGATCATGGCATCAAAGGTCAGAAAGAGCGTGGGAGGTCTTGTCGGATCCGGCCATTGCGCGAGCCGAGGTGTCAGCTGTTCGCAGAGTGCATTGGCAAGACCATCAGCGCTTGACTCCGGGGGGAGTGGGATCAGCTGTGGAAGGCAGGATGAGGAGCGGGGAAGCAGCCAGGCCCCCCTGTCATGAAAGCCCTGCTGGCTAATTAGGCGAGGGAAGATGGCGCCGGAAAGCTGGATTGCTAGATGCTGGCACTCTTGCTGCAACTCGGTAACTCTGCCCATGTCTTGTTCGGCCAGCAGCACATCGAGTCGGCCTCCCTGATAGGGGAGTAGTGCATCGGCCAGTGCGTGTACATCAAAGTGACAAAAAGAGGGCTTCATCATCGCTCGGAACTCCATTCCTGCATCTTATAAATATATCAGCAAGGTATTGATGAGGATACTTGACTGTGGCTGGTGAGGTGGATAAGCCATTATAAAGACACATGAAATGTGAGCCTGCCTGCATAGTGCCCATGATGTGGCCCCGCGCGCAAACATAAAAAAACCGGCCAAGAGGCCGGTTTTTCATCTGATAGCAGGAATATTAGTGCAGGACCACATTCTGAAAACCCTGCACCAGGCTGATGACCGGCTGGGGGTAGAGACCCAGCGCCACCACTACCAGGGCAGAGAGCAGCACTACAAGACCGCCCGAGGAGACAGCCCAGTCCGCCTTGGCATCGCGAGTCTGCATGCCCGGTTCGTGCAGATAGAGGGTGACCATGACGCGCAGGTAGTAATAGAGCCCCAGAGCACTGCCCAGCACGATGGCGCCTGAGAGCCACCACAGCTTGGCATCGACCGTCACCCCGATGAGGTAGAACTTGCCGATGAAGCCGAGGGTCATGGGGATGCCCGCCAGAGAGAGCATCATCACTGTCATCACTGCAGTCAGGTAAGGACGGCGCCAGAACAGACCGCGGTAGCTGTGCAGGGAGTCCGCATCCTTGCCGCGATAGGGGCTGGACATCATGCTGATGACGCCGAATGCCCCCAGGCTGGTGAACAGGTACATCAGCAGGTAGACGCCGGCTGCTTCCACCGGCATCTGGCCGAGGCGGCTGGCGACGATCACCGCCAACAGATAACCGAAGTGGGAGATGGAGGAGTAACCCATCATCCGCTTGATGTTGGTTTGCAGCAGTGCCAGCAGGTTGCCGATGAGGATGGAGACGACCGCCATGGCCGCCAGCAGCCAGTGGATCATGGGATCCGCCGCCGCAGGCACCGCCAGATAGAAGCGCAGCAGTACGCAGAAAACGGCAATCTTGCTGACGGTGGCCAGGAAGGTGGCGACCGGCGCCGGGGCGCCTTCATACACGTCAGGGGTCCAGAGGTGGAAGGGGGCCAGGGAGAGTTTGAAGGCAAATCCCACCAGCATCAGTCCCAGACCGCCCATCAGCAGTGGATGGTGAGCCGGGGTGGCCGCCAGGGTCAGGCCCAGATCGCTGAAGCTCAGGCTGCCCGCCTGGGCATAGAGCAGCGCCATGCCAAACAGCAGGAAGGCGGTGGCGGCAGCGGAGAGCACCATGTACTTGATGCTGGCCTCCAGCGAATGGCGCTCGCGGTAGGCATACCCCACCAGACCAAACATGGGCAGAGTCAGCATCTCGATCCCGATGAACAGGGAGGCGAGGTGGCGGGAACCTGCCAGCACCAGGCCGCCGGCGGTGGCGATCAGCAGCAGCAGGTAGAACTCTTCCCGGTTGTCCGGATAGCCCTTGAGCCAGGATCGACCGAAGGTGCAGGTGGCCAGGGCGCCGATGAGTACCAGCCCCATGTAGAAGACGGCATAGCCGTCTATCTGCAGCAGCGGGGTCACGCCCTGATCCCCCTGCGCCATCACGATGGGCAGGGAGAAGAGTGCCAGATTGAGGCCAGCGATGGTGACCACGAAGGCGGTGTCATCACAGCGTTTCCAGGCGATGGCCAGCATCAGGGCCACCATGGTCCCGGTGGTCAGCAACAGGGGCAACAGAGCCAGCAGTTGAGAAGCGGTGAAGGTCATTGCAGTGCTCCTGTAATGGACAAGGAAGGCAACAGGGCCAGCGGTCGAAAAGCGGTCACTCTCATTGCAATGCTCCAGCGGACGGCAGTGCATACCAGTGCAGCACGCTCATCAGGCTGCTGCCTGCGGTATCGAGCACCGGTTGGGGATAGACACCGAGCAGCACCAGCAGGCCGGCGATGGTCATCATCATCACCAGCTCGCGGCGATCCAGGCCCTTGAGTACTTTTTCGTCCTTGGGCGCACCGAAGCAGGCCCGTTGCAACATGATGAGGGAGTAGACCGATGCCAGCACCAAACCGAAGGTGGCGATGACGGTGATGATGGGGGCGACCTGGAAGCTGCCGATAAGGATCAGGAACTCGCCGACGAAGTTGCCAGTCCCTGGCATGCCAAGGGAGGCCACCGAGAAGAACAGCATGACGCCGGGCAGGTAGCGCAGACGACCCCAGAGTCCGCCCATCAGACGCAGATCACGGGTGTGCAGCCGCTCGTAGAGCTGACCGCACAGGATGAAGAGACCGGCGGCGGAGAGGCCGTGGGCGATCATCTGTACCACGGCGCCTTGCAGCGCCAGCTCGCTGCCCGAGTAGATGGCGATCATCACAAAGCCCATGTGGGAGATGCTGGTGTAGGCCACCAGCCGCTTGATGTCGGTCTGGGCGAACGCCACGATGGCGCCGTAGACGATGCCGATGAGACCCAGCAGCATGGCGTAGGGGGCAAACTCGGCAGATGCTTCGGGAAACAGCGGCAGGGCGAAGCGCAGCAGACCGTAGGCGGCGGTTTTGAGCAAGATCCCCGCCAGATCCACGGAACCGGCGGTCGGTGCCTGACTGTGGGCATCCGGCAGCCAGCCGTGCAGCGGCACCAGCGGCATCTTGACCGCGAAGGCGATGAAGAAGCCCAACATCAACAACCACTGGACGCCCTTGCTCATCGGTGTGTTGAGCAAGTCCTGATAGTCAAAGGTGAACACGCCGGTGGCGGCATGGTGGGTCAGCACCAGGCCCAGAATGGCGACCAGCATGATGAGGCCGCTGACCTGGGTGTAGATGAAGAACTTGGTGGCCGCGTTGATCCTGGATTTGCCGTCGGTGACCGAGTGGCCCCACAGCGCGATCAGGAAGTACATGGGGACCAGCATCATCTCCCAGAAGAAGAAGAACAGGAACAGATCCAGCGCCATGAAGACGCCGAGCACCCCCCCCAGGATCCAGAGCAGGTTCAGGTGGAAGAAGCCGATGCGTTGCACGATTTCCTTCCAGGAACAGAGGATGGCCAGCACGCCGATGAAGCAGGTGAGCATCACCATCAGCAGGGAGAGGCCATCCACTGCTAGGTGCAGGGAGATGCCGAAGCGGGGGATCCAGGGCAACTGCAGTTCTGCTACCCAGGTGGATACGCCCGTCTGGGTCGCAAGGGAAAAGTCACCGCTCCACCAGATGGCGCCGGAGAGCAGCAGGCAGGCGCTCATGGACAGCAGGGCGACCCAGCGCACGAAATATTCACCGAAGCGCTCCGTCTGCCAGCAAAGCAGACCGCCGATGAAGGGTATTAACAAGATCCAGAGTAAGGTCACGATATCAGCTCTCGTCTATGTTCTAGTCACTGTGCAGGCCCGTGGGCTTGCTGCGAGTTCAGGGGCTGCATCACGGGATCAGCCGAGCAGCAGCAGAGCCAGGATCAGGGCGGCGCCCATCCCCATGGAGGCTGCATACCAGCGCAACTTGCCGGAAACGGTCCAGGCCAACAGCTGGTGGCCACTCTGTGCCAGCCAGGCCGGCAGGTTCATCATCCAGTCCAGCGGATCCTTGCCGAGCAGGCGGGTGCTGAGCAGGTAGGGTCTGACCCACAACTGATCGTACAACCAGTCAAATCCCCAGGCATTGAACCAGAGGGTGCTGAGCAGACGGCCAGGTGCGCTGTTTGCCACGCTGGTGGCCAGTCGACGCTCACCCAGAAACAGGAAGGCGGCCAGGGCGATACCCGCGATGGCGACTATGCCGGAAGTTATCTCCAGCGCGTGACGACCCGCCTCTATGTTGTCTCCCGGCCCTGCTGGTAATACCCCCGCCAGCGGCGGCACTATCAGGGCACCGATCCCGGTGGAGAGCACCAGCAGCACCAGCAGCGGCAGCTGGTGGGCCAGGCCGTGACCGGCGTGGGCCTCGGTCTGCACTTTGCCGTGGAAGGCGATGAAGATGAGGCGGAAGGTGTAGAGGGAGGTCAGGAAGGCCCCCACCAGACCGGCCCACAACAGCGTGGTCTGGCCGGATGCCTGCACCTGCCACAGGATGGCGTCTTTACTGTAGAAACCGGCCGTGACCAGCGGCAGCGCGGCCAGTGCCGAGCCCCCCACCAGGAAGCAGGCATAGACCAGTGGCAAACTCTTGCGCAGTCCCCCCATCTTGAAGATGTTCTGCTCATGGTGGGTCGCGACGATCACGGCACCGGCGGAGAGGAACAAGAGCGCCTTGAAGAAGGCGTGGGTCATCAGGTGGAAGATGGCTCCTTCCCAGGCGCCGACCCCCAGGGCCAGGAACATGTAACCTATCTGGCTCATGGTGGAGTAAGCCAGGATCCGCTTGATGTCGGTCTGTACCAGGGCCGCAAAACCTGCCAGCACTAGCGTGATGGCGCCGACCAAGGCCACCAGATGCAGGATCTCGGGGGCCAGCAGGAAGAGGCCGTGAGTACGGGCGATCAGATAGACACCGGCGGTCACCATGGTGGCGGCGTGGATCAGGGCAGAGACAGGCGTTGGGCCCGCCATGGCATCCGCCAGCCAGGTTTGCAGCGGCAACTGGGCCGATTTTCCGACCGCGCCGCCGAGCAGCATCAGACAGGCCAGCGACAGGGCAGGGGAGCCCTCGGCAAACACCACGGGTGCGCGCACCAGCAGCTCGTGGATATTGAGGGTGCCGAGTTCGCGGTAGAGGATGAAAAGGCCGATGGCGAGGAAGACGTCGCCGACCCGGGTCACCACGAACGCCTTGAGCGCGGCCGCCCCGTTGGCCGGGTTACGGTAGTAGAAGCCGATCAGCAGGTAACTGCACAGCCCCACCCCTTCCCAGCCGAGATAGACGAACAACAGGTCATCGGCCAGTACCAGGAACACCATGCTGGCAATGAACAGGTTGGTATAGGTGAAGAAGCGGGAATAGCCCTCTTCTCCGCGCATGTACCAGGAGGCGAACAGGTGGATGAAGAAGCCCACCCCGGTCACCACCCCCAGCATGGTCAGCGACAGGCCGTCCAGCGCCAGGCGGAAGGTGGGATTGAAGCTGCCCACCGACATCCATTGCCACAGGGTTTGGGTGTAGACACCGCCGACCGGCATGGTATTGAGGAAATCAATGCCGACCCACAGGGTGGTGAGGGCCGACAACCCTATGCTGCCGACGCCGATGAGCGCCGAGGTGCGCTCGCCGAAACGGCCGAGTGAGAAGGCCAGCACCAGCCATCCCAGCAGCGGAAATAGAAAAGTCAGGTATAAGAGGCTCATCCGCGCATCTCGCTCACAGTGTCCACGTTGAGGGTGTGGTAACGACGATAGAGCAGCAGTAACAAAGCGAGGCCGATACTGGCCTCCGCTGCCGCCAGAGAAATCACCAGTATGTACATGATCTGGCCATCGGCCTGGGCCCAGCGGCTGCCAGCCACCACGAATGCCAGTGCCGAGGCGTTCATCATGATCTCGATACTCATGAGGATAAACAACAAGTTACGGCGGATCAGCAGACCGCACAGGCCGATACAGAACAGCACGGCGGCCAGCAACAGACCGTGTTCCATGGGGATACCACTCATTGCTGGCCTCCTTCTTGAGATGAACTTGGTGCTGAGCGCACGGCAGTTTTGGGAACGGAAAGCACTTCCCCGCTCTTGTCTTCACGGCCCAGGTGATAAGCGGTCACCAGACCGGCCAGCAGCAAAATGGAGGCGAGCTCCACCGCCAGCACATAAGGGCCGAACAGGGCGATGCCGACCTCTTTCGCGCTGACGTCGGTCAGACCAAGCTGACCCCCTGTCACGCCGAGAATGCCATAGGCCAAGAAGCCAAGCAGAATGAGCGAGAGCAGGCCGGGACCCACCCAGGTAGTGGGGGTGAGCCAGTTTTTTTCCTGATCCTGTGCCGAGCCCAGGTTCAGCATCATCACCACGAACACGAACAGCACCATGATGGCGCCTGCGTAGACGATCACCTGCAGGGCTCCCGCGAAGGAAGCGCCCAGACAGAAGAAGATCATGGCCACGGCGATGAGCGAAATGATGAGATTGAGCAGCGCATGCATGGGATTGCTGGTGCTGATCACCCGCAGCGTGCTGTAAACGGCTACCAGGGCCGCGGCATAAAATGCCAGTTCCATGATTGACTCCTCAGGGCAGCAGGCTCTTGACATCGATAGGTTTGGCTTCGTGCTCGGCATCCCCTTTCGGCTTGCCGTCGATGGCCATCCCGCTCATGCGATAGAAGTTGTAATCCGGGTATTTGCCGGGCCCGCTGATCAGCAGATCTTCCTTCTCGTACACCAGATCCTGGCGGCGGTATTCGCCCATCTCGAAATCCGGCGTCAGCTGGATGGCGGTGGTGGGGCAGGCCTCTTCGCACAGGCCGCAGAAGATGCAGCGGGAGAAGTTGATGCGAAAGAACTCCGGATACCAGCGACCATCGTCCCGCTCCGCTTTCTGCAGCGAGATGCAGCCGACCGGACAGGCCACGGCGCACAGGTTGCAGGCCACACAGCGTTCGTCGCCATCGGGGTCGCGGGTCAGCACGATGCGCCCACGGTAGCGGGGAGAGGTATAAACTGCCTCTTCCGGATAGCTTAAGGTCTCGCGGGGGCGCCAGGCATGGGAGAACACCATCCCTAAGCTGCGTAGTTGGGTGCCAACACCCTTGATGATATTAATAACTTTCATAGTCGTGCCTCACTGCACATTCATCAGCACTACAGCCCGTACCGACTGCATCCCGAGCGGGATGCAGTGCGTTGGGCAAGCAGACGTTCCAGCCAAACGGCATTACAATTTTTTTGTCCATTGCGGCCTCACTGCGCATTCATCAGTACCACGGCACCGGTGATCAGCATGTTGAGCAGGGTCAGCGGCAGGCAGACCTTCCAGCCGAACGACATCACCTGGTCAAAGCGCGGACGGGGCAGGGAGGCCCGCAGCAGAATAAAAAACACCATAAAACAGGCAGTCTTCAGGGCAAACCAGATGAAGGGCGGCAACCAGGGGCCGTGCCAGCCACCGAAGAAGAGGGTCACGATGAGGGAGGAGACCAGCACTATGCCGATGTACTCACCCACGAAGAAGAGACCCCATTTCATGCCCGCGTACTCGATGTGATAGCCGTCGGCGAGCTCCTGCTCGGCCTCAGGCTGGTCAAACGGGTGGCGGTGAGTGACGGCGACGCCGGCGAACAGGAAGGTGATAAAGCCCAGGATCTGGGGTACCACGTTCCACAGTCCGGCCTGGGCCTCGACGATGTCTCTCAGGTTGAAGCTGCCAGTCTGGATCACGATACCCATCAAGGAGAGGCCGAGGAACACCTCGTAGGAGAGGGTCTGGGCCGAGGCGCGCAGGCTGCCGAGCAGGGAATATTTGTTGTTGCTCGACCAGCCGGCGAACAGCACCGCATAGACTGCCAATCCCGCGATGGCCAGAATGTAGAGCAGGCCCACGTTGAGATCCGCCACGCCCCATGTCGGGGTGAGCGGCACCACGGCAAACGCCAGAATGAAGGCGGTAAAGGCAATGATGGGGGCCAGGATGAAGATCCGGCGATCGGCGAACGGCGGGATCCAGTCCTCCTTGAAGAACATCTTGACCATGTCGGCCGCCAGCTGCAGCAGGCCGAACGGGCCCACCCGGTTGGGGCCGTAGCGATCCTGCCACAGTGCCAGCAGGCGACGTTCGATGAAGCTCATGAAGGCGCCTGCCCCCACAATTCCCACCAGCACGATCAGTGCTTTGCCGACTTCAATCAGCAGTTCCAACAGGGAATCACTCATGCGATGGCCTCCTGCAGGTTGTTGATGTAGGCCTGTTGCAGCGCTGTTGGCAGGCCATTCACGCCGAGGGGGAGTCCCGCCAGCCCCTGCGCCAGTACACTGCTGAGTCGCAGCTTCAGACGCCAGTGGTTGCCACCCCAGGAGAAGCTCACCTGGTTGCCCGCGTTGAGGGCAAGGCGAGCCGCATCGGCCGGGTTCAGCACCAGCTCTGGCTCATTCATGCGGGCCTGGATGACCGGGCTGCGAGCGGAGAGTTCCTCGCCGCCAAACAGTTGGTCATAATTCACGACCTGCAGGGTGTCCTGAGCCACGAAGGGGGCCGGTATGGAGTCGAACCAGCCGAGGGTGTCCTCACCCGGTTCCAGTAGACGACGACCCGGATCCCCTGCCCGCAGCTTGCCGCCCACCTCGTCCTGGAACTTGTTCCAGGCTGACGGCGAGTTCCAGCCCGGCGCCCAGGCAAACGGCACCTGTTGCATCGGCTGGCGGGCACCAGCATAGCCTTCCATGGAGAAGTTGAAGGGGGAATCCGGATCCTGGGCCACTCTCGGCTCGCTGACGTTTTGATCCGCCAGCATGGAAGTGCGGCCGCTATAACGGTGTGGCTCACGGGCCAGCTTCATGCCACGGATCCGCAGCCCGGCGTTGGGCGAGGCTTCCAGCATGGGGGTGAGCAGCGGCGTCGAGGCGGCGCAGGCGCGGCTGATCTCGTCAAGATTTTGCCAGCGCAGGGGCTTGTGATCGAGCGCCCCCTGCAGTGCCGCCAGCCAGCGCCACCCTTCCCGGATCTGGATGTCGGCGTTGTAGAAGGCCGGTGCATAGACCTGGAAGTAGCGCTGGGCACGGCCCTCCATATTGACGAGGGTGCCATCGGCCTCGGCAAAGCTGGCGGCAGGTAGCACCAGATCGGCCTTCTGGGCTGTCTGGGTATCCTGATGATCGACTACCAGCAGGTGTTGCAGGCGGGCGATGGCCGCATCGACCCGATTGCGCGGGGCGCGGCGATAGAGATCGTTCTCCAGGGTCACCAGCGCCAGGTTATCCTGGGCTTCGATGCGCTCAAGGGCTGCTTCCAGCGATTTGCCTGACGACGTGCCTGCATCCAGCATGGCCAGACCCAGACTGTTGGCCTCTTGCGCGACCAGTGCCAGGCTGACGTCCTGACCACGGCCCTTGAGGGCGCGGGCGATGTTGCTGGCAGCCTCGATCAGTGCCGGGGTGCGGGCTCCCGAGCCTGCAATAATGAGTGGCTTTTTGGCGTTGCCAAGCAGGTCGGCCCAGCGAGCGGCTTGCGCCTGCTGTTCTTGGCCGAGATCGGCCAGAGCCGGGGACGAAATGTCGAGCAGATGGGCGATGGCAAAACCGAGGCGGGCCTGATCCGCGTGGGGGGCGTGCAGTTTTTCTGCCGCCACGTCGTCGAGGCGGGTGCTGTCCAGGCTGGTGATGAGCAGCGGGTAGCGCTCATTCTGGCCCAGGGTCTGCACCGCGGCGACCTGCCACAAGTCCACCTTCATCTTGCGGGCGATGTCGCGCGCCTTGCCCTTGACCGACTGGCGCAGGGCCAGAGCGATGCGGGCGGCGCTCATGGTGACATCTTCACCCAGCACCAGAATGGCGTCGGCCTCTTCCATGTCGCGCAGGCTCGGGGTGCGAATACCGCCGTGTTGCAGTATGTGCAGCATCTTTTGCAGGCACTCCCACTCGCTCTGCTCGACGCCGCAGTAGAAGTTGTCGGCACCCACCAGCTCGCGCAGGGCGAAATTGCTCTCCAGCGATGCGCGGGGAGAGCCGATGCCGATGACGCCGGCCGCGGTGCGCAGGGCGTCGGCGGCACGGTTGAGGGCGCCGTCCACCGTGATGGCCAGCTTGTCGTTGCCGTCACGCAGCAATGGCTGACGCGGGCGATCCGCCAGATTGACGTAGCCATAGCCAAAGCGGCCGCGATCGCACAGGAAGTAGTGGTTGAGGCCACCGTGGAAGCGGTTCTCGATGCGGCGCAGCTCGCCGTAGCGCTCGCCCGGGCTGATGTTGCAACCGACCGAGCACTGCTGGCAGATGCTGGGGGCAAACTGCATGTCCCACTTGCGGTTGTAACGCTCGGAGTGGGTCTTGTCGGTGAAGACGCCAGTGGGGCAGACCTCCACCAGGTTGCCGGAGAACTCGCTCTCCAGGGTGCCATCTTCGACCCGGCCGAAATAGACGTTGTCGTGGGCGCCATAGACACCCAGATCCTCGCCGCCGGCGTAATCCTTGTAGTAACGCACGCAGCGATAACAGGCGATGCAGCGGTTCATCTCATGATTGATGCAGGGCCCCAGTTCCTGATTCTGGTGGGTGCGTTTGGTGAAGCGGTAGCGACGGCTGTTGTGGCCTGTCATCACCGTCATGTCCTGCAGGTGGCAGGCGCCACCCTCTTCACACACGGGGCAGTCGTGGGGGTGGTTGGTCATCTGCCACTCCACCACACACTTGCGAAACTCTTTCGCCTCTTCGTCTTCGATGGAGATATAGGTGCCATCGGTAGAGGGGGTCATGCAGGACATGACCAGGCGGCCGCGCTTGTCGTCGGCATTCTGATACTGTTTGACCGCACATTGGCGGCAGGCGCCGACGCTACCCAGCGCCGGGTGCCAGCAAAAATAGGGGACGTCCAGACCCAGCGACAGACAGGCTTGCAGCAGGTTGTCTGCGCCGTCTACCTCGTACTCTTTACCGTCTACAAAAATGGTGGCCATACAACTTCCCTGACATCAAATTAGATAAAATCCATGGCTCGCAGCGGGCGTGTCGCCTCGTGTTACCAGCGTTCACCCAGCAGATTGGGCTGGATCCCTTTGAGCAGCTTGTGATTATCCTGCGGTCCCTTGATCCCGGCCTCGAATTCGGACCTGAAATACTTGAGGGCACTGCCAAGGGGCTCGACGGCGCCAGGGGCGTGGGCGCAGAAGGTCTTGCCTGGGCCGAGGAAGTTGCACAGTTGCTCCAGAGTCGCCAGATCACCGGGCTGGCCCTCGCCGCGTTCCAGTGCCCGCAGCAGCTTGACGCTCCAGGGCAGGCCGTCACGACAGGGAGTGCACCAGCCACAGGATTCGCGGGCGAAGAACTCTTCCATGTTGCGCAGCAAGCCGACCATGTTGATGCTGTCATCCACCGCCATGGCAAGGCCGGTACCCATGCGAGTTCCCACCTTGCCGATGCCGCCTGCATACATCTGGGCATCCAGGTGTTCGGGCAGCAGGAAGCCTGTTCCAGCTCCGCCCGGTTGCCATGCCTTGAGGCGATAGCCGGGTTTCATGCCACCGGCGTAGTTTTCAAACAGCTCGCGGGCGGTGATGCCAAAGGGCAATTCCCAGACGCCAGGGTTGTTCACCTTGCCGGAGAAACCCATCAGCTTGGTGCCGTGATCTTCCGAGCCCGGCAGCGCCAGCCCCTGATACCAGGCGACCCCGTTGCCTATGATGGCGGGCACGTTGCACAGGGTCTCGACGTTGTTGACGCAGGTCGGCTTGCCCCAGACGCCGGAGACGGCAGGGAAGGGGGGTTTGGCCCGCGGGTTGGCGCGGCGTCCTTCCAGGGAGTTGATGAGCGCCGTCTCTTCGCCGCAGATGTAACGACCCGCACCCGTGTGGACGAACAACTCGAAGTCAAAGCCCGAGCCCAGGATGTTCTTGCCGAGCAAGCCGGCGGCCTTGGCCTCTTCCACCGCGCGGCGCAGGTTGATGGCGGCATCCACGTACTCGCCACGCAGGAAGATGTAGCCGCGATAGGCCTTGAGGGCCTTGGCGGAGATGATCATCCCCTCGATCAGCAGGTGGGGCAGTTGCTCCATCAGCAGCCGATCCTTGTAGGTATTCGGCTCCATCTCGTCGGCGTTGCAGAGCAGGTAACGTATGTTCATGCTCTCGTCTTTGGGCATCAGACCCCATTTCACGCCGGTGGAGAAGCCTGCACCACCGCGGCCCTTGAGGCCGGCATCCTTGACGGTGCCGACTATCTCATCCGGGCTCATCTGGCCGAGGGCCTTGCGGGCCGCCTCATAGCCCTGTTTGCTCTGGTATTCGTCCAGCCAGACCGGCTGGCCATCGTCACGCAGCCGCCAGGTGAGCGGGTGGGTCTCGGGGGCGCGTGCGACAAGGTTGGCCGTGCCGATGGAGGCCAGTGGCGTAGTTGGCCGTGGGCTCATGGACATAGGTTGCCCTCCGAGGTCTGGCGCATGGACAGATTGCCCTTGTAAAGACTCATGTGTAGGCCTCCAGGGTCTTGAGCAGGCTGATGGCATCGAGCCCGCCATAGGTGTCATCGTCGATCATCAGTGCCGGCCCCTTGTCACAGTTGCCAAGGCAGCAGACCGGCAGCAGGGTGAAGCGGCCATCGGCAGTGGTTTGGCCGGGGGCCAGATCCATCACTTCCTTGAGGCCTGCCAACAGCCCTTCGTGGCCGTTGATGTAGCAGACCATGCTGTCACAGACGCGGATGATGTGGCGCCCGACCGGCTGGCGGAATATCTGGCTGTAGAAAGTTGCCACGCCTTCCACGTCGCTGGCGGGAATGCCTAGTTCGGCAGCGATGGCATGGATGGCACCATCCGGTACCCAGCCGCGGGCTTGCTGCACAATCTTGAGTGCTTCTATGCTGGCGGCGCGGGGATCTTCGTAGTGGTGTATCTCATGCCGGATGGCGTTGCGTTCAGCCTGGCTCAGGACGAAGCCGTCCCCCTTGCTCTGGCACTCACTTTGCCCCTGCGGGGTCTGATTGTTTTGGCACTGACATTGCTGGCTCATGGCTTAACCTTTTGTGGCTTGTCCTTTTTGTCGCGTAACGGTTGTCTAGTAACAGCGGTTACTCAACGATCCACATCCGACATAACGAAATCGATACTGCCCAGGTAGGCGATGAGATCCGACACCATGCTGCCCCGGATCACCGAGGGGATCTGTTGCAGGTGAGCAAAGCTCGGGGTGCGGATCCGGGTCCGGTAGCTCATGGTGGAGCCATCGCTGGTCAGGTAATAACTGTTGATCCCCTTGGTCGCCTCTATCATCTGGAAGGATTCGGCAGCCGGCATCACCGGGCCCCAGGACACTTGCAGGAAGTGGGTGATCAGGGTCTCTATGTCTTGCAGGGTGCGATCTTTGGGCGGCGGCGTGGTGAGCGGGTGATCCGCCTTGAATGGCCCCTCCGGCATGTTCTTCACACACTGTTCTATGATGCGCAGGCTCTGGCGCATCTCTTCGAGACGCATCATGCCGCGATCGTAAACATCACCATTGGCACCGACCGGTACTTCGAACTCGAACTGATCGTAGCCGGAATAGGGGCGCCATTTACGCACGTCGAAGTTGAGGCCGGTGGCGCGCAGACCGCCCCCCGTGATGCCCCACGCCAATGCCTGCTCTGTGGTATAGGGGGCGACGCCGATGGTGCGGCCGCGCAAGATGCTGTTGCGCATGGCCGCCTTCTCGTAATCCATCAGCCGCTTGGGCAGCCAGTTCAGCAGGTTATCCTGGATGAGACGAGCCCAGCCCACCGGCAGATCGTGCGCCACGCCGCCGATACGGAACCAGGCCGGGTGCATGCGCGCGCCCGTGATGGCTTCGATGATGGTGTAGATCTTCTGCCTGTCGGTAAAGGTGAAGAAGACGGGGGTCATGGCACCCACGTCCTGGATATAGGTCCCGAGGAACAGCAGATGGCTCTGGATGCGGAACAGCTCCGCCAGCATCACCCGGATCACGTCTACCCGGTTTGGCACCTTGATGCCCGCCAGCTTCTCGACCGCCAGCACATAAGGCAGATTGTTCATGACGCCACCCAGGTACTCGACCCGGTCGGTATAGGGGATGTAGCTGTGCCAGGATTGACGCTCACCCATCTTCTCGGCACCGCGGTGGTGATAGCCAATGTCGGGCACGCAGTCGCGGATTTCCTCGCCATCGAGCTGCAGCACCAGGCGGAAGGCACCGTGAGCCGAGGGGTGGTTCGGGCCGAGGTTCAAGAACATGTAGTCCTCGTTCTCGTTACCCCGGTTCATGCCCCACTCTTCGGGTTTGAACAGCAGGTTGTCCTGCTCCTGATCCTGTTTGACCGCATCGAGCATGAAGGGATCGAACTCGGTGGCGCGGGCCGGATAGTCCTTGCGCAGCGGGTGACCCTGCCAGCTCTTGGGCATCATGATACGGGTCAGATGGGGGTGACCATCGAAGTTGATGCCCATCAGATCCCACACTTCCCGCTCGTACCAGTTGGCGTTGGGGAAGTGGCGGCTGATGGTTGGCAGGCTCAGATCGCTCTCTTTGAGCGGTACCTTCAGCATCACATCGGCGTTGCGGTCGATGGAGATGAGGTGATAGAAGACGGTGAAGTCGCTCTCGGGCAGGCCGTCGCGATGGCTACGCATCCGCTCGTCGGTGGCGCTGAGATCGAACAGCATCACGAACGGAGAGGGGAGCTTGCGCAAGAAGCCGATCACATCCAGCAGCAGCTCGCGGGAGAGCCAGACCACGGGCACGCCGGTGCGGGTGGTCTGAACGGTGAAGCGTTCGGCACCAAAGTGGGCAAACAGCTCGCCGACCACCTGGGCATCCTGGTGATCGCTCGGTTGCCACTGGGCCATGGTGTAGTTGCTGGGGAATTCTCGAGTCAGTTTCATGATCAGATCTCATCCGGCGTGCGCAGATTGGTGACGTTGATCCGCTCGCCGCGCTTGCGTTCCTTCTCGGCCTGCATCTGGGGACGGTAGATCCCCTGATCGCCCACTACCCAGGAGAGGGGGCGGCGTTCCTTGCCGATGGAGTCCTGCAGCAGCATCAGGGCTTGCAGGAAGGCCTCGGGACGGGGCGGGCAGCCTGGAATGTAGACGTCGACCGGCAGGAACTTGTCCACGCCCTGTACCACAGAGTAGATGTCATACATGCCGCCCGAGTTGGCGCAGGCGCCCATGGAGATGACCCACTTGGGTTCGAGCAACTGTTCGTACAAACGCTGGATGACCGGCGCCATCTTGATGAAAGGCGTCCCTGCTATCACCATAAAATCGGCCTGGCGCGGCGAGGCACGAATGACTTCTGCCCCGAAACGGGCCACATCATGGGGGGAGGTGAAGGCGGTACACATCTCCACGTAGCAGCAGGAGATGCCGAAGTTGTAGGGCCAGAGGGAATTTTTGCGACCCCAGTTGACGGTGTCTTGCAACACCTCCTCGAGACGCCCCATCATGATGCCGCGTTCAGCCTGTTGCGCCAGCGGATCATCGACGGTCTGGCTCTGTTCCTGTGGGTAGCGCTCAACAGGCGCATCTGGGTCGATCCGGGTCAGGGTGTACTTCATGGTGCAACCTCAAAGGGATAATCAGTAATTCAGTCTGGCTTCTTGTCGGTCAGGACGCGTTTTTTCGGAGCCCAGTCGAGGGCTCCAATGCGCCACAGGTAGACAAGCCCTACCAGCAACAAGGTGATAAAGATGGTGGCTTCAATGAAACCGACCCAGCCGCTTTCCCGAACGGAAACAGACCAGGCGAAAAGATAGAGTGCCTCGACATCAAAGATGACGAAGAACATGGCAACGAGATAGAACTTGGCGGAGAAACGCAGACGGGCATTGCCCACCGAGTCAACGCCAGATTCGAAGGGTTTGTTTTTAGCACGACCGTGGGCTCGGCCTCCCAGTAAGGCGGCAAGGCCGATCATGATCAGGCACAGACAGATAGCCGCAACGATGTAGATAGCAAAAGCCCAGTGCTGGACAGCAATATCAGCAAACATATAGGTTTTCCCTAACCGAATTAATCATGTGACTTAACAATGGTGTCACGTATTATGACACTTTAGCACTGATTTACATGTCATTTCAGAGGATTAATTATTAATCGCCGGGGGAAAATCAGTTTTTGCTACAAAGGTCAATTTTCTCATTTGATAATCATTTCCAATAGCAGTGCTCTGCTCTGCTCTGCTCTGCTCTGCTCTGCTCTGCTCTGCTCTGCTCTGCTCTGCTCGGCAAACGGCATTCCGTCGAGTTGGTCTTTGTGCGGAGGGAATGGAGAACTTGGGAAAAATGTATTGGTGGCCCAAGTAGGATGACTTGATGAAATAAAAAGACCCCGCATGGCGGGGTCTACAGATCAGGGTTTGAGGACCGGGAGTGCCTCTTCGGCGGCTTTGCCCTGGGAGAGGGTGATCTCGACCCGGCGGTTGGCCTGCCGATGTTCCGGGGTGTCGTTGGCATAGCGGGGCTGGGCATCCGCCACCCCCTGAGCGATGACTCTGGTGGCATCCAGTTTGGGGTTGGTGAGCAGGGTATGTACGATGGAAGCAGAGCGCAGCACCGACAGTTCCCAGTTGCTGCGATAGAGCTCTATCGGTGCCTGCGAGTTATCGGTGTGGCCTGTGACCACCACTCTGCCCGGAATGTCAGCCAGAATGCCGGAGATCTTGTTGACCAGCGGGATGAACTGAGGCTGCAGAAAGGCCGAATCGGCCGGGAACAACGCCTTTTCGCCGATGCGGATCACTAGCTGGCTGCCCAGCTGTTCAACTTCCAAATCCTTGGACTCAATTTGTGCCTTGAGCTGCTGCTCAAGCTTCTTCTTGGTAACCTGTACCCACTCCTGTTCCTTGGTCTTGTGTGGCCAGGATTCCGTCGCACTCGGTTTCTCTGATGCACCAATGGTCTCGTTGAAAGGATCCGAGGCTGCCATCGGGGCATCTTTTTCCAGCACCGTCTCTTTCTTTGGACTGCTGGGCGTGGTCTTGGACTCTGGCTCCAGGATCCCCGTGCCCCCCTGCATCACGGGAGAACCCGCGGCGGGGGAGATGAGGCCAATCTTGCCCAGCGATTCGATAAAGCCCTGGATCAATACCCGGGTTTCAGACTGTTTGGCCATTGCAAAGGAGTAGAGCACCACGAACAGTGCGAACAGCAATGTCATGAAGTCGGCATAGGAGACCAGCCAGCGTTCGTGGTTCTCTGGCGCTTCAGCCTTTTTCTTTTTTGCCACCGTGGCCTCCAAGGTAGGGTTCAAGGGTGACTTGCAGACGTTGTTGGGATTCGCCATCCACGATGCAGAGTATGCCGGTCAGGGTCATCTCCTTGTAGTGACGGATCTGATGGGCAAAGCCTTTGTAGCGGTTGCCGAAGGGCAGGAAGATCAAGTTGGCGGCCGATACCCCGTAGATGGTAGCGATAAAGGCCACCGCGATGGCGCCACCCAGTTTGTCAGGTGCATCCAGCAATCCCATGGCGTGGATCAGGCCAAATACAGCCCCCACGATCCCCATGGTTGGACAATAGCCGCCCATGGCTTCATAAAACTTGACGGTCTGCTCGAGATCTTCCTGCTCAAACTCAATCTCGTTCTCCAGTACCTCGTGGATCTTGGTTTTCTCGTAGCCGTCGACCATCATTTGTACCCCTTTTTGCAAGAAGGGATCCTTGATCTCGTCGATCATGCCTTCGAGAGCCAGCATGCCGCTGCGCCTGGCATTGCCTGCCAGGTTTTCCAGCAACTCAGCCTGCTCTTGCATGTCGAGTTTGAGGGGGGCCAGCAGCCACTTGAATCGCTTGAGGGTGCTGCCAACGACGGAGAAAGGGAACTGGGTCAAGGCGGCACCTATGGTACCACCGATCACGATGAGGAAGGCGGGCAGATCGAGCAGGGCGCTGGGATGTCCACCCTCGATCATGTTGCCGCCCAGGATGGCGATCAATGCCAGGACCAGGCCGATTAAGCTCATTTTTTATACATCCCTGAATATTGATAATGGCTAGTGTAGCTATTTAAGTATCAGTTTTTCAAAATGATATCCAATCGGTGAGCAATAAAGTCAACACCTTGACCCGATGAACAGATATCCATCCCGGATGAAAAGCCAGTGGGTCCACGAGAGTGACTTTTGTCAGCGCGATGACCCGGCAGTTGCGGGGCTTTGATTTGAAAGGCGTCAATGAAGGGAACCAGCACAAAGCTGAAAAGCAAAAAACCGACCATAGGGTCGGTTTTTTTAAATTTGGCGGTGAGGGAGGGATTCGAACCCTCGATACGTTGCCGTATACACACTTTCCAGGCGTGCTCCTTCAGCCACTCGGACACCTCACCAAATTTTCGCTCACAGCGCAGTTGCGTTGGAACGGGGCGTAATTTAGGGGAAAGGGTTGCCATGGTCAACCACTTTTCCCCTTATTTTTCATAATCTTTATCGAATGCCTATCCCTTGAACAGAATGCCGGTTTTTTAAACCTGTTCAAGGCTTGGCGAGAATGATCAGGCTGTCCGGCAACTCGTTCTGGTCCCGGGTGGCTGGGAAGGCATCGGTCAGGATGGCGCTGGTGCGCTCTATGCATTCAAGAAAACCCTGCTCCACCTCCTTGTTGCGAACCCGGCGGGTGAAATCATCGATGATCTCCTGCCACTGGGCATTGTCGATGTGTTGGGCGATGCCATCATCCACCAGGATTTCCACGTAATGCTCGGCCACAGAGACGAAGATCAGCACCCCCAGCCGGTCCCGGGTGCGGTGCAGCCCCTGTTCGACAAACTGCAGGCGTGCCATCAGGGCGGCCCTGTGCTGGCGAACTTGTTTCGGGATCAGGTACATCTTGATGGGAGTCCAGTGGAACAGGATGCTCAACATCAGCCAGACCGACCACTGCACCAGCAGGATCTCGTACCAGCCGAGCCAGAAGCCAAGCTCGAATACCAGCAGCGGCGTCAGCATGGCCAGCAGTGCCGCCCAGAGGGTGGGAATGTAGCGATAGCCGTCGCTGGCGGGGGCCAGCACGGTCACCAGCTCGGCATCGGTTGCCTGTTCTGCCTGTTTGACCCTGGCCAGCAGCGTGTGAAAGAACTGTTTCGAAATCATGTGTTGTCTCTTAATCCCTGTTACCAACCACCGGAAGCGCCGCCGCCGCCAAAACTGCCGCCGCCTCCGCTGAAACCACCGCCGCTACCAAAACCGCCGCCGGATCGACCGGCACCGAAGCCGCCGGCGAGGTAAGCGGCACGACGCCGGCCACCCCTGCCGCCACCACCGCCGCGCAGGTTGTGCAGCACGATCATCACTATCACCATCAGGATGAACAGCCAGGGACCGCCCAGCTTCTCCTTCTTGCTGGCGTTGTCCACCGGTTTGTACTCGCCGGCCAACGCCTGCATGATGGCCTGGCTGCCGGCGACCACGCCGGCGACCATGTCACCACGCTTGAAGGCGGGCAGAATCCGGGTCTGGATAATGTTGGCAGCAATGGCATCGGGCAGGGCTCCTTCCAGCCCGTAACCCACCTCGATGCGCACCTTGCGCTCATCCTGGGCGATCAGCAGCAGCACCCCGTTGTCCTTACCTTTCTGGCCGATGCCCCAGTGGCGACCGAGCTGATAGCCATACTCTTCGATGGTATCACCCGCCAGTGTATCGATGGAGACAACCACCAGCTGGATGCCGCTGCGCTGCTCGAATGCCGCCAGCTGCTGGGTGAGCTGGTGGGCCTGTTTGCGGGACATCAGACTGGCTTCGTCCACCACCCGCCCGCTCAGGACTGGGAAGCTGGGTGCGGCTTGCAGGACCGCCGTCCACAGCAGCAGCCAGGGCAGCAACCAGCGGGCAAGCTTGTTCATTGGAAGCTGACCTTGGGCGCTTCATCGGCACCTGGCTTGGCACTGAAGCTCGGTTTGGCTTCCAGATCCGAGTAGAGCAGCTTGGACCAGATGACGCCGGGGAAGGTGCGGATCTCGGTATTGAACTGACGTACCGCTTCTATGTAGTCGCGCCGGGCCACCGAGATACGGTTTTCGGTGCCTTCCAGCTGCGCCTGCAGGGTGAGGAACTGTTGATCCGCCTTCAGATCCGGATAGCGTTCGACCACCACCATCAGCCGGGAGAGGGCGCTGGAAAGCTGGTTCTGGGCTGCTTCAAACTCCTTGAGCTGGGCGGGATCGCTCACCTGCACGCTGCCGACTCGGGCACGGGCGTCAGTGACCGCTTTCAGGGTCTCCTGCTCATGGCTGGCATAGCCCTTGACGGTAGCCACCAGATTGGGAATGAGATCGGCCCGACGCTGGTACTGGTTCTCGACCTGCCCCCAGCTCGCCTTGACCTGTTCATCCAGAGTCGGAATGTTGTTCATGCCGCACCCCGTCAGTCCCAGCAGCAGGGTCAGGGTCAACAGGCTCTGTGTTGTCCTGCGCCAGAGTGAAGTGGCCATCTTGTTGTTCTCCATTGAAATTTCTAGCGGATATAGGTGCACCATAACAGCTTGTGGTCAACTGCTACAACGGGCTGGCAGCCTGGGTTTGTGGTAAGTCATCGAAACCTTGGGCAGTTGCGGCTTGTCCTTGAGCCAGGAGGCCAGCTCGGCACCGCAGCCATTGCCGGGCGGGATCGGGGCTTGGGGCTGGCAATCCGGGCTGCCGGCCGGGCAACGCAGGCGCACATGGAAGTGGCTGAAGTGGCCAACCCAGGGGCGCAGCTTGGCAACCCAGGGTTCGTCGGCGGCCCGCTTGCACACCTCGCCCTTGAGCACTGGGTTGATGAAGATGCGGGCCACCTCGGGCTTGCTGGCCGCGAGGCGCAGCAGGTTGAGTTGCTGGGGGCCAAAGCGCCCCGGCAAGACCCGGTAACTGGGCTCGTCGATCAGCGCCCACTCCCTGGGGGCATCTTGCTCCCATTTGCTGATGGGCTGGTTGGCCATCCGAAACCAGATGTCGGCGTCGAGCCCGGTCTGGTGGCTGCGATGGCCCGAGCTGAAGGGGCCGCCGTGGGCCATGGCCAGATCGGCGATATAGAGATCCGGCATGCCGGCCATCCGGGTCTGGTTCGCCAGGGTCGTGAGATAGTGAATAAGGTCGGGGTGACCGTAGTAGCGCAGCCGTTTGCTGCGGATCACCTGATAACCGGGTCCTGTCAGCGGCAGGGCCATGCCATTTTTGAGGCAGCCGGCCGAATAACCGCCAATGGCTTCGGGATCGATCGGGCTGGCCTCGGGATGCAGGGCACTGGCCATGAGGAGCAGGGTGGTAGCAAGCATGAGACTCCCGACAATTAGGCTAAGAGGTGGGCTCAGATAACCCCAATCATATCAAGAGTCTGACGAGGTCGTCACCCGACTTGCCGGTCGGGTTGCATCTTGGCGTGCGGCTCCCGCACAATGCGCGACACATTCAGGTGAGCGAGAGCATGAGGAGAACAAGATGAAGGTGAGTGAGTTGGTAGAGAAGGCGGGTTTCTGTTGCCTGATGCCTCCCGCCCGACGTTTTTATCCTGTGATGGGGGGCTTGCTGGTGGCGAGTCTGGTGACCGTGTTGGCAGCGGTCGGCCTGGGTTATCCGACGATGGGGCTGCTGCCCTGGGTGGGCGTGGTGTTTGGCGGCATAGTGTTGCTGATGATGGTGTTGCCTCGCAACTGGCAGCGCTGGCGCCTGGCCGAGCTCGCCTGGGACGATGAGTGCCTCTATCTGCTCAATGGCAGCGATGACAGGGCGCTGGCTTTGCCAAGAGCGGCTCTGGTTGGCATCGAGCGGGATCGCAAGGTGGGCCACGACGGCCAGTGGCTGGCGTTCAGCCTGGATCTTCGGCTTGATGACGAGCAGCTCGCGGCGGCGGCCAAATTGATGGGGCTCGGTCGTGAGGGAACCCACGAAGTCGCGCCCGGCATTTATCGTTTTGGCTTTAAGCGGGCCTGGTATGGTCGCGGTGCACTCAAGGAGATGCTCAAGACACTGTTCCCCATTTGAGCTGACTATTTTCTCGACAATCTTCCTCAAAGCTCAGATACTGCCAATGATTCGAATTGATCTTGCCTGTTCTGTTCGTCCAACAGATCAATGAGTTGAGCGAAGAGAACGGGGGAGCGCCTCGGCATGAGGCCTTGGCAGGTCCGGCATGGGGGTTGTGCCCTTACCTTTGTGTTGGTGATTGGATTGAGAAGGCACCTTGAATCGAGAGTGGATGGCATGAAGATTTACGTAGGTAATCTGTCGTACCGGATGACGGCCGACGAACTGACAACCGTGTTCAGCCAATTTGGGCAGGTAGACAAGGTCGATATCATCATCGATCGCGATACCGGTCAGTCCAAGGGGTTTGGCTTCATTGAAATGCCTGTCAATGGTGAGGCAGAGAAGGCCATCGCCGGGCTGCATGGCACCGAGATTGGTGGCCGTACCATCACAGTCAATCAGGCTAAGCCGAAGACAGATGCACCACGTGGTCGCCCCCAGCGTCATCGCTGAGCAGCCTCGATAGAGCAAAACGGCATGGGTCTCCCCCATGCCGTTTTTGTTTGTGCGCTATGTCGCTGTCGTTCAAGTCAGGGTACGTCGTAGCCGAGCGCCGCCTTGCGAATGCGGAACCACTGCTGGCGGTTGAGGACGATGGATTCAGACGCCACTGCGGCGGCGATCCGCTCCCGCTTGCCTGAGCCTATCAACGGCAGCGGCTGGCTTGGCAGCATCATGACCCAGGCATAGACCACCTGCTCGATGTGCTCGGCGCCCACTTCCTGGCGGATCAGCTCGAGCTCGGCACGTAACGGGGCATACTCCTGGCCGTTGAACAGGCGTCCGCCACCAAGGCAGGACCAGGCCATGGGCTTGATGTGCAGTTGCTGGCATTGATCCAGGGTGCCATCCAGAGTGGTGCTCTGGTTCAGTGGCGAGATCTCCAGCTGGTTGGTGACCAGCGGGAAGGGCAGGCGTGACTGCAGCAGCTCGAACTGGCGGGCGCTGAAGTTGGAGACACCGGCGTGTTTGATCTTGCCGGCCTGCTTGAGGGTGATGAAGGCATCGGCCACCTCGTCGGCATCCATCAGGGGATCCGGGCGGTGGCACAGCAACAGATCCAGATGGTCAGTGCCAAGTTTTTGCAGGGAAGCCTCGGCGCTGGCGATGATGTGCGCCTTGCCAGTGTTGTAGTGATTCAGCGCGTGTTCCGGTTTGGCGGTGAGGGCAATACCGCATTTGCTGACGATTTCCATTCGCTCGCGCAGGGAGGGTTCTTGGCGCAGGGCCTTGCCGAACGCCTCCTCGCATTGGTAACCGCCATAGATATCGGCGTGATCGATGGTGGTAACACCGAGATCCAGGTGGTACTTCATCAGATCGAGCAGCGCGGCAGGGGGGAGTTGCCACTCCATCAGACGCCAGTAGCCCATGATGAGGCGGGAGAAGGTCGGGCCCTGATCGTGCAGGGCGATGCGAGATACAGACATGAGTGACTCCTTGGGAAATTAATGCTGCCCGCATCTTGGTCTCTTCTGCCTGGCAAGGCAATAATGCGGTTCTTGTTCACTCGAACTTTGGTTCTGACGGGATACATATGGAAGGATTTGCCGAGCGGTTGCAGAGTCTGATCGGGGTGGGCAGCGTCAGCGCGTTTGCGCGTAAAGTCGGCTTGAGCGAAGCCCTGATCCGCAAATATATGAAGGGGGCCGAGCCCGGCCTGGGCAAGGCAAACCAGATTGCCATGGGAGCCAACTGCTCGCTGGAGTGGCTGGCCACCGGCTGTGGCTATCTTTACCGACAGGCCGAAGTGGTGGATCGGGAGGCGCTGGCAGCCGCAGGTTCCCTGTTGCAGGAGCAGCAGCCGGAGCAATCCCTGCCTGATGAGAGCCAACTGGTCACCCTGCTCGCCTACTACCAGTTCTTGCGTAGCCACAAGAAGGCCGACGGCTTCCTGGATCTGGCGTTGGCGCGCGAATTTGGCAAGCACCTCAATGAGGTATAAACCCGGATGGGCATAGCCAGCCAACTCTTGGCGGCAGCCAGTTATTATTCTGATAACCTCTAAACAGGCGGCAGATCCGGGGAGAAGGCGATGGGCTATCTGATCTTGGGCAGTGGTGGATTGGGCACGGCGCTGGCCAGGGAGCTGTCGGCTCGTGGCGAGGAGCTGGTGCTGGCGGGCAGGCAACTGCCAAAAGGGCTGGATCCGGCTTGCTACTTCCCGTTGCAGGAGGTCGATCCACTCTCTTTCGATGCACTGTTCACCCTCTATGACACAACCACTCTGCCGTGCGTGGTGATCAACACCATAGGACTGCTGCATGACATCAACTTCATGCCGGAACGGCGGGTGGAGGAGGTCAATCCCAAGTGGCTGTGCGACAGCCTGCTGGCCAATGCCTGGCCACATCTGGCCCTCGGCGCTTGCCTGAGCCGCCGCATGATGCCGGATGCCAGCTTGTGGCTCTGTTCTCTCTCCGATCTGGCCGGCAGCCTGACTGCCAATGAGGCGGGCAGCCGCTACAGCTACCGGATGAGCAAGGCGGCCCTCAACATGGGGGTCAGGACGCTGGCGCTCGAATGGCGGGATCGCTTTCCCGCCGCCGGGGTGATCACCGTTCATCCGGGCCCCATGAATACCCCCATGAATCAACCCTTCCTCCACGAACTGGCGACCGAGACCTTGCAGGATCCGGCGCAGGTGGCGCCGCGTCTGCTTGATCTCATCAACCAATTGTCGCCGGCCCAGTCCGGCAGCTTCCTTGACCTGCAAGGCCAGCCGCTGCCCTGGTAAGCCGTCACCGGGCTCACATTCCAGCTATGCCCTGCTTGCCAAGCCAGCCTGGGCTGGCTAACGTCGTCCTCCTGCACCAGGAGGGATGTCATGCGCTATATCGATTTACGAAGTGATACAGTCACCCAGCCCACGGATGCCATGCGTCAGAGCATGCTTCATGCCGAGGTCGGGGACGATGTCTATGGGGAAGATCCGGGCGTCAATGCGCTGGAAGCCTATGGGGCTGATTTGCTTGGCAAGGAGGCCGCGCTGTTCGTGCCATCCGGAACCATGTCCAACTTGCTGGCGGTGATGAGCCATTGCCAGCGAGGGGAAGGGGCCGTGCTGGGCTCGGCAGCTCACATCTATCGCTATGAAGCGCAGGGTTCTGCCGTGCTGGGGTCGGTGGCCCTGCAACCCGTGCCCATGCAGACCGATGGCTCGCTGGCACAGGTAGATGTACGGGCGGCCATTGCCCCTGACGATGCCCATTTTGCCCAGACCCGCCTCGTCTGCCTCGAAAATACCCATAACGGCAAGGTGCTGCCCTTGTCTTATCTGCGCGAGATGCGCGAATTTGTCGACGAGCATGGTTTGCAGTTGCACCTGGACGGCGCGCGTCTGTTCAACGCCGTGGTGGCGAGTGGCCATACGGTGCGCGAGCTGGTCGCGCCCTTTGACAGTGTCTCCATCTGCCTCTCCAAGGGGTTGGGGGCACCGGTGGGATCCCTGCTGGTGGGTTCTCATACCTTCATCGCCCGTGCCAGAAGGCTGCGCAAGATGGTAGGAGGCGGCATGCGTCAGGCGGGGATCCTGGCCCAGGCCGGCCTGTTTGCGTTACAGCAGCATGTGGTGCGTCTCGCAGACGATCATCGCCGTGCCAGACGGCTGGCCGAGGGGCTGGCGGCGCTGCCCGGCATCAGGCTGGATCTGGCGCAGGTGCAGACCAACATGGTGTTCCTGCAACTGACGAGTGGCGAGAGCGCCCCCTTGCTGGCCTTCATGAAGGAGCGGGGGATCCTCTTCTCCGGTTATGGCGAATTGCGGCTGGTCACCCACCTGCAGATCACCGATGACGACATCGAAGAGGTGATCGACGCTTTTACCGAGTATCTCGGGGCGTGACAATCTCATGGAATGAAACAGGGCGCCGCGGCGCCCTGTTTCATTCCAGTATTATATTGTTCGTCACGCCTGTCGCTGGCCTGTCATCAGCATGGCCTCGTCGGTAGCATCGTAGATCATCACGGCGATATGGGTCACCTGGCCACCAAAATCGGCCAGCGGCACCAGAGTCAGATTCTGGAACATGTGAGGGGCCGAGCCCGTGATGGGGCGATAGTTGGAGAAGCGCAGCAGATAGGGCTTTTGCTCCCAGGTGCTGAAGGCGCGATTGTTGAGCTTGAACACCATGTTGGCCTTGCGCTCGAACCAGGCCCTGTCCACATCGGGGAAGAGAGCGAACAGCACGCCATCGCGCACCTCGCCGGCCAACCGGCCGCTGTGGCTCTCCATGAAACCGTTCCACACCTGCACCCTGTACTCCTTGTCGAGTACCACCAGCCCCACGTCCAGGTTCTGGACTATGTTCATCAGCCAATGAAATTCACGAATTTCCATGGTCACTCCCTAGAGCATGTGCATGATTTTGTTGTTCATGGTGGCGATGGAATCTTCGGTAAACAGCAGCAGCAAGTCACACTGCACCGCGTAATCCTGGACCCGGTAGTTGATCTCGATGGCCAGGGTGCGGCGCCAGCGGCTCTTGTTGGTGTTGATGAGATCCTTGATGGGTCTGTGCTGGCCGAGCACCACCGGGTGGCCCTGACTAAACGGGGTGTCGAGCTGGCTGGCGTAACCGCGCAGGAAGGCACCGATCAGCACGTTGGCGGTGTCCATCAACAGCTCCAGCTCGGCATTGCGATCCAGCACGCCCTGGTGGTTCATCAGCCGGGCCAGATCCTTGAAGCTGGAGTCGTGGAACAGGATCAGCGCTTCGCCGGCGATCCCCGCCCCGATGAAGCCCTGACAGACGGCGGAGAGGGTATCCGAATCGGCGGCGGCGGAGAGGGCCATGTGCAACTCTGAGACTTCCAGCACGTTGACGTTGGGAATGGGCAGCACCACGAAGGCGTTGAGCAGACGGGCCAGCAGGTCCGCGGCCTGACCCATGGAGACGTTGGCCAGCTCCTGGTAAACGTCGCGGATCTCGGGGCTTATCTTGATCCCGGTATCCATGCTACCGACATCACTGGCACTCTGGCCGGCGGGCCGGATGGTATCCGTAGTGGTGACGCCTTTGGCTTGCCACAGATCATGCTGTTTCAGCAAGGCGCTGAGGGTTTCCGGTGCCGCGGGTTTCTTGATGAAATCCAGCGCCCCCAGCCCCATCACCCGCTGGTAGGCTTCCGGCTGGATATCGCCGGAGACCACGATTACCTTGTTGCGCAGTCCCTCCCGCTGGAGGGTCTCCAGCACGCCGTAGCCGTCCATCTCCGGCATGGTCAGGTCGAGAAAGATCAGATCGCCATGACCCATCAGAACCTGCTCTATCCCTTCCAGCCCGTTGGCGGCGTAATGCAGCGTCACATCCCAGTCGGCGGGAAGGGCACGGGCCAGCTGTTTACGAGCGAATCCTGAGTCATCACATATCAATATATTCATAGTGTTAGGCTGGCCTGGTCAACGAGGATTGCTATAAGTGTGGCCCGCTGACGGTCAGATGCAATGGGACAGGCTGGTCGCCGGTGAAAATTGATTGTCCCATTGGTGATTCCGGTAGCGCGCTGAATATTTTTCAACGAATTCAGCGAACATCTTAACACGCAGCGGGGCGAACTGAGGCTGGCAGCGCAACATATAGAAGGGGCGATTGCCGGTTTTCCAGTCCGGCAGTACGGCGACCAGTTGTTCATCCTGCAGGAAGGGATGCACGTAGTGCAGCGGAGCGTTGACGATTCCCAGATGTCGTCTGGCTGCCCTGACAGCGGCCTGGGTCTGGTTGACGGTGAGCTTGGCGGCGCGCTTGATCTGCACCGTCTGCTCGTCCCGGTCGGTCAGTTGCCAGTGCTGATGGGGCCAGCAGTAGATCAACGCGTGCTCTTCCAACTGGGCCGGGTGAGCGGGGATGCCCATTTTCTCCAGATAGAGTCTGGACGCAAACAGGCCATATTCGATGTGACCGAGACACTGGGCATTGGTCATGGATTGCGGCAGTTCACCGTTGAAGAACACCAGATCCCGATCGTTGTCGAGCAGGTGCTGATGATCGTTGGTCTGGGTGATATCGAACCGTACAGCCGGGTAGTGCAGGCCAAAATCTGCCAGCATATCGACCAGTATGGTGTTGGAGAGCGCGATGGGGGCGGCGAGGCGGATCACTCCGTTGATATCGGCTTCCCGGCCCTGAATTTCCCCCGTGGCCTGCTCAATTTCGGCCAGCGGGGTGCACAGACGCTCGTAATATCTGAGCCCGTCGTCGGTGAGGCGGAGTTTGCGGGTGGATCTGTGTAGCAAGGAGCAGCCGAGCTGCTCTTCCAGCTGAGAAATACGTCGACTGATGGTGCCGGTAGGCATGCCCAGTGCGGCAGCCGCATGGGAGAAGCCTCCCTCTTGCACCACCTTGACGAACAGATAGAACTCTTCGATGTACTTCATAAGCGGTGTTCTGGGTGTAACAAGCCAGTGACCTTAAAAAGAGCGGCCGGCCTTGGCAAGTGCAATCCGGTGTTTAATTGATCTGGATTAGATTCGACTCCCGCTGGTATTGGTGCAACAGGCGGACAAATTCGGCCGGATCCCGGTCCAGGCTGTTATCCGGTACCAGCAGATCGTAACCGAGCAGGTCATGCAAGCGGGTCATGCGATTGGCCAGCATGGCGATCACCCCCTCGTAACGCTGACCAGATGAAGAGCGAAAATGACTCTCTTCCAGCAGGCCTTCTCCCCGAAAGGCATCACCGCAGCCGCCGATGGCGCAATCTTGCTGTTCACTGCGCAGGGCTTGCAACAGTACAGCCCGTTGTTCGGTGAGCAGGCGTACTGCCAATCTGGGTGTGATCAATGTCAAAAAATCGTCGTAATCTTTTATCTTCAAACCAATGTAGGGCAGGGCAACCAGATCCCAGCCCAGATGGATGCGCGGTTGGTCAATACGCTGAATATTTCTCCATTTCAGGATCCAACCGCCGTATTTATGGTGATATTGCAAACAATCGTGACAGAGGGAGAGACTGAAATGGGGTTCAACCAGCTTCAATGAGCCGATAAATATCATCATCAGACCCGCCAACAGGCCGGAGACGAAGGGGATTAGTGGTTGTTCACGGAATAAAAAAAGTATAAAAATCATAGTAATGGTTACTATGATGCCCAACAATATCAAGGTGAGTCCGTTTTTCCTGACCATGGGTTTCACATGTAGCGTTTTCATATGAAGTCAGCCCTTGTGCGCATGCTTATTTCCAGATTATGGGCTGGATCCGATTTTGTACCAGCACCGGGCGTCCCGATGGGGCGCCTTGTTGCAGGGTTTCCCTGTGATCACACATCATGAATCACCATATTAGATGAATACGCTAGACGAACGGTTATTGAACGGAATGGATGTGCTGCATACCCCTATCTGGGTTTATGACATCCGGCACCATCATATCTATTGGGCCAACCGTACCGCATTGGGGGTGTGGGAAGCCAACTCGCTTGCCGAACTAAAGTCGCGTGATTTTTCGGCCGACATGGCCGATGCCATCGACTTGTTGCTACAACGCTATCTCGGCGATTTTCAGCAGGGACGAAGCTACAGCGAGTGGTGGACACTCTCGCCCAAGGGCGTCAAGAAGCAGATCTATCTGCGTCTGTCCGGCATTCAGCTGGCCGGTCGCTTGATGATGATGACGGAGGCGGTGATCGACGCCGATACCCTCTATCAGGAGTCCTCCCTCGCCACCGGCGACACCCTGGCTTGCTTGTTTGACAATCAGGGCCGTCTGGAGAGTGGCAACCACCATTTCGACATGTGTTTCGGTGATCGGGTCAGCCAGCTTTCCCAAGTGTTCTCCGGCAACGACGAAGCCTTCTACCAGAAGCTCTCCCGACTTGACGAAGTCGTGGCCGAAGGGGAGTGCCGGACGCTCAAGGGGATGCGTTGGTTCCAGTACCAGTTCCGTCATATCCAGCATGGTGCGCAGATCCTGCTCACCATGCGCGATATCACGGACCGCAAGCTGGAGGAACTGGAACACCGCCATCTGGCCTGGCACGATTCGCTGACGGGTCTGCTCAACCGCTACGGTCTGATGAAATCCCTCGAGGCATACTGCGGTCTGGGTGGGCGTTTCGCGCTGGTGTTCATGGACTTGGACAACTTCAAGCTGGTCAACGACAACTATGGTCACAAGGCCGGGGATCGCCTGCTGGAGCGGGTGGCCGGTCGGCTCAAGCAGGTTTGCCCGCGGGATGTGGAGCTGGCGCGCCTCGGTGGGGACGAGTTCACCGCTCTGGTGCCGCTGACGCACTCCAGCGATCGTGCGCAGGAAGTGGCCGATCTCATGCTCTCCCAGATGACCAAGCCGCTGCAGCTGAGCGGGGTGCCCGAGGTGACCATAGGTGGCAGCATCGGCATTGCCATCTACCCGGACGATGCAGATGACGGCGACAACCTGATCACCCGTGCCGACATGGCCATGTATCAGGCCAAGCAGATGGGGCGCCTGCGCTGGCAGCGTTTCACCCCCAGCATGCAGCAGACCCTGCACCGCAAGCTGACCCTGAAGCAGTTTCTGGCCAAGGCCATAGGTCGGCAGGAGCTGAGCCTTTGCTACCAGCCCCAAGTAGATGCGGCAAAGGGCACGTTGCTCGGTTACGAGGCCCTGTTGCGCTGGCACAACCCTGTGCTTGGTCATGTCTCGCCGGTGGAGTTCATTCCGCTGGCCGAAGAGATGGGGTTGATCCGGGAGATCGGCAGCTGGGTGCTCTCGACGGCACTGGCCCAGATGGCGCATTGGCAGCAGGAGTGGCAGGTGCGGGTGCCGGTTTCGGTCAATCTGTCCGGGTTCCAGCTCTCCACCTCTTTGCCGGAGCTGGTGGCCCAGCAGCTCAAGGCATATGGCGTGGATGCCAGCCTGCTGACTCTGGAGCTGACCGAGACTGTCCTTATGCTGGACATGAAAGGCTGCATCGAGATCCTCGATGCCCTGAGCGAGCAGGGCATCAAGATCGCCATCGACGATTTTGGTACCGGCTATTCGTCACTGGCCTACCTTAACCGACTGCCGATCGACACCATCAAGCTGGATCGCTCGTTCGTGGTGGGGCTGAACCTGCCGGTGATCCGCGCTACTGTTGCCATGGCGACCAGCCTGGGGCTCGGCATCATGGCCGAAGGGGTGGAGGATGAGCACGAGCTCGCGGCGTTGCGTGCTCAGGGCTGTCACGTGTTTCAGGGCTTTTTGTTCAGCAAGCCGATGACGGTGGAGCAGGTGGAGGCCAGTGCCTTTCTGGTTCGCTGCAAGGCGGGCGCCTACCCGCTGGCGGGATAGGGCCAAGAAACGTGCATCTGTCATCGTCAGCTGCGAGGGGCCTTGGGCCCCTCCATTTTTTTGGGTAAAGTGGGGGCTTCTTTCTGGAGGCATCATGAACCCGACCATAGACCTTATTCTCGCCCACCGCTCCATTCGTCAATTTACCCCGGAACCCATCACGGCGGCCCAGCTTGACCAGATCCTGAGTGCGGCCCAGTCTGCCTCCAGCTCCAGTTTCCTGCAGGCCAACAGCATCATACGGGTGACCGACATGGCCCTGCGCACCCGACTTGCCGAACTGGCGGGGCATCAGGCTTATGTGGCCGAGGCGGCCGAGTTTCTGATGTTCTGCGCCGATTATCATCGCCACGGCCAAATCGTGCCGGATGCCCAGACAGGTTTTGTCGAGCAGTTGCTGATCGGGGCCATCGATGGCGCCCTGATGGCCCAGAATGCCCTGCTGGCCCCCCCATCGGGGGGGTTGGGGCGGCGTCTATATCGGAGGAATTCGCAATAATCCGGCTGCCGTGAGCGAGGCGCTGGGGCTGCCGCATCAAGTGATCCCGTTATTCGGGCTCTGTCTGGGTCATCCAGCGCAGGCCCCCGAACAGAAACCACGCTTGCCCCGGGCGCTGGTAGTGCACGAAAACCATTATCAGACAGAGTTGGACCGCCCCTTGCTGGCGCAATACGATAAACAGATAGAGGCGTACTATCAGGCTCGTAGCAGCAATAACAAGCAGCAGACCTGGAGCAGCCAGATCCGGGGTATCCTCGGCAAGGAGGCCCGCCCTTTCATGCGGGAATTCCTGCAATCGAAAGGGTTCAACCTCAAGTAATGAGCCCGATGGGCGATACTATGAGGTAATGGCAGTGTTGCCATTGCTGCGTGATCCTGATCTCCGCTGCCGATTTGTGGCCCCAGAGCGCAATAAATCGTGGGTACGCTCGGCGGTGCGGACTACCTTAAGTGGGTAAGCTGTTGTAGGATCACGCAATTGGATAGGGACAGGAGTTTGAACATCCTATGATTTTAACCTTGGTATTGCTGTCTATTGGCGCACTTCTGTTTCTGGTGATCGCCTATAACGTGATGCAGCAATATAAGCAGAAGGCAGAGGCCGACAAGCGCCATGCCATCGCTCGTCATAAGGCAGTGGCGGATGAAACCGAAGAGGTGCTGCTGAATGTCAACTTGGTGCCCTTTTCCAAGAACATTGTCTTGCTGCTGCAACACCGGATTCTGGACGCCTATAGGGCCATTGCGCTGGTGATGCCCAATGGCCAGATCAAGCAGCGCATCGCTGACGTGCAGACCCAGATCAAGAATGTACAGGAAAATTACAGCAGTCAGGATGAGGGGCATTTCAAGACCCCGGAATCTGACCGCCAAGCCATTCAGATGCTGCAACTGGTCAAGAAGATGCGTGCCGTGCTGCGGGTCGAACACAACAAGGGCAAGATAGATCCGCAAGGTTTTGCCCAGGAAGAGCGACGCCTCGAGCTCATGCAGCTCAAGATCAACATTGCCAACCTGGTCAAACGGGCAATGGATGCGCAAATACAGGGGCAATATGGCACTTGTCGCCAGCTTTATACCAAGGGACTCTCTGCTTTGGCTGGGGTATCTGACAAGGATCCTTATCTGATGGCCAGGGAAGAAGACATGCGCCAGGGGTTGGCCGGACTGGATGCCCATCTGCAGCAGCACAGCGAGAAAGAACTGCAAAATATCAAGGACAAAGAGGCAGACGAGCTGGATGTCCTGTTCCAACCCAAGAAGAAATGGTGATCATGTCCCACTCACTCGATACCACATTGGGGCCCATGGCCCCATTTGTTTGCCAACTGCTGGCTGAACTCGATCAACGCGCCGTTCAGGTCGATGCCATCAACGTTGATCACCTCTGCTACCGTGCGGCCACGTTGGTCGAATATCAGACCCTGAAACAGACTTTGGCGGTGCACGGTGCCCTGCTGGTGGAAGGCATGATAGGGGGCCGCCCCATTGCTACCTATCAGCTGCATCATCCCGTGCGCTGCGGCGACGTCAGCGTGCCCTGTATCGAATTGGCTGCGCCCAAACCGGGTCGTAGCCATCAGGCGGGGTTGGAGCACATAGAACTGGTTGTGCCGTCCCTGCCCTCGTTGGTGGCCGCGCATCCCGATGTGCCGTTCAAGATTGGCAACATGAATGATCTCCGCAACCCTGACGTGGGCTTGATGCTGGCATCGGGCCAGATCAAGTTTCACCTGCGCTCTTTGGCTGAGGTGATCGCGGAAGAGCTGCACACTGGCGCCGTGGAGCCTGTGCCCGCCGATTATTACGACAACATCTGATTGATGCGAGAGCGGGCACGGGTGCCCCTTGATGATGGCGAAGCGTAGACGTGCGAGCCGCTACCGGTGACTACAACGGTGTATGACAGGAGAGGCGGCGGGTGGTACGCCCCTTCAAGTGACCGAGCCAGAGGCTCAACCCTGCAGTGATCACCAGCACCAGCTCGATGCCGAGCACCAATCCCCCCAAGCCACCCTGTTCCCAGAAAGGATGCAGGTAGAGGCCTCCCAGGCTGGCACCCAGATAATACCCCACCAGATAGAGTGACGAGGCGAGCGCCCGGTTGTGTTCCACGTGCTGGCCGACCCAGGCACTGGCACAGGCGTGGGCGAGAAAGAACCCGAAGCTCGAGATCAGTAGCCCCGTCAATATGGCCGCCAGCGAACCGTGCAACAGCAGTGCACTGCCCAGCGCCATCAGCGAGATCCCCGCCAGCAAAAGGCGCTGTGCCCCCCAGCGGTGGGCGCAGCGACCACTCAGTGAGGAGGCGACCGTGCCCGACAGATAGGTCAGAAACAGCATGCCGAGCCATTGGGTGGGCAGGGAGAAAGGGGCCTTGGCCAGCAAGAAGGTGAGGTAGCTGTACTGGTTTAAAAACACCATGAAGTTGAGTCCGCCGATGAGATAGGCTCCGACCAGCAGCGGGTTGCCGAGGTGGCTGCTGATGGCCTGGCGGAACTGGCCCGGCTTGGCAATGACGGGCACGAAGCGGGTCTGAGCAGGCAATAACCAGATGACGAGAGGCAGCAGGGCCAGACTGATGAGTCCGATGCCGAGAAAGGTGTGTTGCCAGTCGCCAAACCAGCCGGCCAGCAGACCGCCGACGACCCGGCCTGCGATCCCGCCGAGCGAGTTGGCAGCGATATAGACCCCGACGGCGGAGAGCAGGGCGCGCTTGCTGAACTCTTCTCCCATATAGGCGATGGCGGTGGCGGGCAGTCCGGCCAGCAACACCCCTTGCAGTATCCTCAGCAGCAACAGTGATTCAAATTGGTGCACCATGCTGATGAGCAGGGAGAGCAGGATGGCGCCAGCCAGGCTCCACAGCATGATCCGTCGCCGACCGAACCTGTCCGCGAGGCGGGCACAGAGCAGCAGCGAGGCGGCCAGACCTGCGGTGCAGCCAGCCAGCGTCCAGCCCGCCGCCAGCGAGCTGACGGAGAAGACATCTGCCAGCAGTGGCAGCAGGGGGTGGGTCTGGTAGAGGTTGAGAAACACCAGAAAGGAACCCAGGCTCAGGGCCAGGGTAGCGCGTATCCATTCGCGGCTGCCTACTTCGATCATATGCAATTGTCCTGACGGCTTTTGTGCAGATTAGTGCGCCACAGAGCATAAATATAATATATTTAAGTTATCCAACTAATAAGATTAATTGATATTGATTTGAAGCAGCTCACCTATTTGCTGGCGGTACGGGATGCCGGCTCCTTCACTAAAGCGGCCAATGGCCTCCATATTGCGCAGCCCGCTATCAGCATGGCCATCGCCAAGCTGGAGCAGCAGCTCGAGTTGCGGCTGTTTGACCGGCAGGATCGCACAGTGCGGCTCACCCCGGAGGGGGAGGTACTCTGCCGTCATGCCGAGCGACTGTTGTTGCAAATGCACCAGGCGGAAGCCGAGATGGCCGAACTGAAAGGGCTGGAGCGTGGCGAGGTACGCATCGGCATTCCCTACATGATGGGATCTTACTACTTTCCTCCGATCCTGATGGCCTTCAAGCATCGCTATCCCGGCCTCAAGATCCGGGTGGAGGAGGCGGGCTCGCGTGAGCTGTTGAGTCGCATGGTGGATGGCACCCTGGATCTCGCCATCCTGATCACCAGCGATCTGCCGCCGGCGCTGGAAGGGGCCCAACTGCTGCGTGAAGAGATGTTGATGGTGGTGGGGGAAGAGCACCCGTTGCGGCAGGCCCCGGCCGTCTCCCTGACCCAGTTTTTCGGCCAGGAGCTGGCCATGTTCCGGCGCGGTTTCTACCACCGCGAGCACATGGAAGCATTGGCACAGGGCTTGGGCTGTGAGCCCGATATCGCCTTCGAGAGCAACCTTATCCCGCTGCTCAAGGCGGTGGTAAAGCAGGGCTTTGCGGTGACTACCTTCCTGCGGATGGTGCTGGACGAGGAGACTGCCTTGATCGGCGTGCCGTTTGCTCCGCCCATTTTCCTCGATCTCTGCGTTGCGTGGCGGCGGGGGGATCCGCTCTCCATGGCGAACCGCGCCTTGCGGGATTTTTTGCTGGCGCAGGCCCGGCCATAAATGGCCAAGAAGGAAAGGCTATCAGGCAAAAGTTTGTTAGTATTAGTTCAAGTCGCCTTTAGAGCTTAACATCATGAAACTCCAACAGTTGCGTTATATCGTTGAGGTTGCCAACCACAGATTGAACGTGTCGGCAACGGCAGAGAGCCTCTACACCTCTCAGCCAGGGATCAGCAAGCAGGTGCGCATGCTGGAAGATGAGCTGGGGATCCAGATTTTCGAGCGCAGTGGCAAGCATCTGACTCAGATCACACCGGCAGGGCGGGATGTGATCAAGATTGCCAACGAGATCCTGGGCAAGGTGGAGAGTATCAAGGCGGTGGCGAGCCAACATACTCACCCCGAGCAGGGCACGCTTCATATCGCGACCACCCATACCCAGGCCCGCTATGCGCTGCCCGATGTGATCAAGGGATTCATCAAGCGCTTTCCCAAGGTCTCCCTGCACATGCATCAGGGGACCCCGACCCAGATCAGCGAAGCCGTGGTCAAGGGCCAGGCCGACTTTGCCATCGCCACCGAGGCGCTACATCTGTACGAAGACCTCATCATGCTGCCCTGCTACCACTGGAATCGCAGCGTGATCGTGCCCAAGGGACACCCCTTGACTCAGGTGGGCAAGCTCTCCATTGCCGATATTGCCCGCTTCCCGCTGGTGACTTATGTGTTCGGCTTTACCGGCCGCTCGGAGCTGGATACCGCTTTCGACCGGGCCGGGTTCGAACCCAATATCGTCTTTACCGCCACCGATGCCGACGTGATCAAGACCTATGTCCGGTTGGGGGTTGGCATCGGAGTGATGGCGACCATGGCGCTGGATCCCCAGGTCGATACCGATCTGGTTGCACTTGATGCCAGCCACCTGTTCGCCCACAGCACCACCAAGATAGGGTTTCGCAAGGGCTCTTTCCTGCGCACCTATATGTATGACTTCATGACCCGTTTCGCCCCGCACCTGACCCGGGATGTGGTGGAGCGCGCCATCGCGCTGCGCTCCAGTGACGACGTGGATGCCATGTTCGCCGATATCGAGTTGCCTGTCCGCTAACGCGACCAGTCAAAATGTCTGCCAACAAAAACGCCTCCCGATGGGAGGCGTTTTTCATGCCGGCGTGGGCGAGCCGGGATCACTTCTTGAACAGGTGATCCAGCTTGCTCGCCTTGGTCGAGAGATAAAACTCGTTGTGGGGATTGCGCCCTTCCTGCAGGGGAACCCGCTCCGCCACCGGAATGCCAAAGCTCTCCATCGCCTTCATCTTGCGCGGGTTGTTGGTCATCAGGCGCAAACTGGTGACGTGCAACGCCTTGAGCATGTCGGCGCAGATGGTGTAGTCGCGCATGTCGGCGGCAAAGCCCAGCGCCACATTGGCCTCAACGGTATCGGCGCCCTGATCTTGCAGATGGTAGGCCCGGATCTTGTTGAGCAGGCCTATGCCGCGCCCTTCCTGGCGCACGTACAGCAAGACGCCACGACCGGCCTTGGCGATGTTCTCCATGGCGGCCTGCAATTGGAAACCGCAGTCGCAGCGCAGGCTGAACAGGGCGTCTCCGGTCAGGCACTCAGAGTGAATGCGGCCCAGCACAGGCTCATCACCCGTGACATCGCCCATCACCAGCGCAGCATGATCCTTGCCGGTACCGGTTTCCTGAAAGCCTACCAGCGTGAAGGTGCCCCAGGGGGTCGGCAACTTGGATTTGGCCACGAGGGTAACGCTGCTCATAGGTTGCTCCTTACTACAGCTGCTTAAAAAGGGCGGCCAGTTTAGCGCGCCTTGTCCATAACAACCATAAGAACAAAACCTTGCACTGTTTAATGACTTGAGTCGCTGTACGCAAACCACGCGATCGCGACGGCTTCTGCGCAAATGTGCGCCCTGACGACTGCCAGGCTCGGCACATTTGGGTATAATCGGCGCCCATTACCCCATCCCTTCCGGGATGTGTGCAACAAGTGTGCAGGAGATAAGTTATGCCTCAGATGGCCCCCGTGATGACAATCGATGGCCCGAGTGGTGCCGGTAAAGGCACTCTGTGCCAGTTGCTGGCTGAGAAACTGGGTTGGCACCTGCTCGATTCCGGCGCCATCTACCGGGTGTTGGCCCTGGCTGCCTTGCACCATGATGTAGAACTCGATTCTGAAGCCGCCCTGGTCCCACTGGCTGCCAATCTGGATGTGCAATTCCAGGTGGACAGCGAGCAGGTCAAGGTGGTGCTGGAAGGGGAGGATGTCTCCCGTACCATACGTACCGAAGAGGTGGGCAATGCCGCGAGCAAAATCGCCGCCTTCCCGCGGGTACGCGAAGCCTTGCTGCGCCGTCAGCGTGCATTTCGTCAGGCTCCGGGTCTGATCGCCGACGGACGTGACATGGGAACCGTGGTTTTCCAGGAGGCCGAGGTGAAGATTTTCCTCGACGCCAGTGCGGAAGAACGCGCCCAGCGCCGCTATAAGCAGTTGCAAGATAAGGGCTTTGATGTTAACTTTGAGCGTCTTTTAACCGAGATTAGGGAACGTGACGATCGCGACAGAAATCGCGCCGTAGCGCCCCTTAAAGCGGCAGAAGATGCTCTCGTGGTGGATTCTACCGCCATGACCATAGATGAAGTGCTGGCAACGGTACTCGCCTATGCCGAGCAACAACTTGGTGATGCCAGCGCAAGCTGACATCCGGTCGTCTGCACCAAGGATGGCGCAGATTATTTAAAACAGCCCCGCTTGTGCCGGATTGCAAGTGGATGTTTCATTTGTGACATAAACAATGATCGAATCTTTTGCTCAACTCTTTGAAGAGTCCCTGAACTCCGTTGAAACCCGTCAAGGTTCCATCGTCAAGGGTACTGTCGTTGCTATCGAGAACGGTTTCGTACTGGTTGACGCCGGTCTGAAATCTGAGTCCGCCATCCCGGCTGAAGAATTCAAGAACGCCCTGGGCGAGCTGGAAATCAGTGTGGGTGACACTGTTGACGTAGCTCTGGACTCTATCGAAGATGGTTTCGGCGAAACCAAGCTGTCCCGTGAAAAAGCCAAGCGCCACGAAGCCTGGCTGCAGCTTGAAAAAGCTTACGAAGAGCAAGCTACCGTTATCGGTATCATCAACGGCAAGGTCAAGGGTGGTTTCACCGTTGAACTGAATGGCATCCGTGCCTTCCTGCCGGGTTCTCTGGTTGACGTGCGTCCGATCCGTGACACCGCTCACCTGGAAAATAAAGAACTCGAGTTCAAAGTCATCAAGCTGGACCAGAAGCGCAACAACGTTGTTGTTTCCCGTCGTGCCGTGATCGAGACCGAGAACACCTCCGAGCGCGAGAGCCTGCTGGCTAACCTGCAAGAAGGTCAAGAAGTTAAGGGTATCGTCAAGAACCTGACCGACTACGGTGCATTCGTAGATCTGGGCGGTGTTGACGGCCTGCTGCACATCACCGACATGGCGTGGAAGCGCGTTAAGCATCCTTCCGAAATCGTCAACGTTGGCGACGAAATCGCAGTCAAGGTTCTGAAGTTCGACCGCGAGCGTACCCGTGTATCTCTGGGTCTGAAGCAGCTGGGCGAAGATCCCTGGGTTGCTATCGCCAAGCGTTACCCGGAGACCACCCGTCTGTCTGGCCGCGTGACCAACCTGACCGACTACGGCTGCTTCGTTGAAATCGAAGAAGGCGTTGAAGGCCTGGTACACGTATCCGAGATGGATTGGACCAACAAGAACATCCACCCGTCCAAAGTTGTTAACGTTGGCGACGTGGTTGACGTGATGGTTCTGGATATCGACGAAGAGCGTCGTCGTATCTCCTTGGGTCTGAAGCAGTGCAAATCCAACCCGTGGCAGCTGTTTGCCGAAACTCACGCCAAGGGCGACCGTGTTTCCGGTAAAATCAAGTCTATCACTGACTTTGGTATCTTCATCGGTCTGGACGGCGGTATCGACGGCCTGGTTCACCTGTCTGACATCTCCTGGAACAACCAGGGCGAAGAAGCCGTGCGTGAATTCAAGAAAGGCGACGAGATCGAAGCCGTTGTTCTGCAAGTGGACCCGGAGCGTGAGCGCATCTCCCTGGGTGTCAAGCAGATCGAAGAAGACCCGTTCAATAAGTACCTGTCTGATAACAAGAAAGGTGCTATTGTGAAGGGTAAGGTTACCGAGGTTGATGCCAAGGGTGCCGTGATCGAACTGGCTGACGGCGTAGAAGGCTACCTGCGTGCCTCCGACGCTGCTCGTGACCGTGTTGAAGACGCGACTCTGGTTCTGTCTGTTGGTGATGAAGTCGAAGCCAAGTTCATGGGCGTTGATCGTAAGAACCGCACCGTAAGCCTGTCTGTCCGTGCTAAGGACGAGGCTGACGAGCGTGTTGCTATCGATAGCCTGAACCAACAAGAAGAAGTTGTGTTCAGCAATGCTATGGCTGAAGCGTTCAAAGCTGCCAAGGGTGAATAATCCTTGATGCAAGAAAAGGGCGGCTTCACGCCGCCCTTTTTTATATTGGCGTAATGAATATTGCATGTGATCGGGGAAGGAGATTTAATGTTATGACCAAATCAGATCTCATCGAACAATTGGCTGCGAGCCGCATGCATATGCCGGCCAAAGATGTCGAAGCTGCCATCAAGGAGATCCTTGAGCAGATGGCATCGACTTTGCAAAACGGCGATCGGATTGAAATCCGTGGATTTGGAAGTTTTTCACTGCACTATCGTGCCCCCCGTGTGGGTCGTAATCCCAAGACCGGGGACAAGGTTGAACTGACTGGGAAATATGTCCCTCACTTCAAGCCTGGCAAAGAGTTACGCGAGCGCGTGAACATTATTGAATAATGCAGAAAACGGCATACCTGGGTATGCCTTTTTTGTTTTTATGGCCGCTATTGTGCCAATTGTCCGGTTTCTCCAAGTCTTTTCCCATTCGCTCTAGAGTCTGCCCGTGATTTTAAGGATAATCAGCCTTTCATTAGATACTGACAGGGAGCTCCTATGAAGCGTATCTTGGCCCTCATTCCGCTGGTGCTGGTGTTTATTCTGACCCTGGCCATCGGTTCGCAAAATGGTCAGCTGGTGCAGTTCAACTATCTGATTGCCCAAGGGGAGTTCTCGCTCTCCATGCTGCTGGGTTTCTTCTTTGGCGGTGGCTTCCTGCTCGGCTGGCTGGTGTTTGGCCTGCTATTTTTGCGCCTCAAGATGCAAAACCGCACCCTCAACCGCACCATGCGTCGTCAATCCCGCGAGTTGGAGCTGGCTCGGTCGGCAGTCAAGGAATAATGTCCCTCGATGCTTGAACTGCTTTTCCTGCTGTTGCCGATTGCCGCTGGTTATGGTTGGTACATGGGGCGCAGGAGTGTTCGCCAGGACACCCAGAAACAGAGTAACCAGTTTTCCCGCCAGTACGTGGCGGGCCTCAACTATTTGCTGTCTGACGAGTCGGACAAGGCGGTGGATCTCTTCATCCAGCTGCTGGAAGTGGACAGCGAAACCATCGAAACCCACCTCTCCCTTGGCAACTTGTTTCGTCAGCGCGGCGAGGTTGATCGTGCCATCAAGATCCACCAGAACCTGGTGACCCGTGAGCTGACTCGTGAACAGCGCCAGCTTGCGCTGCAGGAGCTCGCGCGCGACTTCCTGGCCGCGGGCTTGCTGGATAGAGCGGAGGCGCTCTGGAACGAGTTGTGCGAAGACGGCGACTACGAAGAGACGGCACTGGCCCAGTTGTTGATCATCCATCAGCAGTTGCGTGACTGGGACAAGGCCATCGAGGTCGCGGTGCGGTTGCAGAAATATCAAGGCAAGAAGCTGGCCGAGCCTATCTCGCATTTCTACTGCGAGCAGGCAGACAGCGCCTTTCGGGATGGTAACAAGCCTGCGGGGCTTGCCAAGCTCAAGCGGGCGTTGGGTGTCAACCCTGCCTGCGCCCGCGCCAGCCTGCGATTGGCCGAACTGGCGATGGAGGCGGGGGAGTATGAGCAAGCGGGCAAGGAACTGCTGCGGGTGTTCGAGCAGGACATCGACTTTGCCTCCGAAGCCATCCCCTGGCTCACCGAATGCTACCAGCGTCAGGGCCGATCTCTCGAGCTTATTCCCTTGCTGGAGCAGGCAGTGGAGGATCACGCCGGCGTCAGCGTGACCCTGGCCCTTGCCAAGTTGGTGGAGGAGCGCGACGGCCTGAGTCAGGCCCGCGCTCTGGTGCTGCGCCAGCTGCGTCGTCACCCTTCCATGAAGGGTTTCTACCAGCTGGTTGGTTTCCAGCTGGCCAGTGCCGAGGAGGGGCCTGCCAAGGAGAGCCTGGAGTTGCTGCAGCAACTGGTTGGCGAACAGATCAAGATCAAATCCACCCACAAGTGTCGGCAGTGTGGTTTTGCCACCCACTCGCTGTTCTGGCAGTGCCCATCCTGCCGTCAGTGGGGATCCATCAAGCCGATCCGCGGCCTGGACGGCGAATAAGAACCAAATCGATTGAAAGTGAGATGCCGGGTGCTGCAAGTGCCGCCGCGGTGTCATCAGGTTGAACCTGGGCCTGGATGGTGAAGCCACGCCCAGATGGTGAACAACAATCAATAGGAAGTGAGATGCTAGATCCCAAAGTACTGGTAGCGCTGGATTATCAGCACGAGGCCGATGCCTTCGCGTTCATTGAACGTATCTCTCCGGCCCAGTGCCGCCTCAAGGTGGGCAAGGAGATGTTTACCCTGTTTGGCCCCCAGTTTGTGCGCCAGCTGGTCGCCAAGGGATTCGATGTGTTTCTGGATCTGAAGTTTCACGACATTCCCAATACCGTGGCCAAGGCCGTGGCCGCCAGTGCCGAGCTGGGTGTCTGGATGGTCAACGTCCATGCCAGCGGTGGCGAACGCATGATGCGTGCCGCCAGAGAGGCCTTGCTGCCTTATGGCGACAAGGCGCCGCTGCTGATCGGGGTTACCGTGCTGACCAGCATGGAGCAATCTGACATGGCGCCGCTTGGCCTGGACGTGAGCCCGGCCGAGCAGGTGATCCGGCTGGCGACATTGACCAAGGCCGCAGGGCTGGATGGAGTGGTCTGCTCCGCCAATGAGGCGAGTGAACTCAAGGCTCTGCTCGGCGCCGACTTCAAGCTGGTGACCCCGGGTATTCGCCCCACCGGGTCCGCGGCCGGGGATCAACGCAGGGTGATGACGCCGCTGGCTGCGATGCAAGCCGGCGCCGACTATCTGGTCATAGGTCGCCCCATCACCCAGGCAGAGGATCCCGCCGCCATGTTGTCAGGCATCAATGCGGAGCTGGCTGGGCATTAAGTGTGTGAGCAGGCCGGATTGACCCCGGCCTGCTTATTGGTCAAGGCAACCAGGCGTTGAGCGCGATTATGCCTTGCTGGCCTGACTGCCGAGACTGACCGGCAACAGGCCGAACAGCAGCCCCGCCGCCGAGCCAATCAGATGTGATTCGATGTGAACCCGGGCGCCAATCAGTACAGAAACCGGGCTCTCGCCCGCACTGTAGAAGTCCACTCCGAGCTTGATGGCCACTCCCAGCAGCATCAGCCAGCCCGAATAGCGGCGATAGCGGATGTCCTGTAAGGCTCCCCACACGAACAGGCCGTGCAAGGCCCCCGACAGCCCCATGTACCACTGGGTCTGCGGGCATAACCACCAGATACCGAGACCGACGGCGCACCCCAGCAACAGCAGCAATACCGGCAGGCGGCAGCCCGTCAGGTATTCACGAAACAGGCTGTAGAGCACGCACAGACCGCTCAGGTTGAGCAGCAGGTGCCATAGATTGGTGTGGGCCAGATTGCCTGTTATGATGCGCCACCCTTCGCCTTGGGCGATCAGGGTGCGATCGAAGGAGAGCACATGATTCGGTACGGTGAAGAAAAGCAACAAGCTGGCGAGTGAAAGCGTGATGACCCAGAGTAATCCTGATTTTTCTGACAACATGAAACAGCCCAACGACAAGAACAGTCGATACTGTACACGTTGCACCAGAGCCCTCAAAGCCTGTCTGTGTGATTATATTCGGCAGGTGCCTCATCTCGCTCCCCTCCATATTTTGCAGCACCCGAGCGAAGCGGGGCACCCCAAGGGCACTGCAGCCCTGCTGGCTGCCTCCCTCACTCACGCCAGCATTCATGTGGGGGAGGATTTTGCCGAGGCGTATTGGCTCAATGCCTTGCTGGCGGATCCCAATATGCACTGCTATCTGCTCTGGCCTGACGAGCATGCGCTGGCGCTGGATCAGGTACAGGATCAACTGCGCCAGGCGGGAGAGCGCCGCCAGGTCTGCTTTTTGCTGCTCGATGGTACCTGGCGCAAAGCGTATCGCATCTTGCACAGCAATCCGGCCCTGCTGCGGCTGCCCAGGATCAAGCTCGGTGCCATACCGGGCCAGTACTCCATTCGCAAGAAGCCGTTTCCCGAGGCGTTGTCGACTCTGGAGGCGGGTTATCATCTGTTATCCCAGTGGGAGGGTGAGCCCGAGCGATTCGCCCCGCTGATGAACCTCTTTTCCCATTTAAACCGGCAGTGGCATGACTTTGCACAAGGTCGCCGTACTTGAACTGCCTGAAGGAGTGATAAACGTGAAGAAAGCCGTCGTGGTATTCAGTGGTGGACAGGACAGCACTACCTGTCTGGTACAGGCTCTGGCCCGTTATGACGAGGTGCACGCCATTACCTTCGACTATGGCCAACGCCATCGGGAGGAGATAGAGACGGCTCGCCGACTGGCCGACGCGCTTGGCATTGCCGCCCACAAGGTGATGGACGTGACCCTACTCAATGAACTGGCGGTCTCGGCCCTGACCCGGGATGACATCCCAGTCAGCTGCGAACTGCAGGACAATGGTCTGCCCAATACCTTCGTGCCGGGTCGCAATATCCTGTTTCTGACCCTGGCCTCCATCTATGCCTATCAGGTGGGCGCCGAGGCGGTGATTACCGGGGTGTGCGAGACCGATTTCTCCGGCTACCCGGATTGTCGCGACGAGTTCGTCAAGGCGCTCAATCAGGCGGTCGCTTTGGGGCTTGATCGTGGCATCCGCTTCGATACCCCGCTGATGTGGCTCGACAAGGCCGAAACTTGGGCGCTGGCGGATCACTATGGTCACCTGGAGACGGTGCGCCAGCAGACACTGACCTGCTACAACGGCATCGCTGGTGATGGCTGTAGCACCTGTCCCGCCTGCGAACTGCGTAGCCGGGGGCTGAACCTGTATCTGGCCGACAAGGCGGGCATCATGGCCCGGCTTTACGAGAAAACCGGATTGGGCGAGAAAAGCGGACTGTGAGCCTGCGTCTTGCCCTCGCTTGGGGTATAATCCGCGACTTTTGCAACAAGCCGTGACCGAGATGCACTACCCAATCAACGAGATATTCCAGACCATCCAGGGGGAGGGCATATTCACCGGCCTGCCCGCCATCTTCGTTCGCCTGCAAGGCTGCCCCGTGGGTTGTCCCTGGTGCGATACCCGTCATACCTGGATTGTCGATCCCGCTCGTGAAGTGGGGGTTCAGGCGGTGCTCGACTGTTCCAATGAATCCGATGGTTGGAGCAAGATGAGCACTGAGCAGATCCTGGCCAGTTTCCAGCAGCTCGGTTATCAGGCCCGTCATGTGGTTATCACCGGCGGCGAGCCTTGTCTGTATGACTTGCAGGCGCTCTCTTGTGCTCTGCTGGCAGCCGGGTATCAGGTGCAGATCGAAACCAGCGGTACCAGCGAAATCCAGACCCATGCCAATACCTGGGTCACGGTTTCGCCCAAGATTGGCATGAAGGGGGGACTGCCCGTGCTGATATCAGCCCTTGAGCGTGCCAACGAGATCAAGCATCCGGTGGCCACCGAGCGCCATATCGAGGAGCTGGATGCGTTGCTGGCGACCGCCACCTTGCGCCCTGACGTGGTGATTGCGCTGCAACCCATCAGCCAGAAGTCCAGAGCCACCCAGCTGGCAATGGCCACCTGCATCGCCCGTAATTGGCGGCTCTCCATCCAGACCCATAAATATCTGGACATCGATTAGTATGGAGTGGCTCTCTGACGAACGGGTGTTGCTGACCCTGACCCACACTATGCCTTATGGCAAATATCAGGGGCGGCGCATCATCGATATTCCGGAGCCTTATTTGGTGTGGATGGCGCGTGCTGGCTTTCCCCCCGGTGCGTTGGGTCAGACCCTTGCCCTTGCCTATGAGATCAAACTCAACGGGCTCGAATCCATGATTGTTCCCATTATTAACAGGATGTCGGTATGAGAATATATACGAGGCAGGGTGATAAGGGCATGACCCGGCTGGCCGATGGTGTGCAATTGGCCAAGGATGATATGCGAGTAGATGCCTATGGCTATATTGATGAATTAAATTCTCATATAGGTCTACTCATTGCCGAGGTTCCAGTCGTTGAAGTCGACTTATTAGCCGACTTGTTATTATTGCAACAAGAGTTGTTCGATCTGGGCGGTGAACTGGCATTTTCCAGCGATGCTCAGCAAGAGGCTATCTGGCAGGTGAATAATGGATGGACATTGCGACTGGAGCAGCAAATTGATGGCTACAGTGCCAATTTGCCCGTGCTGCGCAATTTCATTTTGCCCAGTGGTTCCCGGGCGGCGGCGCAAGCTCATGTGGTACGTACTTTGACCCGTCGCTGTGAGCGTCTGCTGTTGACGCTGAGTCGCACTGAACGTATAAACCCAGCCATTCTGCCCTACATGAACCGGCTGAGTGACTGGTTTTTCACCATAGCCCGCTACCTGCTGGCCTGCACGGCCACGCCCGAGGTACTCTGGGTCAAGGCTGCCGAACGAGGTTGATAAGGGGTTATCAGTTATAAAAAAACCTCGCCATGCGAGGTTTTTTATTGGCTATGTCCCAATTACGTGTTGCATGGGGTGCCCCAGCGCCTCATGCAAACACGCTTTGATATTTACTCCCCTTCCGTAACGCTCCAGCATCCTGCGCCAACCCAGGTAGTTCTTCAGGTAGTGGGTCGCCACACCATGAAATCGATCCATCCACGCTTTCAACCGATGGTGATACCCGTTTACGTGCTGGATGTGATACGCACCGACCACACGCTCGCCCTGACGATTGTGTACTACCTGATGGGTCACGCCCTGCGCTTGGCTGAAACTGGCATACACACCCGCACCATCGCTACACAGCACCGCTTCCGGTGACACCAGCGGCTTCAAGACCGCTATCACCGTCTTGGCATTCATCTGCGCCAGCTGAAAATCTGCATGGTGTCCTGCCCGATCTTGCACCACCATCACCGGAATGTAATCCGGCCCGGTTCCACGAGTTCGCCCTTTACCCCCGCGACGTCGTGCCGGGCGCGGCAGCCCCCGTTGCCCCTTGAACGACTCGAGGAAGAAAGTCTCATCGACCTCAACGATGCCCTCTTCCCACGTGGCTTGATGGCCTGCCATCGCCCGCAAGAAACGGTGACGCCAGAGGAAGGCGGTGTTTTTGCTGACCCCGCAACGCATAGCTGCCTGGCGGACGGTCAGTCCTTCGATGAGGGCTTGCGCGTAGTCTTCCCAGCACTGGGCTTTGCGCAACCGGGCCAGGGGCGTCTTGGTGAGCACGGTGCTGGTGCGCAGACACAGTTTGCAACGGTAGCGGCGCAGTCCCCGACTCCAGCCCCAGGGGGCCAGCTGAGCGGGTTCTGCCTGACAGTGCGGGCAACCGCTGCATGCCGGTAGCTGGGTATTGAGCGAGGTAATGGCGTGTGGCGCCGTGAGCTCCTGCTGGGCAACACGGCGCTGGCGCAGGGTTAACTGGGGAAAGAGGGACAACAGGTGTTGAAAGGCAGGGGTATCCATGATGGTAGACCTCAAGGAGATAGCCTACTTCAAGATTAGCCTTTCAACACGTAATTGGGACAGAGCCATTATTAAGGGGCAGACCTTGCATCTTTCAGCATTGCCTTTTCGCGCTCACGCGGATTAATGGGCGCTTCCGCGCCTGGATCTTCTGCGGCTCAGGGATAGGGGGGGGCCATGTCGCGCTGATGTTGGCGTTGCAGACCTCATCGGTGATGCTGGGTATCACCGACATCCAGTGAGCGGCTGGCTTCGGAAACAAAATATCCCTGGTCGAGTACCAGGGATGTGGCTTCCAGTATGAACTTGGCGGTATATGAGCGACATAGGCTTGTCATTGAACACCTCTGCCGATGCTGGCAACGGAAACCTGAAATAGGTCCTGGTTGCTTAGACCCTCGGCAATCCCTCTCGCCTCAACGCAGGAAGGCGGGTTCTGGCAGAGGGATGCCACGTTCTTCCATCACGGCACGTAACCGATCCGGATAGTCGGTAATGATGCCGTCGACCCCATTCTCCAGCATGCGGTTCATTGTCCCCTCATCGTCAACAGTCCAGGGGATCACCTTGATGCCTTCAGCATGGGCTGCATCGACCAGATCTGGCGTGGTGTACTCCACATAGCCAGGATCTCCGTAACGACCGCCCTGAGGGTCGCCGTGTACCGGGGAGATGGCATCGGCACCGAAGGAGGCCACGGCCTGCACCAGATCGCCATTGAAGTCATCGATATCGATACCACCCAGCCAGGGAGAGGCGCCTGGCATGCCTGCTTGCAAGAACGGCTGACCATTGGTCAGGGCGATGATGGGCAGGCTGGGCTCGAGTTCCCGAGTCAGCATCAGTGCACCCCAGTCGAAGCTCTGTATGGTCGCCTGCCGCATCAGGCCTGCGTCACGGATATCCTTGAGCACCGTTTTGACAAAGCGTTCCCGGGGGGCCGTCTCTTCCGGAGCCCCCGCCTCGACCTTGGTCTCGATATTGAGCAGTACCTGTTCGGCACGATAAGATTTCACCAGGGTGAATACCTCTTGCAGGGTCGGTATGGTTGCGCCCGGCACCAGAACCTGCTCAGGGAAATCGACCAATGGCAGGGAGCCGCAATTCAGCGTTTTCACCTGAGCCAGAGTCAGGTCTTTGATATATTTGCCCACATAGGGGTACAGGGGGTCGCCCTCGCTAACAGGTTGGGTATCCAGACACTTTTTGTCCGAAATCTTGCGATCATGAGTCACGACCGCGATACCATCCAGGGTGATCTGGGTATCCATCTCCAAGGTGGTGACCCCCATTTCCAGGGCATTGGCAAAGGCTGCCAAGGTACTTTCCGAGACAAGGCCAATACCCCCACGATGCGCCTCTAGATCGAAGGCTCTGGGTTCGTTGAACAGGTGCGACGAAGCGCTTGGCTGGGAGGTCGATTCATTCCCATTGCAAGCCGAGAGCAACAGGGGGGGCAAAAGCACCAGGCTCAGGAGCCGAGGTGTTGAAATAGGCATGGCAATAACCTTTTGGACAAGTGTTATTGGTTAACCTAATGATTTTATGTTTCCAAATTATTAATCTGATTGGAATTTTGATTGATAGCGTTCTGATCTGGCGTTTGGCATGGCACGAAGACTCAAGGTGATGCCAGCATGGCACCTTGTCCCGATGACGCCGCGAGACGCGGCGGCCAGCTAGCCCGCATATCGCAGAAACCAGCAATAAAAAAGCCAATAAACACAATGCCAGTCAGTGTTAACTGACCGGCATTGTGGACTCACAGCCCCTTTATCAGCGGGTAGGCGACCTCAATCGTCGTGCCTGTGTTTTTTATGCTTCTTGTGTTTCTTGTAGTGCTTGTGATCATCGTCGTCGTAGCGATCGTTATTGCTCTTGTGACCATCCCCCGTGTTGGCTCCAATTGCCGAGCCGCTGGCGCCACCGACCCCGGCACCGATCAGCTGGCCTGTGCTGCCTCCCACGCTCTTGCCAATGGCCGCACCACCCAGGGCACCGACGGCGCCTCCCAGGGCGGCTTCATTCTTGTTGCCTTTGTTGGCCGTGGCGGCGCCACCAGCCGCCCCACCAAGCGCCGCCCCCACCAGAGCACCGGTATCCCCACCCAACTCTTTGCCGATCATGGTGCCCGCCACACCACCAGCACCGCCACCAAGTATGGTGTTGAGCGTCTCAGAGGCCTGTACCGCGCAGCTCGGCAGCAGCAGGGTGCCCAGCAGGGCCAGGGCGCTCATGCCGCGCGTTTTCATTTCCATGGAGTACTCCTGTCAAACCTGATTAGTTTCCCCTGCACTATACAAATGGCCGCCAACCGCGCCAGTGGTACCAAGAGTGGAGCCTTCTGCCATAAAACAGCCCGGCTCGGATAAAACCGCATAAAACAATAAATAACATCATGAAAAACAAAGAAAAAATATATTTTATTGAAAAAATGAGGGGGTAACACAACGAGGCCGGATTGTCGCAGCCCATTCTGACACCATGGTGATCAGACAGATACTGTCATTGCCGCAGAAATCACCATGAAAAGTGCCAAGCCGGCCAGGTCATGCCGGCGGCAGATGCCAGCGATCACGCCCCAGCCGCTTGCTCTGGTAAAGGCACTCGTCGGCCCGTTCGAACAGAAAGAGTCCGTCATCCGGATAGTGGGCACCGCCCGCACTCAAGGTGACCGGCCCCTGACATTCACGCCATTGCTGGTTGCGCATCCGTGCCAGCAGGTAGGTCAGCCGCCGTTCCAGTTCGGAACGATCCCACGACAACAAGGCGGCAAATTCGTCTCCCCCGATGCGGTAGACAGTGCTGTTGCCCAGTTCGGCTGTCATCAACTCTGCCACCCGACAGAGCACGCCATCCCCCACGCTATGGCCCCAGCTGTCATTGATGCATTTGAAGTTGTCCACGTCGAACAGCACCAACCAATGGGGGACGAGGTTCTCCTCCAGCTCGCTTCTGCGCTGGGTAAAGGCTCGCCGGTTCATGATGCCGGTGAGGGGATCGTGCAGCAGGGCATCCTGCCCCTGCAGAAAACTGGCTCTCACCTGATCGATTTCACTGAGACTGCCATGCACAAACCAGGTCTTCAGCTGTGAGGATGCCTTGGGGATGGTCGGGTTCTGCACTATACCGCTCAGCGAGCCGGAGACCAGCGCCTGCTCCTCTTGAAAGATGCGCACCAGAAAATTGATGCTGCAAAACCAGATGGCAAACAACGAGAGCAGGGGCAGCACCACCATCAGCAAGGCCTCGTAGAGGCTGTCACGAAACAGCTTGGGCGGCAGATAGATGTTGAGATCCCAGTCGATATCCTCCATTTCACGCTTGAGGTGACTCCCACGCCAGATCACGTCCAACCCCAGCTGGTTGGGGCTCACAGCCACATGGGCATTGTTGTGAAACGCCATGTTGCTGCCCACCACCAACCGGCCACTGCTCCGCTGACTGATGTAGATGGCCGCCTGATTGCGACCCATGGCCCGTTGCAGCGCTTGCTGAAGCGCATCAAACGACATGTCCACCATCAAGAGACCAAGCAGTGCGCCTTCATCATCCTTGACCCGCTTGATTAGGGTCAGGATCAGGTTGCTGGAGCTGTATTCCTGATAGGGACCAAACCAGAGCAGTTCGTCTCCTTCCATCGACAACACCTTGTACCAGGGGCGGCTGGCGGCCCGATACCCGGCAGGCTGTTCCCAGGCAGGATAACTGCTGATCTGATCGGTATGCGGGTTGTAAAAATAGATGTAGTGATTGTCGCGCTTTATCTGGTGGGCGATGGCCCACAGCGGGTTGTCAGCCGGCTCGCCACGGGCAATGGCAGACTTGTCGAGCGAAGATTCCAGTACCGCCAGTTGCCACTGATTGGTCAGCACCATCTCGTGAATGAGCGCCGCTTCGATGGTGGAGATCATGTGACCGTACCCAGCCACTGTTTTGTCGATACTACGCAGATAACTGACCGCCGCCAGGGTCAGGGTGACGACCAGTATCAGGGCTCCCAGCAGGAAAGAACACGAGGTCAACACATAGTAACGCCGATTAATCACCCACTGGATCATGCCCACTCCATCGAACCTACTGATATGACAGGATTCTATGGTGAAAAGGCAACTTCAATCGTTGATTAAAATCAGCCAGGACAGGACCAATTGATAAAAAACATTAAAATGTGAAGTGATTCATTCGCTCCCCGACTATCAATATCCACAAAAAGTAAAAACAGTGACCACTGTACGTTGACGGTCAGACTACAAGCGGGTGTTATAGTCTGTAACTTGAACAATCGGAGCCGGATGGCCTTGCCAAGGACTACCGATGACGATTCCCTGTCAAACAAAGGAGATGTTATGAGCAGTCCGTTTATCGAACAGATCAAAGCACGTCGTACCATCTATGCCCTGGGCGACCAGGTCTCCCACACACCGGAGCAGCTGACGACCCTCATCCAGGATGCCATCAAGCACAGTCCCTCCTCCTTCAACTCCCAGAGCTCCCGTGCGGTCCTCCTGTTTGGCGCTCAGCACCACACACTGTGGGACATCGTCAAGGCGGAGCTGAAGAAGATAGTCCCGCCGGAGGCCTATGCCCAGAGCGAAGCCAAGGTGGATGGCAGCTTCCGGGCCGGCTTCGGTACCGTGCTCTTCTTCGAAGACACGGATGTGATCAAGGATCTGCAACAGAAGTTCGCCCTCTATGCCGACAACTTCCCCATCTGGTCCGAACACGCCACCGGCATCGCCCAGTTCGCGGTCTGGACCAGCTTGGCACAGGAAGGGATTGGTGCCTCCCTGCAGCACTACAACCCGCTGATCGACGCAGCGGTGCGCAAGGAGTGGGATCTGCCCGCCAGCTGGTTGCTGCGTGCCCAGATGCCCTTTGGCAGCATCGAGCAACCGGCCGGTGACAAGACCTTCATGGACGACGCCGTGCGTTTTCGCGTCTTCAAGTAATCCGGCTGTCTCGTCATCCCAAGCCCCCGCTCGCCGGGGGCTTTTCATGGCCTGCGTCCCCATCAGGTCAGCAGCATCACCTGCAACTCGCCCCCAGCCCCATCAAGCACCCTCACCTGACGCCAATCTTGGATCACCGCCGTCACGGCCGGATCGAGCCGCCGGCTGCCACCGACCTGCACTACTGTGCAACCGGCCCGCAGAGCGCTCGCTACGCCGGCTGGCGCATCCTCAAACACCAGGCAGTCGGCGGGGGCAACCCCAAGCCGCGTCGCCGCCAACAGATAAGGCTCGGGATCCGGCTTGCCCTGCATCACGTCTTCCGCCCCCACCAGCAGAGCGGGCAGTGGCAGACCTGCGCTCGCCAGCCGATGGCGGGCGACCCGCTGACTGGCGGAGGTCACCAGCGCCCAACACCCGACTGGCAGGCTGGCCAGTACGGCCCGGCACCCCATGATGGCCTCCGCCTGACCGGTGTGGTTGATCTCCAGTTCGTCGAGCAGGGCTACCTCCTGCGCCATGTCCAGCTGCGGGGCCAGGGCCCGGATCACCTCCCGCGAGCGCACACCGTGACACATGGCCAATATCGGCTCGGGGACCAGCTGATGACGGCGACACCAGAGCCGCCATACCGTCTCCACCTCGCCGGTGGAGTGCACCAGGGTGCCATCCATGTCCAGCAGCAGAGCGCGGGCCCGCAGGGTGAGCCGGGTCATGACGGGGCTCCGGCCAGCACGGGCTCAGCCCCGGCCAGCACGCTGGCGAAGGCTGACTGCTGAGCAGCTTGCTCATAACAAGCCAACGCCTGTTCGGCATTGCCCGCCCAGACCTGCAGAGGAGCCACCACAAATCCCTGTTGCAGCAAGCTCGTCAGCAGCTCTCCCGTCTCCGGCGCAGCCAGTGGCTGGGCCATTACCAGGGTTCCCTTGATCAAAAACAGATAGCGTTCGCTAGGCATGACATGGTTCCTCGTTGTGCATCAGGCAGGGCCGGTGGCCCGTTACGAGACCATTAGAACAAGGTGGTTAGATAATTTATAATTAATAAATGGCCATATTGGATAACAAAACGGAATGAAATTTGACTTGAGGCAACTGCAAGCGTTCGTGATGCTGGCCGAGACCGCCAACTACCGGGAGGCCGCCAGCCGGCTGTTCATCACTCAGCCGGCACTGACCAAGCAGATCCAGGGGCTGGAGCTAGCGCTCGGCAGCACCTTGTTCAACCGGGGGCGTCACGGCGCCAAACTGACCGCCATGGGTGCACAGCTGCTCACCCAGGCCAGCGCACTGGTCGAACACGGCAAGGGGTTTGAGCGTCATGCACTGGCACTGGCGAGCGGCATAGCAGGGCGGCTCAAGATTGGCTTCGGGCTGTCGAGTTTCGCGCTGGCCCCCTCGCTGGTCGCCCGTTTCAAGCAGCAGGTACCCGATGTGATGGTGCACCTGCAGGACATGACCTCCGCGATCCAGCATGAACGCTTGCTGTCGGGTCAGTTGCAGCTGGGATTCATGCGCCGGCCACACGCGCCGCAACTGCGGGAGCACAGGCTGCTGACCGACCGGCTGGTACTGGCCGTACCGACCCAGATGACGGGGCCGGATCCGGCTGCATTCGACGTGGAGTGGGCGCTGGCCCATCAACCACTGCTGCAGATGGTCGGCCACCGTTGCCCGGGCCTCAGCCAGCAGATCGCAAGCTTTCTCGGCGCCAATCGGCTGACCGGCATGGTCCAGGAAGCGGAAGATATCCAAACCCTGGTCGCCCTGGTGGCCGCCGGCATAGGCAACGCCATATTGCCGCGCAGCGTCAGCTTCATTGCGGGCCAGGATGTTACCCTCTATCCCTTGTCCGGCCCCTGGTCAGAATGGGAAATCAGCCTGGTCTGGAACCCGGCATTTGCCGATCCCATCCGCGATCGTTTCCTGCAACTGGTCATGGCGGCGCATCCCACGCCATGCTCGGCGGTGCCCGCGCGCTGAGTCGGGCATCGCCCGCCTCCCGAATACTCAAAACGCGGATCCCGAGGTGGAGCGCCTTCCCCATCAGCAAGGCGGCCTCCTTGCCGGTATTGCCGAAAACCAGTGCGAATGTATCGCCCTCGAACCGGCTTGGCAGATCCGCTGACAAAAAGCGTTGAGCAGATGGCCGGTCTGAGGACATCATCCCCGACCTGATGGCCCAAGTGATCGTTGCACGCCTTGACGTTGTCCAGACCCGGCATGATGAAGGAGATGGGTATGTACTCCCGCAGGCCGCGGCGTCACTCGTTATGCAAAAAGCGGTTGAACAGGCCAGCCTCAGTGGCCACACCACTGATCCTCACAGGGAATACCGTCCCCCTCCCCGTCCATCTTCATATTCGGACAGTGTTGCAGGAACCAGGTCGCCTCGTCGCAGGAAGTCATCTGGGAACAATACTCACGGCCATCGCACCCATAGCTGCGGGCCGGCGTCTGCGGGGTGCTGGCAGCACGACTCTCGACGCTGAAGGAGGAAACCGGCAGGGGAGCCATCGACTCGGCCGAGAAGCGAGAGTAGACAGAGAACAGCCCCGCCAGCACCAGCAAGGGGATCAACTTGCCGCGCCAGCTGCTCTTGCGGCGATAGGAGAGACCTGGGCGCGGTCTGGACGAAACGGGTTGCGGTACCCCCCTGGCCGCCGGTCGGCGAACCGCGTCTTTGCCGGACAAGGGGGGCACGGACGTGTCAGCCAGCGACAAGGGCCGGTCGGGAAAGAACACCTGCTCGGCCCTGGGTTTGCCGTCCTGACCGGCGCCAATCTGATAGGAGACCCGCTCCCCCGCCTCGGGCAGCCGACCATCGGATTGCAGCGCCGAGATATGCACGAACAGCTCGCGCCCTTGCTGCTCGCCCCCCTTCTGCTCCGGCGTGATAAAGCCAAAGCCGCGCGCCTCGTTCCAGCGCACGATCCGTCCCTGATAACGCATGTCCCATCCTTGTGGCCATCGATGCTTGGTCCATGTTGCCCAAAATGAACGCGGCCCGACAGGGGGCCGCAGACAAAATGTCAAAACAGTGAGCAAGCTCCGCCTGCCGCGGGGATCAGGCCAGCTGGGCCACCTTGATGATCTCGGCGATACGGCCGAGCATCCGCAGCGAACCGTGATGCTCGCTGGCATCCGCCGCCGCGCAGGCATCCTCCAGTATGGTGATGGCGTAGTCCCGATCATGGCCGTCCCTTGCCGCAGCCTGAATGGCCCAGCTGGTGCTGACCCCACACAGATAGAGGTGATCGATGCGATTGGCCCGCAGCGCAGGCTCCAGCGCCGTGCCATAGAAGGGGCTGACTCTGGGCTTGGTCAGCACCAGATCGCCGGATTGCACATCCAGCTCGGGGTGAAAGTCGGTGCCACTGTCCGCCAGCGAAAGCGCACCAAACTGATTGGCCCGACCAAACATGGGGGATCCCTTGGGCTGCAGCTGATAGCCGCCGTCAAAGCCCACCTTGATCAGGATCACCAGCCAGCCATGGGCGCGAGCATGGGCCAGCGCCTGATTGGCGTGCGCGATGGCGCCCTGCTCCAGCACATGGGCCGCCGAGGCGGCGATACGCCCGTCCGGGTGGGCGATGTCGTTGATGAAATCGATCACCAGCAATGCCTTGTTCATGCGATCTGCTCCCTTGTGATGGCGCCGCGCGCCTTAAACCAGCCCCAATGCGTAGCGCAGCGCCATCTCCTTGAGCGGGCCCGCCTTGTCCGCCAGATTGAGGGCCAGGTTGCGGGCCAGCTTGAGCGGCCCTATCTCGTTGCTGAACACCCCGTAGAAGAGATCCATCCCCGATTGCATCAGCAGGTTGTCGGGGCGACGACGGCGCTCATAGCGATCGGCCAACGCCAGTTGATGCCAGTCGGTGCCAGCCCCCTGCAACAGCTCGGCCCAGCAGGCCACGTCCTTGAAGCCGAGGTTGACCCCCTGCCCCGCCAGCGGATTGATGGTGTGGGCGGCATCGCCGAGCAGGACCACCCGGCCGGCGTGATAGTCGTTGGCATGGCGCCGCACCAGCGGGAAGCTCCCCTTGGCCGTGACGGTGAAACCACCGAGCCGGGCTGGAAAGTGGCGACGCACCTCCTCCCCCAGCCGTTCATTGCTCATGGCCGACAGGGTGCGAATGCGGGCGGGGCTGTCATACCACACCAGGGAGCCGTGCTGGCCCGGCAGCGGCAGGAAGGCGCGCGGGCCGTGCGGGGTGAACTGCTGCCAGGTGATGTCTTCCTGTTCGAAGTCGGTGTCGATGTTGATCAGCATGCAGTGCTGGCGATATTCGAAGTGCGACACGCCTATGCCCACCAGCCGGCGCATCTGGGATTCGGCGCCATCGCACGCCAGCACCCAGCGGGCGGCGAGTTCGGTGCCATCATCCAGGGTCAGCACAGCCTCGTCCACACTCTGACGCAGGCTCGTCACCGCTGCCGGGGTGTGGGTCTGGATGTTGGGGAAATCCTCCATGCGCCTCAGCAGCGCCAGCTGCACCAGCCGATTTTCTATGATGTAGCCGAGCTGGGGCAGGCCGAGGTCGGCGGCGTTGAAGCGGGTGGCAAAGCCGTCCAGCTCCCAGGTCTCCAGCCGGCGATAGGGGCAGAGCCGCATCTGCTGCAGATGTTGCCAGGCACCGGCCTGCGTCAGCAGCGCCACCGAGGCCTGACTGATGGCGGAGACCCGCAGATCCAGCGGCTGCTGTGGGGCGTATTGCTCGGGCAATTGGGTCTCTATGACCCGGATGGAGAGGCCCTGCGCCGCCAGCAGACAGGCGGTGGCGGCGCCAACCATGCCAGCGCCGACAATGGCGATATCACACTGTTCCATAACTTGATTCCTGAAAGGGGACGCCCCGGACAAGGGTAGACGGGGCCAAACCGAATGGGGACATGATACCGCAAGGGACCGGCAGAAACAGTGAGGCAAATTGTGAATTGCCGCGCCAAATCAAGGAGAAAACCCGAGTACATACCGGCTAGCCATGAGGGAGAAAGACCCATGACGGGCTGGATATTAGCTAGGCAGTATCCAGATTGCGGAGTAAAATGCCCGGTCCTTTGACCATGCCGATTTCCAAACAAGTCAAGAGAAGCAATGAGCAAGAAACTTCACATTAAAACCTGGGGTTGCCAGATGAACGAGTACGACTCGTCCAAGATGGCCGACCTGTTGGATGCCAGCAATGGCTATGAACTGACCGAGGAGCCCGAAGAGGCAGATGTCTTGCTGCTGAATACCTGCTCCATCCGCGAAAAAGCACAGGAGAAGGTGTTCCACCAGCTGGGGCGCTGGAAAAAACTCAAGGCCAACAAACCCGATCTGGTGATCGGTGTGGGTGGCTGTGTCGCTTCTCAGGAAGGGGACAACATTCGCACTCGCGCCCCTTATGTGGATATCGTCTTCGGTCCCCAGACCCTGCATCGCCTGCCCGCCATGATCAAGCAGGTGCAGGAGGGCCGGGGAGCCCAGGTGGATATCGCCTTCCCCGAGATCGAAAAATTCGACAGCCTGCCGGAACCCCGTGCCGAAGGCGCCACCGCGTTCGTCTCCATCATGGAAGGCTGCTCCAAATATTGCTCCTTCTGCGTGGTGCCCTACACCCGTGGCGAGGAGGTGAGCCGGCCGATGGACGACGTGCTCTACGAAATCGCCCAGCTCGCCGAACAGGGCGTGCGCGAGGTGAACCTGCTGGGCCAGAACGTCAATGCCTACCGGGGCCCGACCTTTGATGGCAGCATCTGCTCCTTCGCCGAGTTGCTGCGACTGGTGGCCGCCATCGATGGCATAGACCGCATTCGCTACACCACCAGCCACCCGATCGAGTTCACCGACGACATCATCGAGGTCTACAAGGACACCCCGGAACTGGTCAGCTTCCTGCACCTGCCGGTGCAGAGCGGTTCGGATCGCATCCTGACCATGATGAAGCGCCCGCATACCGTGCTGGAGTACAAGTCCAAGATCCGTCGCCTGCGTGCCGCCCGTCCCGACATCACCATCAGTTCTGACTTCATCGTCGGCTTCCCGAACGAGACGGACGAGGATTTCGAGGCCACCATGAAGCTGATCGAAGAGATCAACTTCGACATGAGCTTCAGCTTCATCTACAGCCCGCGCCCCGGCACGCCGGCCGCCGACATGCCCGACGACGTCGACATGGAAGTGAAAAAGGCCCGCCTGGCCCGCCTGCAGCATGTCATCAACAACCAGTCGATGCAGATTGGTCGCGCCATGCTGGGCTCCACCCAGCGCATCTTGGTGGAAGGGCCCTCCCGGCTCGACCCCATGCAGCTGTGTGGTCGTACCGAGAACAACCGGGTGGTCAACTTCGAAGGGCTGCACACCCTGATCGGCGGCTTTGCCGACGTGGAGATCACGGAGGTGCGTCCCAACTCCCTGCGCGGTCGTTTTATCCGTGGCGAGGATGAGATGAACCTGCGCATCGCCACGGCGCCGCGCGAGATCCTGGCTCGCCGTCCAGACAACGTGCCGGACGAGCTGGGCGTAGCCGCCTTCACTCCCCACTAATCTCTTCGTGCCCATCTGGCCAGGTCAGATGGGCACTGCGTCAAGACGAGGACATTTTGAGCCGACACATCTCGACCCTGAACCTACATCTGGAGCCCGCCGACAATCGGCGCCTCGCCAGCCTGTGCGGACCCTTCGATGACAACATCAAGCTGCTGGAACGCCGCCTCGGCGTCGAGATCAGCTACCGTGACAGCCACTTCCAGCTGGTTGGCAAACAGGCCCAGCTGGATGCCGCGGCCGTCATCCTCAAGCACCTCTATGTGGAAACCCAGCCCCTCAAGGGCGGCAAGGTGACCGACATAGTACCCGACATGGTGCACCTGGCCATTCAGGAGTCGCGGGTGCTGGAGCAGGATGACGAACCGGCCGCCGGCATTCCTTATGGCAAGGAGGTAACGGTCAAGACCAAGCGCGGCCTCATCAAGCCGCGCAGCCCCAATCAGGCGCAGTACATCGCCAACATAGTCCAGCACGACATCAGCTTCGGCATAGGCCCGGCCGGTACCGGCAAGACCTATCTGGCGGTGGCCGCCGCCGTGGATGCGCTGGAGCGTCAGGAGATCCGCCGCATCCTGCTGACCCGCCCGGCGGTGGAAGCGGGCGAGAAGCTCGGTTTCCTGCCCGGCGATCTCTCCCAGAAGGTCGACCCTTACCTGCGCCCGCTCTACGACGCCCTGTTCGAAATGCTGGGCTTTGAGCGGGTGGAGAAGCTGATGGAGCGCAACATCATCGAGGTGGCGCCGCTCGCCTACATGCGCGGTCGCACCCTCAACGATGCCTTCATCATCCTGGACGAGGCCCAGAACACCACCACGGAGCAGATGAAGATGTTCCTGACCCGCATCGGCTTCAACTCCAAGGCGGTGGTCACCGGCGACATCACCCAGGTGGATCTGCCGCGCAGCACCAAGTCCGGCCTGCGCCACGCGCTGGAAGTGCTGCAAGGGGTCGATGGCCTGTCGTTCAACTTCTTTGAATCCAAAGACGTGGTACGCCATCCTGTGGTAGCCCGTATCGTGCAGGCCTATGAGGCGTTCGATGCCAAACAGGTCGAGTCCATCCCTGCCAAAGCCAATAAAGAGAGTGCCCAATGAGTGTGACCCTGGATCTGCAACTGGCCTGCGCTCAGGTGGAAGATCTGCCGAGCGAAGCCACGCTGCAAGGCTGGCTTGACGGCACCATACTCGGCTTTCAGGAAGAGGCCGAGGTGACTGTGCGCATCGTCGATGAGGCGGAGAGCCGCGAGCTCAACCTCACCTATCGCGGCAAGGACAAGCCCACCAACGTGCTCTCCTTCCCGTTCGAGGCGCCGCCCGGCATGGAACTGCCACTGCTCGGCGATCTCGTCATCTGCCGCCAGGTGGTGAAACAGGAGGCCGTCGAGCAGAACAAACCGCTGGAGGCCCACTGGGCCCACATGGTTGTGCACGGCAGTCTGCATCTGCTAGGTTATGACCATATCGAGGATGAGGAAGCCGAGGAGATGGAGCAGCTGGAGCGCGACATCATGCAAGAGCTCGGTTTTGCCGATCCTTACCAAGACGATGAAGTTGCAGAGTAGATAGGAGAACGCCGAAGAGATGGTGCCACGCCTGGAGCGCGACATCATGCAGGAGCTCGGTTTTGCCGATCCTTACCAGGACGATGAAGTTGCAGAGTAGACAGGAGAACAAAGCCGAAGAGATGGTGCCACGCCGGGAGCGCGACATCATGCAGGAACTCGGTTTTGCCGACCCTTATCTGAACGACGAAGAGTAAAAGCGTAAAGGACGGGAGAGTCATCGTCTTGAAACAGCCGATGACCATCCTTATATCACCAAGACAATTCCAAATGTGTTCAAGCGAGTAACCAAGAGAAAAAATGACCGACGATCACCCTAGTACCGGCTCGCCGAAGAAAACCTGGCTCGACAAGCTCAGCCAACTCTTCCAGGGCGAGCCAAAAGACCGCAACGATTTGGTGGACGTGATAGCCGATGCCGAGGAGCGCGATCTTATCGATCAGGACACCAAGGACATGATTGAAGGCGTGCTCGAAATTGCCGAGCTGCGCGTGCGCGACATCATGATCCCCCGCTCCCAGATGGTCACCATAGAGAAGTCCCAGCCGGTGGACGACATCTTGCCCGTGATCATCGAATCAGGTCACTCCCGCTTTCCGGTGATCAATGAAGACAAGGATCATGTGGAGGGCATTCTGCTCGCCAAGGATCTGCTGCCGTTCGGTTTCGGCGGCCACCATGCCAGCGAGCCACTGCAGCTCGAGAAAATCTTGCGCCCCACGGTGATCGTGCCCGAAAGCAAGCGGGTCGACCGCCTGCTCAAGGAATTTCGTGAAGAGCGCTACCACATGGCCATCGTGGTGGACGAGTTTGGTGGCGTCTCGGGTCTGGTGACCATCGAAGACATACTCGAACTGATCGTTGGCGAGATCGACGACGAGTTTGATGACATCGAGGATGAGCCGGACGAGATCCGCCGCATCAGCAAGCGGGTCTTCTCGGTCAGCGCCCTCACCGAGATCGAGGATTTCAACGATTTCTTCGGCACCCAGTTCAGCGATGAAGAGGTGGATACGGTGGGCGGTCTGGTGATGCACGCCTTCAGCCACCTGCCCAAAAAGGGCGAGGAGATAGAGTTGGACGGCTACCTGTTCAAGGTGATGCACGCCGACAGGCGCCGCTTGCAGCAGTTGCAGGTGAAGATCCCCGACAACCATGTCGCGGCCCAGTCTGAAGCCCAATAAGTTACGTGCGGCCACCAGCCAGCCGTAAAGCATCAGCGCCCCGCTCGTCGGGGCGCTTGCCATTTTGCCCCCAGGCAAGGTGACTGCGCCACGGCCCCCACACACCATCCTCTTCCAGGCAAACCGCCCTGTCTGTCCCGTTTTCTGCCCGGTTTTGCCCGCCACGGCCGGGAGGCTCGCCGTTGACCGCATTTACAGGTTAAGATACCGACCAATCAACCTGTTGCAGTCCAATCCGAGCCTCTATTGCCCGTGAAATCGAAACTCCTGACAAGCCTCTGTGCCATGGCATCCGGCGCACTCGCCGTACTGGCCTTCTCCCCCTTCAACTACTGGCCGCTGGTGATCCCGTCCCTGCTCGGCCTCTATGCTCTGCTGGACAAGGCCAACCCCAAACAGGCAGCCTGGCGCGGCTTTGGCTATGCCATGGGTCTGTTCCTGCCGGGGCTGTGGTGGATCCATGTCAGCATGACCATGTTTGGCGGCATACCGCTGCCGGTCGCCTTCGTGCTGCTGGCCGGTCTGTCTGCCTATCTGGCGCTCTACCCGACCCTGGCCTGCTGGGCCTTCGCCCGCTTCTTCAGCGGCCGCCACTGGAGCCGCTGGCTGCTCGCCTTTCCGGCACTCTGGCTGGTGGCCGACTGGCTGCGCGGCTGGGTGATGACCGGCTTCCCCTGGCTCTGGTTCGGTTACAGCCAGATCGACGGGCCGCTCAAGGGCCTGGCCCCCGTCCTGGGGGTGCAGGGCATCACGCTGGCGCTGCTGCTGTCGGCCTCCGCCCTCTGGCTGATCTGGCAGAGCCGCAAGCCGGTCTGGCTACTGCTGCCCATCGCGCTGATCGGTGCCGCTCAGGGGCTGATGCAGCTCAACTGGGTGACCCGGGGTGAGCCGGTCAAGGTCGCCCTGGTGCAGGGCAACATAGCGCAGTCCCTCAAGTGGGATCCCGAGGCACTGGTGCCGACGGTACGCAAGTATCAGGATCTCAGCCGCGAGAACCAGGATGCCGACATCATCATCTGGCCGGAATCGGCGATCCCGGCCATCGAGAAGGAGATGGGCAATTATCTGGAGAGCCTGGACAAGGCGATGAAAGTGAATGATACCGGCCTGCTGGCGGGGATCATTCATTACGATTTCGAGCAGCAGCGCTTCTTCAATACCGTGCTCGGCATGGGAGTGCAGGATGCGGATGGCAAGGAGTCGTATCACTACCAGCACCAGAACCGCTACTACAAGTACCACCTGCTGCCCATCGGCGAGTTCGTGCCGTTTGAAGATCTGCTGCGCCCCATTGCGCCCTTCTTCAACCTGCCCATGTCCTCCTTCAGCCGCGGAAATGAGCAGCAGCCGAACCTGATCGCCAAGGGGCTCAAGTTTGCCGCCGCCATCTGCTACGAAATCATCTTCCCGGAAGAGGTGCGCCGCAACGTGCAACCGGATACCGACTTCCTGTTGACTGTCTCCAACGATGCCTGGTTCGGCACCAGTATCGGTCCCTGGCAGCACATGCAGATCGCCCGCATGCGTGCGCTGGAGCTGGCTCGCCCGCTGCTGCGCGACACCAACACCGGCATCACCATAGTCACCGAAATCGATGGCAGCATCATCGCACAGATCCCGCAATTCGAGGCAGGGGTGCTGAGAACCGAGGTGCGTCCTGCCCACGGTTCGACCCCCTACCTGCGCTTTGGCAGCTGGCCCATGTACGGGCTGACCGCTCTGCTGCTCGGCCTGGCACTGGCACTGCGCCCCCGTGCCCATCCCTGGGCCCGCGAGCTCTGAACCTGTGACCGGTCAATCGCTGAATAGCTGAATAAAAGAGGCGCCCCCTGGGCGCCTCTTTCCATCTGGTTGTCTAACGGGATCAGGGCGAGAGCGGCTCGCGGTGATACTCGGCGCAGCCGCACTCGGGACAGGTATCGAGCTGCTCGGGATGGAGCACGGTATGGCGCCAGCCACACTGGTCACACACCATGACCCCGAGTCCCACCCAGTCACCCGCCTCATAGACCCCCTTGTGTTCCAGCTCCTCCGCCAGCTCGCGCCACTCCACCTGGGCGCGATCGGTCACGTCTGCCAGCCAGGACCAGGCGGTATCCTTGAGGGCCAGCATGAAGGCGGACTCCTCCACCTCGGCACGCCCTTCGTCATAGTTGCCCAGATCCCGCTTCACGTACTCGGCGATCAGCGCCAGCTCATCCTGGGTCAGGTCGCCGGCCGCCTCCAGATAGGCCTGCACCTTGGCAATCATCCGGTTGAGGCGCTCCCCCTGGAACTCTTCTGTCTCTTGCCACTGCTTTTGCAGCTCGGCAATGAAGGCTTCATACCCTTTTTGACGTTTGTCCATTGCCGTTACTCCTCTACTGAACCCTGATCATGCCCGGCATAAGGCCTGACGGATGCTGGCGGTTGTTGCCGCCGCTGGATATGGGTATTCTATCGGGATTTCCCAGCTGATTTATCTATTCATTTCACAGATCCGGATGTCACCAATGCAAGAGCAATACGTTCCCCAATCCATAGAACCAGCAGTGCAAAAGCACTGGGATGCCAAGAAAACCTTCAAGGCCGTGGAGAAAGTAGACAAGGAAAAGTTCTACTGCCTCTCCATGTTCCCCTATCCGTCTGGTCGTCTACACATGGGGCACGTTCGCAACTACACCATAGGTGATGTGATCTCCCGTTATCAACGCCTCAATGGCAAGAACGTGCTGCAACCCATAGGTTGGGATGCATTCGGTCTGCCGGCGGAGAACGCCGCAGTCAAGAACAACACGGCGCCGGCCCCCTGGACCTACGAAAACATCGAATACATGAAGAACCAGCTGAAAATGCTGGGTCTGGGCTATGACTGGGATCGCGAGCTGGCCACCTGCAAGCCGGATTACTACCGCTGGGAGCAGTGGTTCTTCACCAAGCTCTACGAGAAGGGTCTGGTCTACAAGAAGACCTCCTCCGTCAACTGGTGCCCAAACGACATGACGGTGCTGGCCAACGAGCAGGTTGTCGACAACTGCTGCTGGCGCTGTGACACCCCGGTGGAGCAGAAAGAGATCCCCCAGTGGTTCATCAAGATCACCGACTACGCCGAAGAGCTGCTGAACGACATCGACAATCTGGAAGGCTGGCCGGAGATGGTCAAGACCATGCAGCGCAACTGGATTGGCCGCTCCGAAGGGGTCAACATCAGCTTCGCCATCGAGGGTCAGGCTGAGCAGCTTGAGGTCTACACCACCCGTCCGGATACCTTCATGGGGGTCACCTATGTCGGTATCGCCGCCGGTCACCCACTCGCGCTGCAAGCCGCCGAACACAATCCGGAACTGGCCGCCTTCATCGAAGAGTGCAAGAACACCAAGGTAGCCGAAGCCGAGCTCGCCACCATGGAGAAGAAGGGCATGGCCACCGGCCTCTATGCCATTCATCCGCTGGATGGCCGCAAGGTACCGGTCTGGGTCGCCAACTTCGTGCTGATGAACTACGGCACCGGCGCCGTGATGGCGGTTCCGGGTCACGACCAGCGTGACTTCGAGTTCGCCACCAAATATGGCCTCGACATCAAGGCCGTCATCAAGCCGGTCGATGGCGACGTCGACGTGACCGAAGCCGCTTACACCGAGAAAGGCGTACTGTTCAACTCAGGCGAGTTCGACGGTCTCGACTTCCAGGGCGCTTTTGACGCCATCGCCAACAAGCTGGAAGCCCTCGGCCACGGCAAGCGTACCGTCAACTTCCGTCTGCGTGACTGGGGCGTCTCCCGTCAGCGTTACTGGGGTGCCCCCATCCCGATGCTGACCCTGGCTGACGGTACCGTAGTCCCGACGCCGGAAGAGCAACTGCCGGTGCTGCTGCCGGAAGATGTGGTGATGGACGGTATCCAGAGCCCGATCAAGGCCGACGCCGAGTGGGCCAAGACCACTTACAACGGCCAGGAAGCGTTCCGCGAGACCGATACCTTCGACACCTTCATGGAGTCCTCCTGGTACTACGCTCGCTACTGCTCCCCGGACTACGACAAGGGCATGCTGGATCCCGCTGCCGCCAACCACTGGCTGCCGGTGGATCAGTACATCGGCGGCATCGAGCACGCCTGTATGCACCTGCTCTACGCCCGCTTCTTCCACAAACTGCTGCGTGACGCCGGTCTGGTCAACAGCGACGAGCCGTTCAAGCGCCTGCTCTGCCAGGGCATGGTGCTGGCCGACGCCTTCTACTACAAAGACGAGAAGGGCGGCAACGTCTGGGTCAGCCCGGTTGACGTCAAGGTCGAGCGTGACGACAAGGGTCGTATCACCAAAGCCGTCGACAACGAAGGCCGTGAAGTCATCCACTCCGGCATGACCAAGATGTCCAAGTCCAAGAACAACGGCATCGACCCGCAGCTGATGGTGGAGCGTTACGGCGCCGATACCGTCCGTCTGTTCATGATGTTCGCCTCCCCGGCCGAGATGACCCTGGAGTGGTCCGACTCCGGCGTCGAGGGTGCCCAGCGCTTCCTGCGTCGCCTGTGGCGCATCACCTTCGAGCACGTCAGTGGTGGTGCCGTTGCCGCGCTGGATCTGGCCGCCCTCAGCAGCGAGCAGAAGGCGGTACGCCGCGAACTGCACAAGACCATCGCCAAGGTGAGCGATGACGTGGGTCGCCGTCAGACCTTCAACACCGCCATCGCCGCCATCATGGAGCTGATGAACAACCTCTCCAAGCTGGGCAGCGACGAGCAGGATCGCGCCCTGATGCAGGAGGCGCTGGAGGCCGTGGTGGTCATGCTCTCTCCCATCACCCCGCACATCGGCTTCGAGCTGTGGAAGATGCTGGGCAAGGGTGACGACGTGGACCATGCCGTCTGGCCGGTGGCCGACGAAGCGGCCATGGTCGAGACAGAGAAGCTGGTGGTGGTGCAGATCAACGGCAAGATGCGCGGCAAGCTGACCGTGCCGGCCGAGATAAGCCAGGCCGACGTCGAGAAGCTGGCCATGGCCGATGCCTCGGTACAGAAGTTCACCGATGGCCTGACCGTGCGCAAGGTTGTCTATGTGCCGGGGAAATTGCTCAACATCGTTGCCAACTGATTGTTGACCACTGACTTGTTGCCAACCCATGGCGACACTCGGATGATAACGGCGGGCCCTGCGCCCGCCGCTCTTCCCTTCATGCAAAGAGGATTTCATATGGGCACCACCCTCACTCGCTGGATGGCCATAGTACTGATGGGCCTGCTGTTGCAGGCTTGTGGTTTTCAAATGCGAGGCACCGCGATCCCGCCCGAGTTGATGACCATGAAAGTGGTCGGTGACAACAAGAGCGACTTCTACCGGCTGGTCACGACCCGCCTCAAGGCAGCGGGTGTGCAGCTCGCCGACAAGGAGGGCATTCCGGTGCTGACCCTGTCCGGTGTCGGCAGCACCAGCCAGGTTGCCTCGGTCGACTCCATCGGCCAGGCCCGCGAATACGTGCTGGGCTACAACACCCAGTTCACCGTTTCCATGCCTGGCAAGCCGACCCAGGTCTTCCCCATCGCGTTCAACCGCAGCTTCCTGAACAAGCCGGATGCGGCATTGGCCTCTTCCCGCGAGCAGGAGCAGCTTGGCAAGGAGATGCAGGAGCAGGCTGCCAGCCTGGTGATCCGCCAGCTGAGCCAGGTCAAGTTCTGATGCGAGTATCTTGATGAGAGTTTACCCCGAGCAGTTTGCGGACCATCTCAAGACAGGGCTCAAGCCCTGCTATCTCGTTTTTGGTGACGAGCCTCTGCTCAAGCTGGAGGCCATCGACGCCATCCGTCAGGTCGCCCGCAAACAGGGGTTTGATGAGCGCCACACCTTCGTGGTGGAGCAGGGACTGGACTGGAATCAGGTTTATGACGCCTGTCAGGCCATGAGCCTCTTCTCCGCCCGCCAGATCATCGAGCTGGAGCTGCCGGCCAAGGTCGACAAGGATCTGGCCGCCCGCATCAGCGAGATCGGCAAGCAGTTGCACCCCGACCTGCTGCTGGTGCTCAGCGGTGGTCGCCTCAACCAGACCCAGATGAAGGCGGCCTGGTTCGACAAGCTCAGCCAGAACGGCACCTATGTGCCGGTCAATCACCCCGAGGCCCGCTTCTTTCCACGCTGGATGAGCGCCCGCTTCCAGCGTTTCGGCCTCAAGGCGCTGCCGGATGCCATCAATTTCATGTGCCACTCCTACGAGGGCAACCTGCTGGCCGCCAGCCAGGAGATCGAGAAGCTGACCCTGCTGGCGCCGCCCCAGCCCATCAGCGTCGCCTATCTGCAAGAGACCATCATACGCCACGCCCATTTCACGCCATTCCAGCTCATCGATACCCTGCTGGAGGGCAAGGTGAACCGGGCCCAGCGCATCTTGCTGGCCCTGCGTGCCGAGGGCACAGAGCCTGGTATGCTGGCTTGGGCCCTGTGCCGCGAACTGGAGCAGCTCACCGAGCTGGCGCTGGCGGCTCGGGCCGGCCAGCCGCTGGTGGAGCACTTCTCCCGCCTACGTATCTGGCAGAGCCGCCAACAGCTGATCCAGCAGGCCCTGACCCGGCTGCCCTTCACCAAGTTGCAGCAGCTGTGGCAGCTGATGGCCCGGCTTGACGACGCCCAGCGTCGCTTCGACACCGAGCAGGCTTGGCTGATGTTGCAGACTATCGCCCTCGGTTTTCGCGATGCGACCCCGTTGCCGCTGCCGATGGAGAACAGCCCATGCTGAAGGCTTCTATCAGCCGACTGAAGGCTCCTGTCGGCTTGCTTGGCGGCACCTTCGACCCCATCCATATCGGTCATCTGCGCCCGGCCATCGAGGCGCGCGATGCCCTCGGGCTGGCCGAAATCCGGCTGATCCCGAACCATATCCCGCCCCACCGTGCCAATCCGTTTTGTTCGAGCGAGCAGCGCCTCGCCATGGTCAAACTGGCGGCGGCGGAGAATGCGGGGTTCGTGGTGGATGAGCGCGAGCTCAAGCGGGACACCCCCTCCTGGACCATAGACACCCTCATCGAATTGCGGCAGGCGCTGCCGGGCACCCCGCTCTGTTTTCTGATGGGGATGGATTCCTTGCTCGGCCTGCCGAGCTGGCACCGCTGGCAAGAGCTGCTCGATCACGCCCACCTGGTGGTGAGTGTGCGGCCGGGCTGGCAGCCTGACTATCCAAGGGAAGTAGCCGAGCTGCTGGCACGCCATCACACTACGGATGCCACCGTACTGCACCGGCGCCTTGCCGGGCATATCTGGCTGGCGGACAATCTGCCCATCGAGCTGTCGGCCACCCGGCTAAGAGCCCTGCTGGTAGCGGGGGAGGATCCCCGCTACCTGCTGCCGCCGTCGGTGGCCGATTACATTCGCCAGCAAGGCCTCTACCAGCCAAGCTGACCGCAACCGGCACCGACTATTGTCCTGGCCGGTTGCGCACTATATTGATCAACAGGGGCCTGGTTTGCCAAGCAGGCACGGCCCCCGTTCCACTCCCCTTCACCGGACTGGGAAACGGGAGTGACCATGATATAATCCGCCGCCCTCAGGCGTCGGAACACAGGAGAAGATCATTGCAAGGCCAAGAACTGCATGCCTTTATCGTCGACAAGATCGATGACATGAAAGGCCGCGACATCATCACCCTCGATGTGCGCGGTAAATCCAGCATCACAGACGCCATGATCGTCTGTTCCGGCAACTCCAGTCGCCATGTCAGCGCCATCGCCCATCACCTGGCCAGCGAAGCTCGCCATACCGGGCTCGATCTGCTGAGCGTGGAAGGTCAGCTCACCGGTGAATGGGTGCTGGTGGATCTGGGGCAAGTCATAGTGCACGTGATGCAGGACGAATATCGCGACTTCTACCAACTGGAAAAACTCTGGGGCGCTACCGCTCAAGTGAATGCGCAATAAAAGAGCACAAGTGTAACAAACGATGAAGATCCAGTTGATTGCAGTGGGCACCAAGATGCCTGCCTGGGTAGAGCGTGGCTTCGAAGAGTACCGTCGCCGTTTCCCCAAAGACATGCCGTTCGAGCTGGTCGAGATCGGCGCCGGAAAGCGCGGTAAAAATGCCGATATTCCCCGTATCCTGCAAAAGGAAGGGGAAGCCATGCTGGCCGCCGCCGGCCGTTCGCGCATCGTGACCCTGGATATTCCCGGCAAGCCCTGGACCACGGAGCAGCTCGCAGTGCAACTGGAAGCCTGGAAGCTGGATGGTCGCGACGTGGCCCTGCTGGTGGGTGGCCCCGAAGGCTTGTCGCCCGAGTGCAAGGCCGCCGCCGAGCAGAGCTGGTCGCTGTCGCCACTGACCCTGCCCCACCCGCTGGTGCGGGTGCTGGTGGCCGAGAGCCTCTACCGCGCCTGGAGCATCACCACCAATCATCCGTATCACAGGGAATGAACCATGCACATCTGGCGCATCACCCCCTTATATCACCCGTATCACAGGGAATAACCCATGGGGTTTTTGTCTTCTCCCTTCGTCTGTCATAAGGTAGCGGCATGCTGAAGAATCGCATCGAAATGCGCGACCACAGCGCCGAGGGTCGTCTCTTCTTCCGACGCACTCTGGTTGCCTACATCGGCATGATAGTGCTGATGCTGGTGCTGCTGGCCAATCTCTATTACCTGCAGGTCGAATCCTTCGAGACCTATCAGACCCGCTCCAACGACAACCGGATCCGGGTCGTGCCCGTGGCACCGCCACGAGGCCTCATTTATGACGCCAACGGTGTGCTGCTGGCGGAAAACCGCCCCGTTTACAGCCTGGAAATTGTGCCGGAAGAGACCCAGGATCTGGAGAAGACCGCCGATGACCTCATCGCTTTGCTGGGCCTGCCGGAAGGCACCAAGGAGAAATTCCTGGCCGAGGTCAAGCGCCAGCGCCGCTTCAAGCCGGTGGCGCTGTTTGAGAAGCTGACCGAGTATCAGGTCGCCCTCTTCTCGGTCAATCAACACAACTACCCGGGTGTCAGCATCGAGGCCTACCTCAAGCGCTACTATCCGTTTGGTGACACTCTCACCCATGCTCTCGGTTATGTGGCCAAGATCAACACCCGCGATGTGGAGCGCCTCGACAAAGAGGACAAGCTCGCCAACTATGCCGCCACCAAGGACATCGGCAAGCAGGGGGTGGAGAAGTACTACGAGGATCAGCTGCACGGTGTGGCGGGTTATCAGGAGGTCGAGGTCAACAACCGTGGCCGGGTGGTCCGCACTCTCAAGTTCCAGCCGCCCGAGCCCGGCAAGGATATCTACCTCAACATCGACATTCGTCTGCAGCTGAAAGCCCAGCAACTGCTGGCCGGCCGCCGGGGCGCCATCGTGATGATGGATCCCAATACCGGCGCCATCCTGGCCATGGAGTCGAGCCCGAGCTACGACCCTAACCTGTTCGTGACCGGCATCTCCAGCACCAATTACTCGGCGCTGCTCAACGATCCGGCCCGCCCGCTGGTGAACCGCACCACTCAGGGCATCTATGCTCCCGCCTCCACCGTCAAGCCCATGATGGCGGTGATGGGGCTGAACGAGGGGGCCATCACCCCCAACTATCGCTACTTCGGCGGTCCCAGCTTTTCCATTCCCGGCACTACCAAGAAGTTCCGCGACTGGCGCCGTTGGGGTCATGGCTGGCTTGACGTCTACCGCGCCATCGAGGTATCGGCAGATACCTATTTCTACGATCTCGCCTATCGGGTCGGCATCGACAAGATCCACAGTTACATGACCAAGTTCGGCTTCGGTCAGTACAGCGGCGTCGATCTCTATGAGGAGACCAAGGGGGTCATGCCGTCCCGTGACTGGAAAATGGCACGCTGGCGCCAGCCCTGGTATCAGGGTGACACCATCTCCATCGGCATAGGTCAGGGCTACTGGAGCGCCACCCCGATCCAGCTGGCCAAGGCGATCAGCATCCTGACCCAGAACGGCCACGACGTGACGCCACATCTGCTCAAGAGCACGGCATCACAGGATGGGGTGGTCAATGCGCCCGTCAATCCGAACATGGCGCTCAAGGCCAAAAATGATGCCTATTGGCAAGTGGCCAAGGACGGCATGTGGCGCGTCATCAACGGCCATGAAGGCACGGGGCGCCGCGCCTTTGCCAACACGCCTTACAAGGCGGCGGGCAAGTCAGGCACCGCCCAGGTGGTGGGTCTGAAAGAGAACCAGGTCTACAACGCGGCCACTACCAAGGTGGAGCACAGGGATAACGCCCTGTTCGTCTCCTTCGCCCCGTTCGAGGCACCCAAGGCCGTAGTGGCTCTGGTGCTGGAGAACGCCGGCGGCGGCAGCAGCATGGCCGCGCCTGTGGCACGCCAGATGCTGGATGCCTATCTGGTGCCACCAGAGCCCCAGTTGCCACCCGCACCCAAGAAGCCATCCCCATCGAGCGAGGTCGTATCCAATGAGTAATTCCGCTCGGCAACAGAGCATCTGGTACAAGCTGCACATCGACCTTCCCCTGCTGCTCGGACTGCTGACCCTGATGTCCCTCTCCATGGTGGTGCTCTACTCCGCCTCCGGTCAGGATGTGGACTCCATCGTGCGCCAGCTGGTGCGCGGAGGACTGGCCTTCGCCCTGATGATCGGCATGGCCCAGCTGCCTCCTTCCCTCTATGCCCGCTGGTCGGTCCCCCTGTTCGTGGTGGTGGTATTGCTGTTGGTGGCGGTGGACGTGTTCGGCCATATCGGCAAAGGGGCCCAGCGCTGGCTGGATCTCGGCTTCATGAAGTTCCAGCCCTCCGAGGTGATGAAGCTCTCCATGCCCATCATGGTGGCCGCCTGGCTCAGCCGTCATTCGCTACCCCCCAGGTTCAGCCATTTGATGCTGAGCCTCATCATGGTACTGCTGCCCACCCTGCTGATCGCGGCTCAGCCCGATCTTGGCACCTCCATTCTGGTGGCCGCCTCCGGCTTCTTCGTCATCTTCCTGGCGGGGATCAGCTGGTGGCTGATCGGGCTGGCGGTACTGCTCATCTGCGCGTTCATGCCGGTGCTCTGGTTCTTCCTGATGCACGACTACCAGCGCCAGCGGGTACTGATGCTGCTCGACCCGGAGAAGGATCCGCTCGGCCGCGGCTACCACATCATCCAATCCAAGATAGCAATCGGATCCGGTGGCGTATTCGGCAAAGGATGGCTGCAAGGCACCCAGTCCCAGCTTGAATTTCTACCCGAGCGCCACACCGACTTCATCTTCGCGGTATTCAGTGAGGAGTTCGGTCTGGTGGGCGTCGCCCTGCTGCTGGTCATCTACCTCTACATCATCAGCCGCTGTCTGTTCATCTCCATGCAGGCCCAGAACAGCTTCGAGCGCCTGCTCGGCGGCGCCCTGACCCTCACCTTCTTCGTCTATGTGTTCGTCAACATGGGCATGGTGAGCGGTATTCTCCCTGTGGTGGGGGTACCTCTGCCGCTGGTGAGCTATGGCGGTACCTCCATGGTGACCCTGATGGCCGGTTTCGGCATCCTGATGTCCATTCAGACCCATAGAAGATTGCTCGCCTGATGAGAGGGGCCTGGCTGGCGCTCTCCCTGTGCTCGCTGACGGCGAGTGCAGCCCCTGCGCCCGAACGGCTGGCGCAGCTGGCCGAACAGCAGCAAGTGCCGCTGGCCGAATTGCAGGCGGCCACGGCGCAGGCCCGGTTGCGCCAGGACATCCTCGATACCATCAGCAAGCCGTGGGAAGCCAAACCCTGGCACAGCTACCGGCCCTTGTTCGTGACCCAGGCCCGCATTCAGGACGGGGTCAGTTTCTGGCAACGCCATGCCGATGCCCTGACGCGGGCCGAGCAGCGCTACCGGGTGCCCGCCGCCCTCATCGTCGCCATCATCGGCATAGAGACCTTCTACGGCCGCCAGATGGGCCGTCACTCGGTGCTCGACAGCCTCTACACCCTGGGATTTCACTACCCCGCGCGTGAAGAGTTCTTCGCCAAGGAGTTTGCCCAGCTGGTGCTGCTGGCCAAAGAGGAGAAGTGGCCACTCACCCGCCTCAAAGGCTCCTATGCAGGCGCCATGGGCATGGGGCAGTTCATGCCCTCCAGCTATCGCCACTACGCGGTCGACTTTGACGGCGATGGCAAGCGGGATCTGTTTGCCAATCCGGTGGATGCCATCGGCAGCGTCGCCAACTATTTTGCCCTGCACCAATGGCGCTGGGGGGAATCGGCCGTCGAGCCCGCCTTGATCGGGCTGGCGCCAGTGAGTACCCTGCTTCGGCCCGAACCCGAGCTCAAACAGCAGTGGGCAGAGCTGGCTGCCGCAGGCATTGAACTCGCCACACCGCTGGCACCCGACACGCCGGTGAAACTGCTGGCATTGGAACAGGCCGATGGACCGGAATACTGGGTCGCACGCCACAATTTTTATGTGATCACCCGCTATAACCGCAGCCCTCTCTATGCGATGGCGGTGCATCAACTCAGTCAAGCAATCCAGGAAGCGTATGCATTACAGCCACAAACTTCTCCCGCTCAGCCTGAGCTTGTTGCTGGCCGCCTGTAGCAGCCAGCCGGAGCAGGCCCCCCTGCCGCAGGAACCCGTTCAGCAGGAAAAACCCCAGGTCATCGAGATCCCGCAGGCCACCGGCGCCATACCGCGTCCCGAGCCCCTGAGTGCCAGCGGCAACCGGGACTACTGGATAGGCAAGCAGAAGAACGAGGTGTGGCGCGATATCAAGCACTACAGCGAAGAGGGCACTGCCAGCTGGCTTGCCCAGGATCTGGACGGACAGAAGACCGCCAACGGCGACGTGCTGGACAGCAAGCTGTTCAGTGCCGCCCACCGCAACCTGCCGCTGCCAAGCTATGTACGGGTCACCAATCTGGCCAACGGTCTGGAGACAATCGTGCGGGTCAATGACCGTGGCCCGTTTGACAGCACTCGCCTCATTGATCTCTCCTACGCGGCAGCCAAGCAACTGGACATGGTGGGCAGTGGCGAGGCCCGGGTGAGGATTGAACTCATCAACGACACCCCGGACCAGATGGTGATCATGGAGCCGATGAAGCCCATCGAGATGACCCCCACCACTTCGGCTACGCCACAGGCAACCGCACAAGATGGCTTCCTGGGTGAACCAACGACGCCAGCTGCGGCTCCGGCCAAGGCCCCTGCGGCCAAACCCGCCAAACCGGCACCAGCCAAACCGGCCGCCCCCGCCAGCAGCGGCGACGGCAAGATGATTCAGGTGCTGGCCAGTGGCTCCCAGCCCAGGGCCGAGGCCATGGGCAAGGTGATGACCCAGCGCTACGGCGTGCCTTATCAGGTGGTGGCCCACGACGCCATTTTCCGAGTTCTGCTGGGCCCGGTCGCCACCGACAAGCAGGCAAGCTTGCTCGAACAGATCCGCCAGGGAGGGTTGGAACAAGCCTTTATCGTTCCCTGATACACCTTGGCTCACCTCGAGTGAGCCATCGTCGAACACCTGCCGTTACGTCGTTTCCCGGCGTGACAATGGCAATCGATGGATAAAAAACCAGGCCAGATGGCACGTCGGGCTTGGACCGACGGTCGCTTCTGGTATAGTGAAGCCCGCATTTTTAACTTGGGTTACCCCCATCCAGGCACCAGGAATTTCAAGATGTCCAAATTTGCCCGTTCAGTTATTCTGGCCTCCCTGATCAGCGCCACCGCCCAGGCCAACACGCCTGTACCGACCCCGAACGCCAACCCGGTTGTTGTTCCCGCCGCGCCGGAGATCTCCGCCAAAGCCCATATTCTGATCGACTATTACTCAGGGCAGGTGCTGGCCGAGCAGAATGCCGAAGAGCGTCTGCCGCCCGCCAGTCTGACCAAGATGATGACCTCCTACATCATCGGCCAGGAGCTGCTGAAGGGGAACATCAAGCGCACCGACATGGTGACCATCAGCCAGAATGCCTGGTCCAAGAACTACACCGATTCCTCCAAGATGTTCATCGAGGTGGGCAAGCAGGTCTCCGTCGATGACCTGAACAAGGGCATCATCATCCAGTCCGGCAACGATGCCTGCGTCGCCATGGCCGAATTCCTGGCCGGCAGCACCGACTCCTTCGCCAGCCTGATGAACTCCTGGGCCGCCAAACTCGGCATGAAAGACAGCCATTTCATGAACCCGCACGGTCTGGATGCGGAAGGTCACTACAGTACCGCTCACGACATGGCGCGCCTGGGTCAGGCCCTGATCCGCGACCTGCCTGAGGAGTACAAGATCTACTCCCAGAAATCCTTCGTATTCAACGGCATCACCCAGCACAACCGCAACCGCCTGCTGTGGGATCAATCCCTGCAAGTGGATGGCATCAAGACAGGTCACGTCAGCCAGGTCGGCTACAACCTGGTCTCCTCCGCCACCAACAACGAAGGCATGCGCCTGATCGCCGTGGTGCTGGGCGCCAGCAGCGAGGGTTCCCGCGCCGCCGAGAGCAAGAAACTGCTCACCTACGGCTTCCGTTTCTTCCAGAGCCTGACCCCGTACAAGGCCGGCACCGAGCTGGTCACCCAGAAGATCTGGATGGGCGACAAGTCTGAAGTGAAGCTGGGTGTCGACAAGGATGTGTCCGTGCTGGTCACCCGTGGTCAGGGCAACAACCTGAAAGCGGACTTCCAGCTCGAGAGCGAACTGAAAGCCCCGCTGGCCAAGGGCCAACGTGTCGGTACCGTGTTCCTGAAGCAGGGCGACAAGGAGATCAAGCAGGTTCCGCTGGTCGCGCTGGAAGAAGTGCAAGAGGGTGGCCTGATGAGCCGCCTGTGGGATTACCTGGTGATGCTGGTCTCCAGCTGGTTCAAGTAAGACAGACGCACAATCCTGACCAAACAGCGGCGCCAACAGGCGCCGCTGCTGTCTTTACCCGGTCATACCAGCGAATAACCCTGCAATCTGCAGGTTCCGCCGACTGGCGATTTGTGGTAAAAAGCAGCATCTCCATGTCTTGTCGCGCTGTCCGGGCCTTGATCTCCGCCCGGGCGATGCCCATATAGACTTGTACATGGCGGGCTGATGAGCCTTAGGCCATCAGCCACGCAAGATTAAAGATGAAGTCATCCCGTGATGACGCCAAAAGGTGAGTAGATGAATACCAAGTTTGATGAACTGCTGGAGTTCCCCTGCAAGTTCCCGTTCAAGGTGCTCGGCATTGCCGACCCGGCCCTGCCGGATCAGGTGGTTGAAGTGCTGCAGCAACACGCCCCCGGTACTTACAGCCCGACCGTTCAGCCCAGCTCCAAGGGCAACTACCACTCGGTCCGCGTAACCGTGACGGCCCAGAGCAAAGAGCACATCGAAGCGATGTACCACGCCCTTGGCAAGATCGAGCTGGTGAAATACGTACTGTAATTTCTCTCTCGCCCCGCCAGGGGCGATTGATTTTGCGTCACCCCCGAGCGCTGACCCATGGTGCCGACTCAAGCGCCAGCCTGTGAGGAAAAGATGTCACCCCAGATCCCCGCCCAGCCACAGCTGCTCGTCAGACACCTGGGTCGCCGCCCCTACCAGCCGGTATGGGATGCCATGAAGGCCTTCACCGACAGCCGTACCCCCGACACCCCGGACGAGTTCTGGGTGGTGGAGCACGACCCCGTCTACACCCAGGGTCAGGCCGGCAAGGCCGAACATTTGCTCGCCCCTGGCGACATCCCGGTGGTGCAGAGCGATCGCGGTGGCCAAGTGACCTATCACGGCCCCGGCCAGCTGGTGCTCTACGTGCTGGTGGATGTGCGCCGCAGCAAGCTGACGGTGCGCGAGCTGGTGACCTGTCTCGAGACCGCCATCATCAATACCCTGGCCAAGAGCGGGATTGAGGCTTATGCCAAACCCGATGCCCCCGGTGTCTATGTGAAGAACCAGCTCGGCGCCTCGCTGCAGACAGAAGCCAAACTGGCCTCGCTCGGCCTGCGCATCCGCAAGGGTTGCTCGTTCCACGGCCTGGCGCTCAATATCAACATGGACATGGCCCCCTTCCTGCGCATCAATCCGTGCGGTTATGCGGGCATGGCCATGACCCAGACCAGCGCCCTGGGCGGCCCGCAGAGCGTGGCCGAGGCACAGGCCATTCTGGTGGCCGAACTGGCCAGCCTGATTGGCTATCACACGATCACGAATACCGACGATGCGGCATGAGCAAGCCCTGCCGTGCGGCCGCAAGGGCACAGAGATGACCCCGACGGCTATCAACCAAACAATAACAAACACCGAGAGTGAATCATGAGCAAACCCGTTCGTATGGAGCCGGGCGTCAAGCTGCGCGATGGCGACAAGATGGCCCTGATCCCGGTGAAATTCATGCCGGATCCCAACGAGGAAGTGCTGCGCAAGCCGGACTGGATGCGGATCAAGCTGCCGCCGTCGAGCCAGAAGATCGAGCACATCAAGAGCACCCTGCGCAAGAACAAGCTGCACTCGGTATGTGAAGAGGCCTCCTGCCCCAACCTGGCGGAGTGCTTCAACCACGGCACCGCCACCTTCATGATCATGGGGGCCATCTGCACCCGTCGCTGCCCCTTCTGCGACGTGGCACACGGCCGCCCGCTGGCGCTGGATCCCGACGAGCCGCAGAAGCTGGCACTCACCATAAAGGAGATGGGGCTGAAATACGTGGTCATCACCTCGGTGGACCGCGACGATCTGCGCGACGGCGGTGCCCAGCACTTCGCCGATTGCATCAAGCAGATCCGCGAGCACAGCCCGCAGACCCGCATCGAGATCCTGACCCCGGACTTCCGTGGCCGGATGGAGCAGGCGCTGGAGGTGTTTCGCGAAACGCCACCGGACGTGTTCAACCACAACCTGGAAACCGCCCCGCGCATGTACCGGGTCGCCCGCCCCGGCGCCGACTACAAGTGGTCCCTTGAGCTGCTGCGCCGCATCAAGGAGATGCACCCCCATGTACCGACCAAGTCCGGTGTCATGATGGGCCTTGGCGAGACCAACGAAGAAATCGTGCAGGTGCTCACCGACTTGCGCGAGCACGGCGTCAACATGCTGACCCTGGGCCAGTATCTGCAGCCGAGCCGTCACCACCTGCCGGTGAAGCGCTACGTGCCGCCCGCAGAGTTCGACGAGCTGAAGAACGTCGCCATGGGGCTGGGCTTCTCCCACGCCGCCTGCGGCCCCTTCGTCCGCTCCTCCTACCATGCGGACCTGCAAGCCAAGGGTGAAGAGGTGAAATAACCTCATCCACCCCTGGTCAAAAAAGAGCGCCCAAGGGCGCTCTTTTTTATGAGCCAGCCGCCGGTTGGCACCGTTCCAGCCCCCCGGCAACAGCCAGCGCCGTTTGCGCTCACTTCGCCGCCGGGTTAACGTGGGCACCTCTTCTCCCCTTGAGTGATGTGCAGGATGCCAACCCCCCTCGTTCGCCTGATCCCCATGAGCCAGGCTCACTACCCTGCCTATTGCGCCTACTTCATCGAGGATTACGCGCAGGATCTCGCCAGCAATCATGGCCATGATCTCGCCACCGCCCGCCGCAAGGCCGAGGCCTCCCTGCAGCACTCCCTGCCGCAGGGGGTCGACACAGCTGGCCACCGCTTGCTCTGCATCCTGCCCGCCGGCGAAGAGGAGGCGGTTGCGGCCGCAGAAGTGCAGCCACTGGGCTATCTCTGGCACGCCATCGACCCCGATGCCAGCGCCACCTTTATCTATGACTTCTATGTCGCGCCGGCTCACCGCAGTCAGGGCATTGGCAAGGCCGCCATGGCGGTGCTGGAGGCTGAGCTCAGGGCCAATGGCATAGGTCAGATCAAGCTGCGGGTCGCGTACGACAACCCGCGTGCACGGGCGCTCTACCAGGAGGCGGGCTTCGCCATCACCGGCTACAACATGGCCAAACGGCTGGGCTGAGCGGTTCCCTCCCTGTACCACCCCAGACAGGGGCGTGTCGTCCCCAGGGGGCGCTGCTATGATGTGACCGCCCCGGCCAATTGCCGCAGCGGCACGGTTTTTCATTCCCTGTTGCCCCGTTCAGGATCCTGTTTATGTCACACATCCGCGTCTTCATCGTGCACGGCTACACAGCCTCCCCCCAGTCCAACTGGTTCCCCTGGCTCAAGGAGAAACTCGAGTCATGCGGTATTCATGTCGAGGTGCTGGCCATGCCGGACCCGCATCAGCCGGAACCGGCGGTGTGGGATGCCGCCATGGACAGCCTGGTCCAGGATCACGATGAGCGCACCTTCCTGCTGGGCCACAGCCTCGGCTGCATCACCATACTGCGTCAGCTCAACCACCTGCCCCTCTCCAGCCGGGTGGGCGGGATCCTGCTGGTGTCCGGTTTCGATCAGCCGCTGCACACCCTGCCGGAGCTGGATCCCTTCATGCAGCCGGGCTACGACCCGGCGCACATCATGACCTTGGCTCCCCAGCGCGTCGTGGTTGCCTCCCGCGACGATGCCATCGTGCCTTATCGCTACTGCCAGCACCTGAGCGAGCAGCTGGCCGCGCCGCTCTACAGCCTGGAGCATGGCGGCCACTTTCTCGACCGGGACGGCTTCCTGACACTGCCGCTGGTCCACGACCGGCTGTTGGGGATGATAGCCCCCGCCGAATAGCAAAACGGCCACGCAAGTGGCCGTTTTCACAGGGGGCGTGCCTAGAGCGACATGCCGGAGAAAGACATGAAACCGAGCGACATCAACCCGGCCACTATGAAGGTGATGCCGATACCGCGCAGCCCCTCGGGTACATCCGAATACTTCATCTTCTGGCGCAGACCGGCGATGGCGACGATGGCGACGATGGCCAGCAACCAGCCAAGCCCTGAACCCGCCCCATACACTATGGATTCGATGAAATCGTAATCCCGCTGGGCCATGAACATGACACCGCCGAAGATGGCGCAGTGCACCGTCAAGAGCGGCAGATAGATGCCCAGCGCGTGATGGAGCGCCGGGAAATGCTTGTCGAGCACCATCTCCATCACCTGTACCAGCGCGGCCAGCACCCCGATATAGACAATGAAATCGAGAAAGCTGAGATCAAATTCGCCGAGGAAGGTGCTCTCGGGCCGCAGGATATGACGGTAGATCAGGTTGTTGAGGGGAATGGCGATCACCATGACCACCAATACCGTCAAGCCCAGGCCGAAGGCGGTATTGATGTTCTTGGAGACGGCCAGGAAGGTACACATGCCCAGAAAGAAGGCAAGGGCCAAGTTTTCGACAAAAATCGACTGAATAAACAGGTTTACATAATAATCCATCGGATCGGCTCACAGCTTGTTCAGATAAGGGCCCGGCTCCCGCACGGCAGGCGGGGTAAGCAGGGGCAACAAGGCGCGGCAACCGATCGCAGGCGTCAGCCAGCAGAGGGGTAAAACAGTCAATCGACGAGGAAACGCCGGATCCGGTGCGCGCTCAGCAGCAAGCCGGACGCGAGTGGCCGTGGCAGAAGCGAAATTGCAGGTGATGGCAGACCAGCAGCCGTTTGTGCAGGTAACCGAAGTAACCGGACAACTGCCTGAGGTAGATGAGGGGCAGGAAGAACAGCAGGCCGCAGAGCAGGCCCAGGATCTCGTGCTGGAACCAGGCCAGCAGCATCTGATAGAGCTCAGGATGGCTGGCGCTCTCCAGCCGCCGTCCCTGCTCGAAGCTGAGCCGCCACTGACCGCCCGGCGGCAGGCTGACGCTGTTGACGAGCCCCGGATCGGATGGCTCGTGCAGTTGCATCGCGGCCACCCGCCCGCCCGATATCGGCTGATCAGGCGCACTGGCGCCTCCCGCCGCGAAGGCGGCAAGCCACAAGATAGAGGCGATGGCGAGGGCCATCAGCCCTGTTGGTGATCGGCCAAGGGGTGGCAAGCGGTCAGGTCCCTGAAAAAAGACAACGAACGAATGGGGCAGAATGTATCACACTCACTCCATTTATTGAATTTAAAAATCTAGTAATTATATTTATTTGATACTAAACACCCGTTAAATCCAAAATAATGGCATTTAAAATCCATAAAAAGAACCCTACCGTCCTTCGCTGACACGGGCTCCTCCCTGATTGGCAGCCCAGGCCGATAACTACACGGCCACCCTGGGGTGGACGTTGTCGTGAACAGACGCGCTGGCGCTAGATGCCGGCAGCTTCCAGATGCTCCACCAGCAGCTGCACGCTGCGATTGCCGCGCCACTCGTTGACATCGAGTCGATAGACCAGCCGCACCCGCTTCACCGAGGCATCGGGCCAGCGCTTGAGATCGACCCCGAAGGCGATGGCATCCACCGCATGGCCCGAATCCGTGGTCAGCATCATCTTGAGGTGTTTCTCCCCCACCAGCCGCTGCTGCACCAGCACGAATTCGCCGTCAAACAGCGGCTCAGGGAAGGCCTGGCCCCAGGGGCCGGAGGCGCGAATAAGCTCCGCCAGCTCAAGGCTGAGCTCATCGGGCAACAGTTCGCCGTCGGTGAGCAGCACCCCGGTCAGCAGCTCCGGCGTCACCAGTTCGCTGATGACCGTCTCGAAGGCGCGACCGAAGGCCTCGATGTTGGTCTTGGGCAGGGTCAGCCCTGCCGCCATGGCATGGCCGCCAAACTTGCCCATCAGTCCCGGATGACGGGTATCGAGCAATTCGAGGGCATCGCGCAGATGCACGCCGGGAATGGAGCGACCCGAGCCCTTGAGCTCGGTGTCGCTACTCTCGGCAAAGGCGATCACGGGTCTGTAGTACTTCTCCTTCACCTTGGAGGCCACCAGCCCCACCACCCCCTGATGCCACTCGTCTCTGTGCAGCACTATGCCGGAAGGCACCTCGCCGTCACGAAAGCGGATCTGCTCCAGGGTGGCGAGCGCCTCCTGCTGCATCCCCTGCTCTATCTCCTTGCGCTCCTGGTTCAGGCTGTCCATTTCGGAAGCGAGCTGGCGCGCCAGGTTGATGTCATCGCTCAGCAGGCAAGCAACCCCGAGCGACATGTCATCGAGCCGGCCCACGGCGTTGAGGCGCGGTCCCAGTGCGAAACCAAGATCGGCGGCGGTGAGGCGGCGGCCATCGCGGCCCGACACGTCCACCAGCGCTTGGATGCCGGGACGGCAACGACCGGCCCGGATCCGCTGCAGCCCCTGATGGACCAGGATGCGGTTGTTGCCATCCAGCGCCACCACGTCGGCAACCGTACCAAGCGCCACCAGATCCAGATAGTCCGCCACATTGGGGGCACGAATGCCCTGCCGCTCATACCAGCCCAGCTGACGCAGGTGGGTGTTGAGGGCCGCCATCAGATAAAAGGCAACGCCCACCCCGGCCAGGGACTTGGAGGGGAAGTCGCAGCCGTGCTGGTTGGGGTTCACTATCGCGTCGGCAGCTGGCAGCTCCTGGCCCGGCAGGTGATGATCGGTGACCAGAACCTGCATGCCGGCCGCCTTGGCCGCCGCCACCCCGGCGATGCTGGAGATGCCGTTGTCTACCGTGATGAGGAATTCGGCGCCGCGCGCCACCGCCAGCTCGACTATCTCGGGGGTGAGGCCGTAGCCGAACTCGAAGCGGTTGGGCACCAGAAAATCGATGTGATAGCCACCCATGGCCCGCAGCGCCAGCACGCATAACGCCGAGCTGGTAGCGCCGTCACAGTCGAAATCCCCGACGATCAGGATGCGCTGCTGAGCAGTCAGGGCCGCCGCCAGCAGCGGTACCGCATGCTCCATGCCGAACAGACGCTGGGGCGGCAGCAGCGAGCTGGCACTGCGCTCCAGCAGGACGGGATCCTCTACGCCACGGCTGGCGAAGACTTGACGAAGCAGTGGATGCAGGGTGGCGGGCAGATGGGAATCATCAACTCGCGGACGACGACGGATTTGCAGGGGCATTGATGTGATCCAGTATCTTGAGCAGTTGTTCAGGGCTCTGATAACCCCGCACCAGATCCCCGTTTGGCAGGACCCAGCTTGGCAGCGCCTTGATCCCGAGCCACTGGCTCAGGCCGATATGATGGCCAAGGATCTCATTACAACCGGTCGCAGGCAAACGATCACTGAGACTGAGTTCACTGAACAGGGCGGGATCGCACCAGCGCGCCTGCGCTTCGGCCAGATCGGCAAAGGGGCCGAGCACCGGCAGCAGCTGCACGCTGACCCCCCTCGCCTGCAGGACCGGCAGCTCTTCCAGGGTGGTGCGACAGCTGCTGCAGGCGAGATCGGTGAACAGGGTGACGCTGTGGCGCTCGGGCACGGCCTTGAGCTGCACCCGCCGTTCGCCGATCTGGGCCAGGGCCAGCCGACGTTGCTGGCGCGGACCCAGCATGGTGAGATTTTTCATGTCGTGGCCCAGATCCAGCATGGTGCCCTGGAGCACATAGTCCCCCTTGGCATCGGTGTAGAGCAGCCCCTGAGCCGTTCCCAACATGAAGAGACCGGGCATGGGGGTCTCTTCCACCAGATATACCTGCACCCCGAGCCTCTGTTCTATGGTCTGTCGCAATAAGTGGGGATCCATCCCCGCGCCGGCAGCAAAAGTGCACAGCAGCATCATTCCCAGTAGTAAATGCTTCACTCTTTTACTCACTTGGCATGAACGAATGGACTCACAAGGTAACTCAGTGAATAGATGGCTCTCAACCGCTTAATTACTGACTGGTTAATAGCGGTCGCCGCAAAAAATCCCTCTCCGACAGGTTGCCAATTGGGCAGAGGCCCAGCAAGCTAACCGTGACGACAGGAAAAAGACGGTCATCCCTCTGTTTTCCTGATGCTTTATTATTCAAACATGGGTGCGGCAGCGGCCGCACTCTGACTATTTTTGGAGGGAAACATGAGTCTGATTCAAGAGTTCAAGGCCTTTGCAGCCAGAGGCAACGTCATCGACATGGCGGTCGGTATCATCATAGGTGCCGCCTTCGGCAAGATAGTCTCCTCCTTCGTGGGTGACGTGATCATGCCGCCAATTGGTCTGATCCTGGGGGGAGTGGACTTCAGCGATCTCGCCGTGACCCTGAAGGCCGCCGAGGGGGCCACCCCGGCCGTGGTCATCGCCTACGGCAAGTTCATCCAGACCATCATCGATTTTCTGATCATCTCCTTCGCCATCTTCATGGGGCTCAAAGCCATCAACACCCTCAAGAAGAAGCAAGAAGAGGCAGCCGCTCCCGCCGGTCCCACCAAGGATCAGGAGCTGCTGAGCGAAATCCGCGATCTGCTCAAATCCCAGCAGGGAAAATAAGCGCCAACTCCTGTCGTGTATTCGAAAAAAACCGCCTTCGGGCGGTTTTTTTGATGCCAGCGGATAGACTGAGGGCAACCAGCGAGACGCATCAGGGCCCCTGCCATCACGAAATAGGCCGTCCGCCCTCCCCGCCCGGCAGAACGGGCATAATATCGAGCCTATTCAAACCGCATTCGCTACCGGAGTCGCCATCATGCCCCCCCTCACCGTGACAGCCAGGCCCCATCACAGCTTCATCCTGCGATACCTGCTGCTGCTCGCCATGCCCCTGCTGTTGCTGACCGCCGGCAGCGGCTATCTGTTCGTCACCAAACAGCAGGAGACGATGCGCAGCCGGCTCGAGTTTTTCAGCAACAGTTCTGCCCAGCAGTGGGATGGCGCACTGGCTTCCGTCGAAGCGCAGATCAACATTCTGGCAGCGGATCTCGAGCTCAATGACGGCATCCTGCCCCCCGTGCTCAGCCAGCGCCATCATCAGGTGTGGCAGCAACTGAACCGCACCGGCAGCATGCTCAAGGGGCTTTACTATGTGCAGCGGGACAACAAGCTGGTCAACTTCGCCCATCTGCCTATTCCCCGCTCGTTCGATGCAAGCCGGCGCAACTGGTATCAGGCGGCGATCAAGACCCCCGGTATCAACGTCTGGGGTGCCCCCTACCTCGACGCCATTCAGCACGTCCCCGTCATCACCCTGTCACGGGCGGTGCTGAACCGGCAAGGGGAGCTGCTGGCGGTGATCGGCATCGATGTCGACCTGTCGGAGATATCGGAACGGATTGGCCGGCTGCTGCAGGGAGGGCGCCAGATAAGCTATCTGCTGTACGACATGAAAAACCACAGCGTGGTGGCTCACAGTGATCCCCTCAAGAACGGGGCCCCGCTTGATGACGAGCGGCTGGCCGGGCTCAAGGGGCGCAGCGGCTCCCTGCTGAGCGACAATGACGAGCTGATCGCCTACTACACCCTGGCCAACAACCCCAACTGGCGGGTCATCATCATCTACCCATTCAGCAACTCTTTCGTCATCAAGGAGTGGCTGCCCACCATGATGGTAGGGCTGCTCCTCTCGCTCACCATGTACATACTGGTGGCCGTCATCTTCCATCAGCGACTGGAAAATACCATCGGCATGCTGGTGCAGGTGGTACGCCAGCTGCGGATCACCCCGCCGGGACAGCCCCTCATCATCCCCCGCATTCCGGGCATCGAAGAGCTGGAAGACGAGATCACCATGATTTCCGACCAGATGCAGGCAGAGAGCGAAAAAGCCCAGCGCGATGCCCTGACCGGGCTCTACAACCGCCGCTACATGGACACTCTGCTGGCCGAGCTACACCAGCAGCATACCCCCTATGTACTGGCCATCATCGACATCGACAACTTCAAGCAGATCAACGACCGATATGGCCACCCCGCCGGCGACAGCGTGCTCAGACGTACCACCTCCCTCGGCAGCAAGCTGCTGGAGGGCAAGGCTACCCTCTGCCGCTTTGGTGGCGAAGAGCTGGTTGCCATCTTCGCACAGGGTCGGCTGAAGGAGGCCCATCAGCAGATGGAGCAGTGGCGCCGTGCCATGGGCAAGCAGAACTGGCGCGAGCCCGGCCTGACCGTCACCTTCAGTGGCGGACTGGCCGAGGCGCTGGACGCTCCCCCCGCCCAGGTGCTTGCCCAGGCGGACGCCGCCCTCTATCGCGCCAAACAGGAAGGGAAAGACCGTCTATCTCTGGCCTAGGCGCGCGGATGGTGCTCCCCGTGCAGCGCCTTGAGTCGCTCGTTCGCCACATGGGTGTAGATCTGGGTGGTGGAGAGGTCCGCATGACCCAGCAACATCTGCACCACCCGCAGATCGGCGCCGTGGTTGAGCAGATGGGTGGCAAAGGCGTGGCGCAGGGTGTGGGGAGAGAGCTCGCCCTGGATCCCGGCGCGCAGGGCATAAAGCTTGATGCGATGCCAGAAGGTCTGGCGGGTCATCATGCGGGCCAGCCTGGAGGGGAACACCACGTCCGAGCTGGTGCCCCCCAGTAGCAGAGTACGGGCCTCGCGGTAGTAACGCTCGAGCCAGTGGATAGCCTCCTCCCCCATGGGCACCAGCCGCTCCTTGTTGCCCTTGCCCACCACCCGCACCAGCCCCTGGCGCAGGCTGACATGCTCGGCGGTGAGCCCCACCAGCTCGGAGACCCGCAGCCCGGTGGCGTAAAGCAGCTCCAGCATCGCCTTGTCACGCAGCTCCAGCGGATCGTCCACCAGCGGCGCCGCCAGCAGCGCCTCCACCTCCCCTTCGCTGAGATCGGAGGGGAGCTTCTTGGGCAGCTTGGGCCCTTCCAGCAATACAGTGGGATCGTCGCCTCGCAGCTTCTCGCGGTTCAGATACTGATAAAAGCGGCGCAGGGCAGACAGAAAGCGGGCCGTGCTGCTGGCGGCAAACTGGTGATCCACCCGCCAGGCGAGGTAGTGCTGGATCTCGTCCATCCCGGCCAGCAAAAGAGAGCTGCCCTGCTCATCGAGCCAGAGGGCAAATTTTTCCAGATCGCTGCGATAGGAGCTGACAGTGTTGTCAGACAGACCCCGCTCCAGCCAGAGGGCGTCGAGGAAGGGTTCGATCAGGGGATGATTGTGCACGGCAGGCGCTGGCTTGGTCATGGTACTGGGTCTTGGGCAAACGGTAGCCCATTGTAACGCGCGCGGCGCCGGGCGAAAGCGGGATCTGACAAGGTCTGCACCACGCTTGCCCCGTGAAGGGTGCCGGGCAATCTGTTAAACTGGCGCCCCTCCCTGCAGCCTTTGCGCGCGCCAGCCCCACGCGCCGCCAGGATAAAGAGCTATCTGTTTTACGGTAAGGACAGTGCGATGAAGATAGGTTTGTTTTACGGTTCCACCACCTGTTACACCGAGATGGCCGCCGAGAAGATCCGCGCCCTCATAGGCCCGGAGCTGGTCGATCTCCACAACATCAAGGATGTGCCCCTCATCCGCATGCAGGAGTACGACATCCTGATCCTCGGCATCTCCACCTGGGACTTTGGCGAACTGCAGGAAGATTGGGAATCCCGCTGGGAGGATATCAAGGATGTCCATCTGGAGGGCCGCATCATCGCCCTGTTCGGCCTGGGCGATCAGCTGGGCTATGGCGAATGGTATCAGGATGCCCTCGGCCTGCTGCACGATCAGCTGGTGCCCAAGGGGGTCAAGCTGGTGGGTTACTGGCCCAGCGAGGGGTACGAATTCGACGCCTCCAAGGCGCTGATCGACGATGGTCGTCACTTCGTCGGCCTGGCGCTCGATGACGCCAACCAGTACGACCAGACCGAATCCCGCATCGAACAGTGGGTCGACCAGATATTGAGCGAGATCCACGAGCTGCTCTGATCCAGGTGGCTTGCATGCTCGATGACCCCTTGGATGCGGATCGACGATGGCCATCATCTTGTCGTCGGCCTGGCGCTCGATGACGCCAACCAGTATGACCAGACCGAATCCCGCATTGAACAGTGGGTCGACCAGAGCCTCGGCGAGATCCACGAGCTGCTCCAACCTCCCCTGGCGGCGGCCGGATTTTGGGCCGCCGGGCGCACAAATCGCACCGATTTTCTCAATCGGTATCATCGCATGACGCTATAGCGACTTTTTTGTGCTGGTCTGCAACAATGCAATCGACACCCCATAACACCATCAGAACGGGTGTCGGAAGCAAACAGGAAACAGACCAGAAAAGGATATTCTATGACCTCATTCTCCCTGTTGGCCCCCACCATTGCCCGCGACGTGCTCGATCACGCGCTGGCGCTCGGTGCCGACTTCGCCGAGCTGTTTGTGGAGCGCAAGCACCGCAGCCAGCTCAGCCTGCTCTCCAGCCAGATAGAGAACATCAGCGGCGGCCTCGATTTCGGCATCGGCGTGCGCCTCTGCTACGGCCACAAGGTACTCTACGGCTACACCAATCTGGCCGATCGCAACGAGCTGCTGCGCATCGTCACCCTGCTGGCGGCCAAGGACAGACGCGACCCCGTGGTGACCGCCACCGCCTTCGACTTCAGCCGTTTCACGGACCGCAATCCGGTCACCCTGCCGCTCGGTGCCGACAAGCTGCTGGAGCAGAAGATTGCCTACCTGCACGCCATGGATGCCGCGGCCCGCGCCGAGAGCGCCAAGGTAAGCCAGTTCTCGGGCAATGCCCTGGGCTGGGAGCAGGAGGTGGAGATCTTCAACAGCGAAGGGCTGCAAGTGGCCGATCGTCGCCACTACAACCGCATCATGGCCCAGACCATAGCCATGGAAGGGAGCGAGCAGAGCGTGGGCTACGAGGCCCCCGGCGCCATGATGGGCTGGGAACACGCGGCCCTCATAGACCCGCGCGAGCTGGCCCTCACCGCCACCCGCCAGGCGCTGGTGAAACTCGGCGCAGCCCCCTGCCCGAGCGGCACCCTGCCGGTCATCATGGAGAGCGGCTTTGGCGGCGTCATCTTCCACGAGGCGTGTGGCCACCTGCTGGAGACCACCTCGGTGGCCAAGAAGGCCTCGGTGTTCCACGACAAAATGGGTCAGCTCATCGCCAACCCCGTGGTCAACGCGGTGGACGAAGGCTTGCAGGGCAACGCCTGGGGCTCCATCAACGTCGATGACGAGGGGATGGCGACCCAGCACACCCAGCTCATCAAGGATGGCGTGCTGACCGGCTTCCTGGTCGATCGCATGGGGGCGCTCAAGACGGGCTATGCCCGCACCGGCTCGGGGCGACGTGAATCTTATCGCTTCGCCCCGGCGTCGCGCATGCGCAACACCTATATCGAGGCGGGCAACCACAGCCTGGAGGAGATGCTGGCGACGGTGGAACACGGCATCTATGCCAGGCGGATGGGCGGCGGCTCGGTGCAGCCGGGCACGGGCGAGTTCAACTTCAACGTGCAGGAGGCCTACCTCATCGAACACGGCAAGGTCACCCGGCCGCTCAAGTCGGCCACCCTGATCGGCACGGGGCCCCAGGTGCTCAAAGAGATCTCCATGGTGGGCCGCGATCTCGCCATCGCTGCCGGCATGTGCGGCTCTGTCTCCGGCTCGATCCCGGCGTCCGTCGGCCAGCCACCACTCAAGGTCGACAATATCCTGGTCGGAGGGAACGCCTGATGAGCCAACTCGATATGAATACTCTGCTCGCCCGCCTGCTGGACAAGGTCGCCGATCTCAATGCCGAGGCGGACATCATCGCCAATCGGGACAAGGCTTTCTCCCTCAAGGCCGACAAGGGCGAGCTGGGTGAATACAAGGTCACCAGCAGCCAGCAGCTCGGCATCCGCCTCATCAAGGATGGCCGGGTCGGCATCGCCTACTCGGAATCCCTGGATGAGCCGGCGCTGGATGCCATGCTGCAGGATGCACTGGATGCCAGCCGCTTCGCCAAGCTGGATGCGGATCAGCGCATCTCGGTAGCCAACAGCCGGATCACCACCGACAGCGCCGAGATAAACCAGCCTGACACCACGGCGGCGGAGGAGAAAATCGCCCTGGCCGTGCGCCTCGAGGCGGACATGCTGGCGCTGCCAGACGTGACCGGCGCGCCTTACAACAGCTTCTTCGAGGGGGAGAGCCGGCTCTGGCTCGCCAACAGCCTGGGCAGCCTCTGCCAGCACAGTGAATTCAGCGTCGGCTGCTACACCTCGGCGCTGATCGAGCGGGCTGGCCGCCAGTCCATGCATTCCCAGGGGCAGTATGGCCGCCGCTTCGACGAACTCGACAGCCAGGCCCTCATAGCGCAGATCCATGCCGTGGCCGACGGCCTGCTGCCGGGGGAAGCCGTGCCGAGCGGTCACTACAGCGCCCTCTTCAGCACCAACTGCTTCGCCAGCCTGTTTGGCTGCTTCCAGGCGGCGCTCTCGGGCAAGTGGGCCCAGCAGGGGATCAACCCCTGGCGGGGCAAAGTGGGCCAGTCTGTGGCCTCCCGCTGGCTCACTCTGGAGAGCCGGGCCTATATGCCGGGCGGCATGAACATCAAGGCGTTTGACGGTGAAGGGGCGCCCACCTCGGATCTGCTGCTGATTGGCGAGGGCGAGCTCAAGACGCTGCTGCACAACAGCGCCACCGCTCACCACTTCGGCCTGGTCAGCAACGGCTCGGCAGCGCGCAGCGCCCGCGGCGCGCTGGATGTGACGGCGCGCCACCTGGTATTTGGCACAGGCCCCCACAGCGAGGCCGAGGTCAAAACCGGCGAGTACCTGGAGCTGGTCAAACTGGACGGCCTGCACTCGGGCGCCGATGCGGTGAGCGGTGACTTCTCGTTCGGGGCGTCGGGCTTCCTGTGCCGGGACGGCGTTCGCATCCAGCCGGTGCGCGGCATCACAGTGGCGGGCAACTTCTACCGCCTGCTGGGTGAGCTGGAGGCGGTCGGCGATCGGCTGCACCACGACGATGGCAAGGGCTTCTACGCGCCTCTCATTCGTTTTGGCGGTTTGAATATCGCAGGAAAGTAAGTGACACCAGCGGGAAAATCATTCGATTCCTCATCCAGAAACGGCGCCATCAGGCGCCGTTTTTTATCTCTGCCTCTGGCTCTTCACACTGCAGCCAACGGGCTGAGGCCCGCCCCGCAGGCTCCGCAAACAACAACGGCGACCATCAGGTCGCCGTTGTTCATTAGCGGGCTTTCCGGCGGGTCATCAGACCTGCGGGTTGAGACGGGTCGGCATGCCGGTACGCTGTTCCAGCACCTGCTTGACCACGTTGGAGTCACTGTCCATGTGGGCGATGAAGCGGGTGATGGCCGGGGTCATGGGCAGCGGTACGGAGGCGGTAGAGTTGAACTCCTCCTCGTTGCGCGACAGCGGCTCATGGACTTCCATGTAGCGACCGCCATCCGGCTCGACCGTGGACTTGACCGGCTGGTTGACGAACTGGACGCGAGTACCGACCGGCACGTTGTCGAACAGGTACTTGATGTCATCGGCACGCAGACGGACACAGCCGCTGCTCACCCGCAGACCGATGCCGAAGGTGGCATTGGTGCCGTGGATGGCGTAGAGATTGCCGATGTAGAGCGCGTGCAGACCCATGGGGTTGTCCGGGCCTGCCGGCCAGACCGCTGGCAGGGTCTTGCCCTGAGCGGCGTAGCGGCGACGGATGTTCTCGGTCGGGGTCCAGGTCGGGTTGGCACGCTTGCGCTCAACCTTGGTGATCCAGTTCTCCGGGGTGTTGACCCCCAGCTGGCCGATACCGATGGGCAGTACCTGCACCACGTTCTTGCCTTTCGGGTAGTAGTAGAGACGCATCTCCGCCACGTTGATGACGATCCCCTCGCGCGGCGCATTCGGCAGGATCAGCTGATGGGGGATGACCAGTTTGCTGCCCGCCTTGGGCAGGTAGGGGTCGACACCCGGGTTGGCTTCCATGATGTTGGTCAGACCCAACTGGAAGTCGGAGGCGATCTGCTCCAACGGACGGTTGTCCGCGGGTACCACGTACTCCTGGTTCTCACCGATCAGACGGCTGTTGGCTGCAGGCAGCTGGTATTCAACGGCGGCAGCCTGCTGGCTGACCAGCGCCAGAGTACATAAAAGAGCCGAAGCGGCAGTGCGAAGCGGATTCATAAAATTCCTGTGTGGTTTCCTGTACCAAGTTGGCCGACGGCCATTTCATCCTCGGTCTGGCCTGTGGCGAGTCACCCTGCGCCCGAGGTCAATAACCGAGCGCGCATTCTTTCCTGAGTCGGCCAAAAATTCAACGTCGGGATGGCTCTTTTTGCATGAAAAAGTGCATCCATCGCCGCTGGCGCCTCCTCTTTTCATGTCAATCAGGCTAACAACCACAAACTGAGCAGAAGCTGAACAAAAAGGAGGTCAGTCGACCCCACTCTGTGATCAGTTGCTGACGAACGGGGTCGTCACGGCTCAGTGATGGCGACCCAGGTATCCAGCCTCTTCATCGCGTCTGCCAGCATACACATCCGGACCCGATAGCATGGGATGGACCTGGCTGGCGGAGGTCGGGGCATGCGCGCAGCCAAACTGCTGAAACGGGCATGGTCGGCTTGTAGATGCCATCCGGAGGAGCGGTACATAGCTGGAGTCGAAGAGGTGCTCGTGGTGTGCCTGCGCACCTTTACTTCCTGCACACCGCCAGAGGTCACATCATGATCTCGCCCCGGCGCTCGGCGTAGCGGGTCAACCGCTTGGGCGGGTTCAAGACAGGGCCGGGTAGGCCGCCAGATAATCCTGGGCCGCCTGCCAGCCCATCTGGTAACCCTGCTCCAGCCGCGCCCGGTCGGTGGTCATGCGGCCGACCCGAAAACCCGCCGGCGGCACTATGACCCGGATGCGGCAATCGGCCGGCGGCTGGCGGATGAAGTCGATGGCATCGTTGTAGCTTTGATGACGCGAAAGGCTGGCGCGAGCCAGGGCCGGCGTCTCGCGCAGCAGGTAGCGATGCAGGGCGGGCAGGCGCGGCGCCCGCTTGCGATAGCCCAGTGGCCGGGAGAGCACCACTGTGATGTCGCGCGCCCCCTGCTCATAGGCGTGACGCACCGGAATCGAGTCGGCCACTCCGCCGTCCGTCATGGCCTCCCCGTCGATGCGCACGAAGTCCCGGTAGACCAGTGGCACCGAGCAGGAGGCCTTGATCTGCTGCTCCAGCTCGGCCGCATTCCCCTTGAGGTAGGCGGCCTGACCGTCCGATACCCGGGTGGCCACCACGGTCAGCGGCACCGGATTGGCGGCGAAGCGGGCCAGATCGAGTCGGCACTCGCGGATGGTGATCTCCCACAGCCAGTCGAGATCGAGCCAGTGGCCGCCGCGCACGAACCTGGCCAGACTGATGAACTCGGGGCGACAGGAGTAGTCCGTGATGACGCTGTGGTTGCGCCCCCGCTGGCCAGCCAGAAAGGCCGCCAGATTGACCGCCCCCGCCGACACGCCGATGCAGTGATCAAACGCCGTGCGGCCCTTTGCCAGAAAGGCATCCAGCACACCGGCGGCAAAAATGCCGCGCATGGCGCCCCCCTCGACTACCAGGGCCGTTTGTCGCCGACTCATCTCGCCTCCCCGTTTTGCTCTGTGAATGGACTCACACTTTGGCTCATCCGGCGCCCGGCCAGGGGCCGGGATCCCTATAATGGGCGCGCCTCAACGCTCGTACCAACGAGATATAACTTATTGATGCTACGGAATATTACAATGAAAAATATCAGCAAGTCCCTACTGGCCGCTGCCATTTCCCTCGGATTGATGGCAGGCTGTAACAGCCAAAATGACTCCGAGACCCCGACCCCCATGGTTCGCTTCGCTACCTTCAACCTCTCCTTCGATCGCACCGCTCCCGGCATGCTCGCCGGTGAACTGGCCCTGAGCCGCGCCGAGCAGGATGCCCTGCTGGCGCGCCTCGCCGACGGCAGCCTGAGCGGCGCAGAGAAGACCAAGGCCCTCGACGTGCAGCAGATCCGCAACATCGCCGAAATCATCCAGCGCACCCGGCCGGACGTCTTCCTGCTCAACGAATTCGACAATGACGGCAAAGGCACCAGCACCACTGATCTGAAGGCGTTCAACGACAACTATCTGGCCCACGCCCAGCACGGCGAGGTGACCGCCATCAGCTACCCGGTGCTGCAGAACTTCGCCACCAACACCGGCCTGATGAGCGGCCATGACCTCAACTTGGACGGCAAGATCAACAACGGGCCGGACGACGCCTGGGGCTTTGGCAACTACCACGGCCAGTACGCCTTCGCCGTGATGTCCCAGTATCCCATCGACACCAAGCAGATCCGCACCTTCCAGAAATTCAAGTGGAAGGATATGCCCGGCGAAGCGAACCCCGTCATCGACGACTGCAACAATGCCAAGGCGCCGATCCCGGCCGGCCGCCAGTGCGGCGATGCCTGGTATGACGACGCCGCCTGGCAGGCCTTCCCGCTCTCGTCCAAGAACCACGCCGACGTGCCGGTGCGCATCAAGCGTGGCAACAAGGAGGAGGTGATCCACTTCCTCATCTCCCACCCGACTCCGCCCATTTTCGGCAACGCGGCGCGCCACAACGTCAAGCACAACCGGGCCGAAGTCGCCTTCTGGCAGGATTACGTGGAGACCGCCAGCTACATGGTGGATGACACCGGCAAGGCCGGTGGCCTGCCCGCGGGTGCCAAGTTCGTCATCGCCGGCGATCTCAACGCCGATCCCCAGATTGGCGATGGGGATCTGACCGCCATTCAGGATCTGCACAACCATGTGCTGGTCAATCAGGCCGTCACCAACGGCGCCCTGATCCCGGTCAGCCAGGGCGGCCCCGAGTGCCTCGCCAGCCAGCCGGATCAGTGCAAGCGCAACAACAACCGCCCCACCCCGGAGCGCATCACCAGCGGCAGCGGCCTGCAGCTCGACCACGTGCTGCCCTCCGCCAACCTGAACGCGGTCGCCTCCGGCGTGTTCTGGCCGGCCAGCTTCGAGCCGGGCTACCACCTGGTGTATGACGCCAAGCTTGGCATCGCCAAGCGAGTCAGCTCGGATCACCGCCTGGTGTGGGTCGACTTCAAACTGTGACAGTGACGCAGAGCAGAGAAGCAACGGGGCCCGCAGGCCCCGTTTTCATTGGGTCGTCATACCAGCTTCTCCACCCGGGCCGGCAGCCCCTGGCGGGCCGAAGAACCGATGGCCCAGTCAACCAGGGGGTAGCGGCCATGGCGGCTGGGATCCAGCACCGCCAGATCGTTGAGGTTGACCCCGGCCCCGCGCAGCGGATTGGCAACCACTTTTTGGCCGTCTATCCAGTGTTCCCGCGCCCCCAGCTCCTTGTGGCCGAAACCGTGTTCGATGGCGATGGCATCGGCCTGCACCCCGGCCACGCACTCGGCCACCCCGATCACGCTGCCATCCGGGGTGCTGACCCGCACCCTGTCCCCGCTCTCGATCCCCAGATGCGCCGCCGTCTGCGTATTGAGTCGCACCCGGTTGCTGGGGTTCACCTGGCGCAGGCGATCCGAGCCGATGCTCATGGAGCTCATGGTGTGAGACTTGTAGCTGGTGAGCAGCAGTGGCCACTGGGCCGGCTTGAACGCCTCATTGAGCGGCGTGCCGTCCGCCAGCTGGGGGCGGAAAAAGCGCGGGGTGCCGCTTAAGAACTGGCCGCTCTGGCTGTGACGGCGGCTGCCCACCTCGGGGTTCCACACCATCAGCGGCTTGGGCCAGCGCTTGCTCGGTTGACCCGCGTCGTCGCGCCCCTTCGCCACCGGCTCGAAGCGCCCGCCGCGAGCGAAGAGATAGGCGGCGCGGCCCGCCTCCTCCGCACTCAGGGTGGCATTCAGCACTGGCAGGATCCGTTCCACCCCGGACCAGGCGAGATCCTCGAGACCTATGGCGGGCACCGGCTGACCCAGGTAGGCCACGTTGGCAGCCCCGTAGAGGGAGAAGTCCGCCGCCTTGTGCAGGGCATGCACCTTGCCGTCCGCCCCCTCGACCGCCCCCTCGCCAAAGCCCGGCAACCCCAGCCGTTTGGCCACCGCGATAAAGAAGGACTCCATGCAGACCGGATCTCCCTCGGCAGTCTTGGCGACACGGGGCTCCACGATGGGCCAGCGGCCGGTGGAAACCTTGGTCAGCACCCCGTGCCAGGCGGTGGCCCAGCCCCAGGATTCGTAGGTCAGGGTGTCCGGCACTAGGTAGTCCGACAGCGCCGACGACTCGTTGATGAAGCTGTCTATGCTGACCACAAGCGGCAGCACGGCAGGATCCTTGAGCTGCTCACCGATGGCCTTGCTGAGCCCGGCCTGGCCGTAGAGGGGGTTGCCCATGTGGTTGATCCAGGCCTTGAGCCGGTAGGGGTAACCGTTCACTGCCGCAGTCAGGTGTTCGCCGAGCAATGGGCCCGAGATCGGGAACCAGGGCTCTTGCGCCGGATAGGGGTTCTGGCCCGCCTCGCGCTTGCGTCGATACTCAGAGGTCTTCTCGTAGGGGAACTTGGATCGCGACAGGAAGACCCCGGCGGGCTTGACCATACCGGGGAAGCTCGCCAGATCGTAACGCGGCCCCTCCCCGAAGGGATCGAACTTGCCGCCGCTCGCCACGGCGCCGCCCCGGGCGTTGAGGTTCCCAATCATGACGTTGAGCATCATGATGGCCCAGGCCGAGTAGAAGCCGTTGGCGCTCATGGTGCCGCCGTGGGAGACCACCGCCGCCCGGGTGCCGTGGCTGGTGAACTCCCGCGCCAGCGCCTCGATGTCGGCCACCGGCACGGCGCACTCGGCGCTGTATTGCTCGAGGGTGTGCTCCCGGCACGCCTCGGCCAGCAGCTGGAAGCTGCTCTTCACCATCAGCTCCCCCTTGGGGCCCTGAATGCGGCGATCCACCCAGAGGTGGGCCCGCTCACACTGACCAGCGGGTCTCAGCTCGCCGCTGCCCGCCTCCTCGACCAGCATGGCGTCTCCCTCCCCATAGGCTTCCCCATCAAAGGGCAAGCCAAGATCGCTGGCCCGCAACATCTGACCGCAGCGCGGGTGCGACTCGTCGCAGAGCACCAGGTGGCTGGCGTTGCAAAAACCGCGATAGCCGGCCTGCTCGGCCGCGGCGGCATGGGGTGCCATCAGGAAGGGCTCGGCGTAGCGCCGGTTGTCGATGATCCAGCGCAGCATGGCCATGGCCAGCGCCGAGTCGGTGGCGGGCCGGATCGGCAGCCAGCGGTTGGCCGGGGCAGACGGCATGTTCACCGTGTTGGGCAGGCTGGGCGCCACCACCACGTAGGAAAACGGCTTGTCCTGCCGCGCCCGGTTCGCCGCCAGCTGACGGGATTGCCGCTTGAAGGGGTTGCCGGATTGCTGGGGCGAGGTGCCCATGAACAGCAGGAAATCGCTCTCGTCCCAGTCCGGCTTGAGGTGGGCGTTCTTCTCAAGATCGTCCAGCAGGGCGCCGGCCCCGACCCGGAACGACAGACCGCAGTAGGCGCCGTGGTTGGCGAAGTTGCGGGTGCCAAAGCTGTTGAAGGTGAAGCGCTTGATAAAGGCATCCCGCCCCTCGTCCGAGGCGTTGCTCACCAGCAACTGGTTTGCCCTAGGGCCGTATTCCGGGTTGGCGGGATCCAGTGGCTCGTTGAGGTTGCGAATGGCCCGCAGCCCCTCGATCTGGCCCTCACCAAACAGGTCTCCCCCTTCCACCACCTCGGCCACCAGCTGCTCGAACGGGATACTCTGCCAGCGACCGCTGCCACGGGGACCGACCCGCTTGAGACAACGGGTGACTCGCTGCGGGCTGTCGAGCTGCTCGAGCATGGCGTTGCCCCGTGCGCAGGCGGTGGAGCGCCCCTCCAGCCCCCCTTCCTGATAGCCGCTGGTAGCGATCAACGCCTGCTTGACCGGCGTCTTGAAGTCGATGTGATGGCGGGCGGAGAGGGGATGATAGGGATTGCCGAGGATGCGCACTATCTTGTCGCTCTCGTTGTCGATACGGGCCCGCACCCCGCACAGGGTCCAGCAGCCGAGGCACATGGTATTGGCAACGCGCTGGTCCGGGTTGGGGTGAAGCTCCCCTTTCTCGTCAACCCTGTACTCCACGGCCAGCGAGTTGCCGTGGATGGGATCCCGGGTCGGCTTGCCGGCGCTGCCGGTCGTCACCCCGCTCGCCACCTGCTTGAGGGTATAGCTGTAACCGGCGACGAACAGTCCGGAGCCCCCGGCAATGGCGGCGCCCTTGAGAAACTTGCGTTTGCTGTGATCCATCAGAGTGCCTCGCGAGCGGAATGGGGAGTGGATACCTGAATGGCGGATGCTTGAGTAACAGATGGCGGAGCCGGGACGCGCACCAGCTCGGAGAGTGCCACCAGCAAGGCCAGCAGCAAACCGAAGGTGCCGAGAATGCCGAGCACGCCTTCCGGCCCCCAGGCGATCTGGTAGACATAGACACCGGCGCCATATTTGGGCACCAGCTGCCCCTGAATGAGCACCAGCCAACGCAGGCCCCACACCAGATGCAGGGTGAGCAGCGCGATCCCCCAGAGTGACAATCGGGTAGAGATCCTCGGCCGGACCAGCATCAGCAGGCCGACCAGCCCCAGAGTCAGCAGCAGCCAGTGGGCCGCCAGCCGCCAACTCGGGTCGAGCCGGTAGAGAGCTGCGGCCTCTGCTGCCGAGGCGCCGCCAAAGAGGGACCAACCCAGCAGGGAGAGTGCGAGCAGGCCCAAGGCAGGGCGCAATTGACGCAACAGCCGCGCTTCCGTGTCTGCCTGCCAGCCCGCCAGCAGGCGGTTGAGCAGCAGCAGGACACTCTGGGCCGCCAGCACGGCGCTCAGCGCCAGCAACCAGGGGAGCCAGGGGGAGTGCCAGAGCGGGCGCGCCGCCACCGCCATGGTCTCGAACCCGGTGTAGAGGGCGATGCTGAGCCCGCTCAAGGCCGCCAGCAGGGAGAGCGGCCTGAGCCACGTCTCGCCGGACCAGTCCCCCAGACAGAGCCACCGCGCCAGAGCCGCGACCCTGTCATTTTCCTCCCCGCGCCGGGCCAGGGCGGGTCTTAGCAGCAGCCAGCCAAACAACATGGAGAGCAGGCTGAACAGCGGCAGCAGGTAGGCGCCATACCACATGATGGAGCTGAACCGGGTCTGGGCGTAGAAGTGCCAGGCCCGGGCCGGCTGGTGCAAATCCGCCGTCAGGGCGATGGGCGCCACCAGGCCGGCCCCCATCATCAACACGGCGGCCAGGGTCTGCAGCCGCCGATCCGGCGTCTTGCGCCACAGGTCGACGTCGCCGAGCCAGAGAGCGCCATAGGCGAGGCCAATGAGGAAGAAATATTGCACCGCCCAGGGCAGCCAGGTGATGGGCTGATCCGGGGCCAGCAGTTCGTTAATGGTCATGGGCTATCTCCTTGCCGTCGCTGTCGAGCAGGCTACGCAGGGCCGGGTTGCCATCGATCTTGCTGACGAAGGCCTCGTCCATGCCCAGATAAAAGACCCGCGGCTGGGTATGGGCCTCGGGCTTGAGCACCTTGAGTTCGGATGCGTGCTCGCGCAGCAGGCGGCTGATCCGGCTCGCGGGATCGTTCAAGTCGCCTATGATGCGCGCCTCGCCGACGCAGCTCTCCACGCAGGCGGGCAGGAGACCCGCCTCCAGCCGGTGGGCGCAGAAGGTGCACTTGTCAGCGGTGTTGGTCTCGTGGTTGATGAAGCGGGCGTCATAGGGGCAGGCCTGCACGCAGTAACCGCAGCCGACGCACCAATCATTGTTGACCACGACTATGCCGTCATCGCGCTGAAAAGTGGCGCCGGTGGGGCAAACATCGAGGCAGGCGGGTTCGGCGCAGTGGTTGCAGAGTCTGGGCAACATGAAGAGGGAAGCGGGAGCATCGAGCGCCGCGACGTCGCTCACCTCGTACTGGCTGACGGTGGTGCGAAACTGACCGAGGGGGGGCTGATTTTCGATGGTGCAGGCCACGGTGCAGGCCTGACACCCGACGCAGCGGCGCAGATCGATCAGCATACCGTAGCGTTTGCGGTTGTCCCCCCGGCTGATGGCCGCCCGCCCATTGCGGGGAGCGGGAACGGACTGGGCCTGAACCTGAGTGACGGGGATCAGGGCGGCCCCTGCGGTGAGGGCGGCAATGCCGGATAGCAACCGGCGCTTGCTTGGCTCCATGGGATCTTCCTTCTACTGAGCTGGCGGACCCCTGCTGGGGTGTTGCGCCCATTCTCTTCAAGGCTCGACGCCACCTCTATTGTGGTTTTCCACATACCGGGAGCCGGGTTGATCCAGCGCAATAAAAAACGCCCCATCCCTGCTGAACTGTGACCGGGGCGGCGTTTGTCCCCCCCCTCCGGCCCCCGCTCGAGTGCAAGGGGGCGCTCCGGTGATAGACTGCCCCCTTTGCACCGAGAGGAGAGACAACTGCGCTACCCTGCCCCCTTGCCACTGCTCAGCCTGCTGCTCTGGCTCGCGCTGTCAGCCCTGCCGCTTCGGGTGCTGGCCGCCCCGGCCCACTCTTCGCCAGAGCAGGCCCGACAGGAGCCCGCGCCATCTCTGGTCAAGCCAGTGCGGGCCAAGGCCGCGCCGATACGAATAGGCGTGCTGGCGACCCGCGGCCCGGCGCTGGCGCGAGCACAGTGGCAACCACTGATGCGCTGGCTGGATCAGCGCGTGCCCGGCCATCGCTTCGTGCTGCATCCGCTGGGGCTCGATGATCTGGCCGAGGCCGTCGCCCTCGAGCACCTCGACTTCGTCATCACCAATCCGGGCCAGTCGGTGAGTCTGGCGCGCCAGTATCCGCTGGCCTGGCTCGCCACCCTCAAGAGCCCGGCCGGGGGCGACAACCTCGCCATCGGCGCCGCGCTGGTGGTACCCGCCCAGGCGCCCTACCGACACTGGCAGGATCTCAAGGGGCAGCCGGTCGCCGCCGTCTCGGAAAACGCCTTCGGCGGCTACCTCGCCTATCGCTTCGAGGCCGATGAACGGGGAGTCAGGCTGGACAACTTCTTCTCCGCCGTGCGCTTTACCGGTTTTCCGCTGGACCGGCTCATCGAGCGGCTGGCCGCGGGCGAGGTCGCCGCCGCCATCGTGCCGGTGTGCCAGCTGGAGCGAATGGTGCGGGAGGGCAAGGCCGCCCGGGGGGCGTTTCGCGTGCTGGACGATCAGGCCCCGCCCGGCTTTGGTTGCCAGAGTTCGACCCGGCTTTACCCCAACTGGTCCTTTGCCAAGACGGAGCAAGCTACCCCCGAACTGGCGCTGGCGGTGACCCGTGCGCTGTTCGATCTGCCCTTTGATAGCGAGGCGGCCATCGCCGCCGATTCGACGGGCTGGACCGTGCCCACCAGCGAGCTCGCCATCGACCGTCTGCTCAAGGCGCTGGATCGCCACCCGCTGCAGGGCCCCTGGTGGCAAGCGGCCTGGCACTGGTTGCGCCAGCATCAGCAGTGGGGCTGGGGCGCGCTGGCACTGGTACTGCTGCTGGGCGGCCACCACCTGCTGCTGCAATACCTGTTCAACCGCAGCCAGCGCCGGCTGCTCGCCGCCCGCCACCAGCTCGAGCAGAAGGGGCGCCAGCTGGCACAGGCCAGACGGCTCGCCGAACTGGGCGAGCTGGGCGCCAACGTGGCCCACGAGATCAACCAGCCTCTCACCGCCATCGCCAACTACAGTCAGGGGGCCTTGTTGCGGCTGGACAGGCTGACGCAGGATCCCGCTCAGGCTGCCGCCCATGCCTCCCTGCGCCAGGCGCTGGAGCAGATAGGACTGCAAGTCCAGCGCATCACCCAGACCGTCAACCGGCTGAGAACCCGGCTGCAGAAGCGCCCTCCCCGGCTCGAACCTTGCGATCTGCTCACCCTGATGGACGACTTGCGCCCCCTGATAGACCAGATGCTGGCACCGCTCGACGTCAACTTCATCCTGCACTGGCGGGGCCAGCCGCGCCGGCTGCCCCTCGACGGCATCGGGATGGAACAACTGCTGGTGAACCTCATCAAGAATGGCGCCGAGAGTGCGGCGCAGAGGGCCCGCACTTCTACGCAGGCACCGGCACAGGAGCCTGCCCGGGTCGAGCTGCTGATCGCGTTCGAGGCGGATCGATTGCTGCTGGAGATCCGTGACAACGGCGCCGGCCTGAGGGTGCCCGTGAGTGAACTGCAACAGGCGTTTTACAGCGACAAGCCTGATGGCATGGGGCTGGGGCTGGCCATCTGCCGGGACGTGGTCGAGAGTCATCACGGTCAGTTCACCCTCGACAACCTGAGCCCCCATGGCTGTCTGGCCCGGGTCACCCTGCCCGCGCCGCCACCCGAGGCCCCCACCTCATCCACCCCTACCACGCTACCGACACCAAGGAACTGAGATGCCGCACCCTGCCCGCCCCCCGCTCTATCTGGTCGACGACGATGAGGCCGTGCTCGACTCCCTGCGCTTCATGCTGGAGAGTTGTGACGAGCGGCAGGTGTACAGTTTCACTGACGGCAAGCGCTTTCTGGCCGAGGTTGATCTGCACCAGCCCGCCAGCCTCATCCTCGACTGCCGCATGCCGGGGCTGTCGGGCCCCGATGTGCAGCAGCGTCTCAAGGCGGCCAACAGCCCCATTGCCATCTTGTTTCTCACCGGCCACGGCGAGGTACCGCTGGCGGTGGAGTCCCTCAAACAGGGGGCCGTCGACTTCCTGCAAAAGCCGGTACAACTGGCCCCCTTGCTCGCCGCCATAGAGCGGGCCGAACGGGCGACACTGGCTGCGGCAATGCGTCTCACCAATCTGGCGGCCTATGCGCGGCTCACCCCGCGCGAACACCAGCTGTTGGAGCTCATCGCACGGGGCCACAAGAATCAGCAGATAGCGCAGGATCTCTGTATCTCGGTGCGTACCGTCGAGGTGTGCCGCGCCAGTCTGATGAAGCGCCTTGAGGTCAATTCCTTGGCCGAGCTGATGCTGCTCTATGCGGATGTCCACTCGGCGCCCTGATCCCGGTCAACCAAGGCTGCCCCGAGCGCCTCAGCAGCATCAGCCTGCAGCGCTATCGCCAGCGGGTATGGGTCGGCGCTCAGCTCACTAGCCTGATTGTTTCCATCTCTCGTGAATGGGCAGGCCAGGCGGCGACATGGGATGCCTTTGGCTCAGGCTGTCAGCCAAATCTGTGCGCAGGCCCGCTATTCCTGCGCCCGTGGCTTGCAGCGCAAATCGGGGTTTGCTAATACTCCGCGTCCATTGGATGAGCATCCCCTTTCGAGATAGTGTGCCGTGGCTTTCGAACAATTCGCGCTCGTGATATCTCTCTTCCAGCAGCTCTGCGTCTACCTGGTGATCGCCTGGCTGCTCTCCAAGACGCCGCTGTTCATGCCGCTGACCCAGGTGACCCTGAGCTGGCCCCACAAGATCCTCTGCTACCTCATCTTCTCCGGCTTCTGCGTGATGGGCACCTATTTTGGCCTGAGGGTCGAAGACTCCATCGCCAACACCCGCGCCATCGGCGCCGTGCTGGGCGGCATCGTCGGCGGCCCTGTGGTGGGGCTACTGGTGGGGCTCACCGGCGGCATCCATCGCTACTCGCTGGGGGGCTTTACCGCGCTCGCCTGCACCTTCTCCACCATCGCCGAGGGGCTGCTCGGCGGCCTAGTACACCGCCACTTCGTCGCCCGCCACCGGCTCGACCTGCTGTTCAGCCCCTGGGTAGTGGGCTCGGTGGCCCTTATCGCCGAGCTGATGCAGATGGGCATCATATTGCTGGTGGCCCGCCCGTATGACGACGCCGTCCACCTCATCGAGAACATCATAGCCCCCATGCTGGTGGCCAATACCCTGGGGGCCGCCATGTTCATGCGGATGATCCTCGATCACCGCGCCATGCTGGAGAAGTACTCGGTCGCCTTCTCCGCCCGCGCCCTCAAGATCGCCGAGCGGGCGATGCGGGTGCTGGACAAGGGCTTCACTCAAGAGGCGTGCCAGCAGATGGTGCGCATTCTCTACGAGGAGACCGGGGTCGGTGCGGTGGCCATCACGGATCGGGAGAAGCTGCTCGCCTTCATCGGCATCGGCGAGGATCACCACCTGCCGGGCACCGCCATCAACTCGGCCCACACCTTCAAGGCGATCCAGCACAACGAGGTGGTCTATGCGGACGGCAACCTCATCCCCTACAGCTGCAACCTGCATCCCCAGTGCCGGCTCGGCTCCTCGCTGGTCATTCCGCTGCGGGGGGAAGAGGGGTCGGTGGTCGGCACCATCAAGCTCTACGAGCCCAAGCGCAAGTTCTTCTCCTCCATCAATCGCACCCTGGGAGAGGGGATCGCCCGGCTGCTCTCCGGCCAGATCCTGGCCGGCAAATACAACGAGCAGAAGCGGCTGCTGGCCCAGTCGGAGATCAAGCTGTTGCAGGCGCAGATCAACCCGCACTTCCTGTTCAACGCCCTCAACACCCTGTCGGCGGTGATCCGGCGCGATCCCGAGAGCGCCCGCACTCTGGTGCACCACCTCTCCACCTTCTTTCGCAAGAACCTCAAGCGGCAGGGAGACGAGGTGACCCTGGCCGACGAGCTGGAACATGTGAACGCCTACCTGCACATCGAGCAGGCCCGCTTCGCCGAGCACCTGAGCGTGCAGATCCATATTCCCGAGCCGCTGCTGGAGTACCGGCTGCCCACCTTCTCCCTGCAGCCCATCGTCGAGAACGCCATCAAGCACGGCATCTCCCAGATGTTCGAGCCCGGCCGGCTCACCCTGACTGCGCGACAGGAGGGCGAACAGCTGGTGCTGGAGGTCGAGGACAACGCCGGCCTCTATCAGGCCAAGCGGGAGGAGAGCGGCCTTGGCATGAACATAGTGGACCGGCGCATCAAGGCCCGTTACGGCGCCGAGTACGGGGTCACCATTCACTGCGAACCCCATCAATCCACCCGGGTGAGGATCACCCTTCCCCTGCAGGAGAGCCCATGCTGACCGCCCTTATCGTCGACGATGAACCCCTCGCCCGCGAGGAGCTGCGGCTGCTGCTGGAGCAGGCAGGCAACATCCGCCTGCTGGGGGAGTGTGCCCACGCAATGGAGGCGCTGCCCGCCATCCATCGCCTCAAGCCCGACCTACTGTTTCTCGACATCCAGATGCCGCGCATCAGCGGGCTGGAACTGGTGAGCATGCTGGATCCGGACTTGCGTCCCCACATCGTCTTCATCACCGCCTACGACGAGTTTGCCCTGCGCGCGTTCGAGGAGAACGCCCTCGACTACCTGCTCAAGCCGGTCACGGCAGAGCGGATGAACAAGGCGCTGGAGCGCATCCAGCGGCTGCTTTCGCCAAAAGGTGAGCTGGCGGGCCAGCCGATGCAGGATCCGACCCGCATCGCCCAGCCCCTGCGCAGCATTCCCTGCAGCGGCCACAACCGCATCCTGCTGCTGCCCCTTGGCGAGGTGGAGTTCGTCCACAGCGATCTGGCCGGCAACAAGGTGGTGAGCGCCCAGCAGCAGGGCACCACCGAGCTGACCCTGCGCACCCTGGAGGAGAAGACCGGCTTCGTGCGCTGTCACCGCCAATACCTGCTCAACCCCGGCCAGATCCGCGAGATCCTGCTGCTCGACGGCGGCCTGGCGGAGGTGGTGACCCAGGGCGGCCACAAGGTGCCGGTGAGCCGCCGCTACCTCAAGCCCCTCAAGGAGCTGCTGGAGATCCCCTGATGGGGCGGGCCACTCATCCAGCTCCTGTTCTGCCCGCTACCGCTTACCACGCCCGCCGGCTCATCCCTCAAACCGCTCGGGGTCGCTTTTCTGCCGCTCACGGGCGGCCCTCTGCCACTGACCTTTTCTGCGCTCCCCTTTCCCCACCACGTCGGTAGAGTGCAGCCTGAGCCCGGCCGGATTGGCCGCAGGAAAAGGAAACTCCGTTATGCAACACGCAATCACCTTCGTCATTGCGGCCCTCTGCATCCTCGCCATCGCCTATCGCCTCTACGGCGTGTTCTTTGTGCGCAAAGTGCTGATGGCCGACGACAAGCTGGTCACCCCCTCCCACCAGCTGGAAGATGGCAAGAACTATGTGCCGACCAACAAGTGGGTCAACTTCGGCCAGCACTTCGCGGCCATCGCCGCCGCCGGCCCGCTGGTGGGCCCGGTTCTGGCCGCCCAGTACGGCTACCTGCCGAGCTTTCTCTGGCTGCTGATCGGCTGCGTCATCGGCGGCGCGGTGCACGACACAGTCGTGCTGTTCGCCTCAATGAAGCATCAGGGCAAGTCCCTCTCCGAGGTGGCCAAGGCCGAGCTCGGCCCCATCGCCGGCTGGTGTACCGGCCTTGCGATGCTGTTCATCATCACCATCACCATGGCGGGTCTCTCCATGGTGGTGGTGCACGCGCTGGAGCGTAACGCCTGGGGCGTATTCGCGGTCTTCATGACCATCCCCATCTCCATGGTGGTGGGGATCTGGCACAAGTTGACCGGCAACCTGCAAGCCGCCTCCTGGGTCGGCTTCATCGCGGTGCTGGCCTGCGTCTTCTTCGGCCCCTACGTGCAGGAGAGCGCCTTCGGTGCCTGGCTGACCCTGCGTGCCGAGACCATCAGTCTGGCGCTGCCGGTCTACGCCTTCTTCGCCACCGCGCTGCCGGTCTGGCTGCTGCTCACCCCGCGCGGCTACATCTCCAGCTTCATGAAGATCGGCGTATTCGGCGCACTGGTGATCGGCGTCATCTGCATCAACCCGGAGATCCAGTTCCCCGCCATGACCCAGTTCGTCCACGGCGGCGGCCCGGTACTGGGCGGCCCGGTCTGGCCCTTCATCTCCATCACCATCGCCTGTGGTGCCATCTCCGGCTTCCACGCCTTTATCGGCTCCGGCACCACCCCGAAACTGGTGGACAAGTGGAGCGACATCCTGCCGGTCGCCTTCGGTGCCATGCTGGCCGAATGCGTGGTGGGCGTGATGGCGCTGATCGCCGCCACTGCCCTGCACCCGGCCGACTACTTCGCCATCAACGCTACCCCGGAGGCCTTCGCCAAACTGGGGATGCAGGTGGTGGATCTGCCGTTCCTCTCCCAGGAGATCGGTATGGATCTGAACGGCCGCACCGGCGGCGCCGTCACCCTGGCAGTGGGCATGTCCTACATCTTCACCAAAGTGCCCTGGTTCAGCAATCTCGCCTCCTACTTCTTCCAGTTCGTGGTGATGTTTGAAGCGGTGTTCATCCTGACCGCCGTCGACTCCGGCACCCGGGTCTCCCGCTACCTCATTCAGGACTTCTTCGGCGAGTTCTACCCGCCCCTCAAGCGTATCGACTGGATGCCGGGCGCCATCGGAGCCAGCGTGCTCGCCTGCGTGATGTGGGGGTATCTGCTGATGTCCGGCGATATCGGATCTGTGTGGGCGCTGTTCGGGGTCTCGAACCAGCTGATGGCCTCGGTGGGCCTGATTATCGGTGCCACCATCATCTTGCGACTGGCCAGCAAGCGCCGTTACATGCTGACCTGCCTGATCCCGCTGGCCTACCTGTTCGTCACCGTCAACTACGCCGGTTACTGGATGGTCAGCCACGTCTACTTCAACCCCGAAGCCAAGGGCTACAACCTGCTCAACGGCGGCATCTCACTGCTGATGCTGGGGCTTGGCGCCGTCATACTGCTGTCGGCCATCCGCAAGTGGATTGAGCTGTGGAAGCTGCGCCAACAGCCCGAGTTCCAGATTGCCCCGGCCAGCGCCAGCTGACGGGAACCGTCCTCAATGATCAAGGCCCCACTTCGGTGGGGTTTTTCGTATTCAAAACGTGGCGAAATACTGCTCATCACAGATATCGGTGGAGCGGGCGAGGCGGTTGAGGCGGTGGAAGATGGTGCAGAAAATGGACGGCTTGATAACCGGCCAGAAGGTGGGCTCATCAGGATACATGAGCCGATCACAGAACCCGGCGGCCAATCGGGTTAGAATGGGGTCTCTTGTCGCCATGCCACACCCTGGCGGCGCCTCCTCCGCTTTCACTCATGAGGACACTTTTCATGGAACTGCTTCTTCTCAGCAACGGTAAAGCCACCGAATTTCCGGGTCTGCTCGGTTGGGCCCGCGACCGGGTGCAAACCCTGCTCGCCCGCAAACAGGTCAAGCGCATCCTGCTCATCCCCTACGCCGTGATCCGCAGCGACTGGGACGCCAGGGCCAATGAGCTCGGCGAGAGCCTGGGGGTGGAAGCCATCAGCATCCATCAGTTCGACGACCCGGTGGACGCCATCAACCAGGCCGACGCCATCTTTATCAGCGGTGGCAACACCTGGCGCCTGAACCAGCTGCTGCACGAAAATGGCCTGGTCGTGCCGATCCAGCGTGCCGTGCGCGAGCGGGGCGTGCCCTATGTGGGCTGGAGCGCAGGTTGCAACGTGGCCACCCCGAGCATTCGCACCACCAACGACATGCCGGTGTGCAACGCCGCCGTACTGCCCGCGCTGGGCCTGTTCCCGCTGCAGATCAACCCCCACTATCTGGATGCCAGCATCAGCGGCCACATGGGGGAGACCCGCGACGAGCGTCTGGCGGAGTTCTGCGCCATCAACCCGAGCGAATACGTGGTGGCCCTGCGTGAAGCCAGCCTGCTCCAAATAAGTGGCGAGAGCAGCGGCGACACCCTTGAATACTGGAGCGCCCGCGGCGAGAGCTTCAAGATCTTCAAGCACGGCGAGGCGATTCAGGAATGCATGGATGCCAGCCCGCTGGCGGCATTGACGCCGTTTCGCCCCCACGGCTGAACCATGATGCAAGCGGGTACACCGCAGCGTGGGTCGCCATTCTGAGCGACCTGGCCTGTGGTTTGCCATGCTGTGAGGGGCAAGGGAGATTCCCTCGCCCCTTTTCTTTTCGGCGGGAGGATGCAATGACGACACGGATAGAGCACGACAGCTTCGGGGAGATAGCCGTTCCGGCCGAGCGGCTGTGGGGAGCCCAGACCCAGCGCTCCCTGCACCATTTCGACATCTCGGGGGAGCGTCAGCCCATGGCGCTGATTCATGCCCTGGCGCGCATCAAGTCTGCCTGTGCCCGGGTCAATCACGCCAAGGGACTGCTGCCCGCTCGCACGGCCCAGGCCATCATGAGTGCCGCCGATGAGATCCTCTGCGGCCAGCACGAAGAAGAATTTCCGCTCAGGGTCTGGCAGACAGGCTCGGGCACCCAGACCAACATGAACGTCAACGAGGTGCTGGCCAACCGTGCCAGCGAGCTGCTCGGCGGCACGCGCGGCGAAGCGCGTCTGGTACACCCCAACGACGAGGTGAACAAGAGCCAGTCGAGCAATGACGTTTTCCCCAGCGCCATGAATCTGGCGGCCGTCAGCGCCATCACGCTGCAACTGCTGCCCGCCCTGATCGCCCTGAGCGCCACCCTGGCCCGCAAGGCGCACGCCTTCGACGACATCGTCAAGATAGGCCGCACCCACTTGCAGGATGCTACCCCGCTCACCCTGGGACAGGAGTTCTCCGGCTGGGTCGCCCAGCTGGAGCAGGGAGAACGCCACATTCGGGCCGCCCTGCCCCATCTGTGCGAACTGGCGCTGGGGGGGACGGCCGTCGGCACAGGCCTGAACAGGCCACCCGGCTTTGCCGACGAGGTGGCGGCTACCCTGGCGGAGCAGACAGGCTTGCCGCTGGTGAGCGCGCCCAACAAGTTCGAGGCGCTGGCGGCGAGCGATGCTCTGGTTCATGCCCACGGCGCACTAAAGACGCTGGCGGCATCGCTCATGAAGATCGCCAACGACGTACGCTGGCTGGCCAGCGGCCCCCGCAGCGGGCTGGGAGAGCTGCTCATCCCGGAAAACGAGCCAGGATCTTCCATCATGCCCGGCAAGGTCAACCCGACCCAGTGCGAGGCGCTCACCATGCTGTGCGCCCAGGTGATGGGCAACGACGTCGCCATCAATATCGGCGGCGCCAGCGGCAACTTCGAGCTTAACGTGTTCAGGCCGATGATCGCCCACAACTTCCTGCAGAGCGTGCGGCTGCTGGCGGACGGCATGCAGAGCTTCCACGACCACTGCGCCGTCGGCATCACCCCGAACCAGCCCCGCATCGACGAGCTACTGGCCCGATCCTTAATGCTGGTGACGGCGCTCAACCCCCATATCGGCTATGACAAAGCGGCCGAGATAGCCAAGCGGGCCCACCATGAAGGGCTCAGTTTGCGGGAGGCGGCCATCGCCTCCGGCCACCTGACGGCGCAGCAGTTCGATGCCTGGGTGGTGCCGGCCGACATGGTAGGTCGACGCGGCGGCTGAGCCACCCCGGAGGGAAGCATGCGATAAAAAAGAAGCCGGACTGCGCCGGCTTCTTTTTTCATGAATGAGTCAGGACTTGATCAGCTTGCTCAGCGCATCCAGCTCGCGCTGGGCGGCCAGCAACTTGGTCTGGGCCTCTTCCAGCTTGGCCTGTTTCTTGGCGATCTTGTCAGGCTTGCCCGACACCCGCGCATTTTGCAGTTCGAGCAGTCGCTCGTTCACCTGCGCTTTCAGCTCGGCCACCCGTTGTTGCTGCTCCTTGAACAGGCCGGCATCGGTGCAGTGAGCCTCGATATTGCGCAGCGCCCGCTCCAGCCCGGCCACCTGATCCGCGTTGTTGTGCGCCTTGGCGAAGGCCAGCTGGTCCGCCACGGCCTGTTGCCGAGCCTTGCAGCCAACTTCCTGGCTGCCATAGGCCTGACCGGCCAACAGCAGCATACTCATTCCGACAGCCTTCCACATAACGACCTCACTCCTCTGTCATGTTTGATGGCCGCCTATCAGACCGCACTCGGCCAAGCGGGTCAAGCCGTGCGCCAACCGGTACGACAGAGTTTGTGCAACATCACGCCAGCGCGGCCCCGGCGAGTCTACAATAGCGGCTTTCAGGATGGAGTCTTTTATGAATCAACGAATTGTCATCATTGCCAACGGCGCTCCCTACGGCAGCGAATCCCTGTTCAACGCCCTGCGGCTGGCCATTGCCCTGGGCGAACAGGGCGGTGCCAGCCTGCAACTGTTTCTGATGTCCGATGCGGTTGGCGCCGCACTGGCGGGGCAAGCCCCGGCCGAGGGGTACAATCTACGCCAGATGCTGGAGATCCTGCTGGCTCAGGGTGCCCTCATCCGCTTGTGCAAGACCTGTACCGATGCCCGTGGCATCACGGCCCTGCCGCTCATTGAAGGGATCGAGATCGGCACACTGCCGCTGCTGGCCCAGTGGACCCTAGCGGCCGATAAAGTGCTGACCTTCTAGTGCATAGAAAGATGGGCGCAGGCGTTGAGCTGCAACAACCCTGCGCCATTTGAAAACCATTCCCCTGCTGTTAATGTCTACACTGTCAGTTAGATAACAAAGTGCGCGCCGTCATTTTCGTTCAGGGAACTGCCATGAATCCAACCGAACAGACTCTGCTGGAGCAGATGCGGATAACAGAGTTCGAGATTGCCCATCGCAAGGAGCTGCTGCTGTTGAGCGAGGAAGATTTCACCCTGCTCGCCAGCTACCGCGTCAAGATAGAGCCCCACATAGATGCACTGGTCGACAAGTTTTATATGCTGCAGACCGGGATTACCGAGATTGCCCTGCTGATCGGCGACGCCGATACGCTCACCCGGCTGCGGGCGGCCCAGCGCCGTTACATCCTCGACCTGTTCAGCGGCCTGTATGACCTGGAATACGTCAACAACCGGCTGCGGATCGGGCTGGTGCACAAGCGGATCGGGGTGGAGCCCAAGCTCTATCTGGCGGCCATCAACACTCTCAAGGGGCTGCTCATCGAGGATATCTTCTCCCAGATAGAGCACGAGCCGGATCGCATTACCATGCTGACCGCCCTCGACAAGCTGTTCCTGTTCGACATTACCCTGGTGTTCGAGACCTACATCCGCAGCCTGGTCTCGGAGATAGAGTCATCCAAGGAGAAGTCCGAGATCTACGCCAAGACGCTGGAGGAGAAGGTGCGGGAACGCACCCAGCAGCTGGAGGAGATGAGCCGGACCGACTCCCTCACCGGCCTGCTCAGCGTACGACACCTGCAAGAGAACCTGACCCGCACCCTGCGCACCTGCCAGCGCCGCGCCGAGCCAGTGGTCATTGCCTACCTCGATATCGATGACTTCAAACAGATCAACGACAGTCAAGGGCATCAGCGGGGAGACGAGATACTGCGCATCGTCGGCACCTGCATTCGCAAAGTATCGCGGACGGAGGACAGCTGCTTTCGTTACGGCGGTGATGAGTTCTGTCTGATCCTGCCCAACTGCAATGAGGATCAGGCCAGAGATGTCTATCTGAAACGACTGACCAGTACGCTGGCAGAACAGCTCGGCGACGTGACGCTCAGCATCGGCATGGTGCAGACGGGCCCGGTCCAGTTCGACGAGGGAAACAGCCTGATCCGGCTGGCTGATGAACGCATGTATGCCGCCAAGAAGGCGATGAAGCAAATCAACCAAAAGGAGGCCCACTAACTCTCGCGGGAGCAGGCTTTCACCACCTCGGGGCGCGGGATACGTGCGCCCCACTCGTACAACAGGAAGGTCAGCATGCAGCACAGCGCCATCAGTATGTAGAGTGATTGTCCGCTCCATCGCTCCAGGATCCAGCCACCCAGCACGGCTCCTATGGCACCACCCAACCCGGCCAGCGCACCGGCACCGAAATAGCTCCCCTTTAGATGAGGGGGCGACATCTGATCGATCAGCACGTTGAGCAGCGGGAACAGGATCGTCTCCCCCACGCTCAGCAGCAGCACGGCCCCGATCCAGTGCGACCACTGCGCGGGATCCCCCAGTGCAAACAGCACCTGAGCCCCCAGAAACAGCATGATGCCAAGCTGCAGCCGCACCTTGCCCGGCCAGCGGGCGAGCAGATGCAGCAGCGGGAATTGCAGTAAAACGACGGTCAGCGCATTGATCGTCACCAAAATGGCGACCAGCCGCGCCACCTCGGGAGTCTCGGCCCGCGTCAGGTACTGCACCAGGGGTGAGTGAAACTGGGAGTAAACCAGCACCATCAGCAGGTTGGCCATCACCAGCAGCAGAAAACCCCGATCCAGCCACAGCACCTTGATGGCGGCCCGCAGACCCAAACCGCCACCGCGCCGCGCGTCCTCGTTCAGAGCGCGAAAGCCCCAAACGAAGGCGGCTCCCAGCAGCAGATAACTGCCGGCGAGCAGCAGGAAGGTCTGCTGCTGAGCACTGATACCCAGAGTCACCCCGAGCAAGGGCCCTATCGCCGCCCCCAGGTTGAGCAGGAAGTAGCGCAAATGCAGCGCCAGCTCGCGCGCCTTGGCCGAGGCGAGGCTGTCGGCCATCAGCGCCTTGCCCGGTGCATCGATGAGACCGGAGGAGAGACCGCTGCCGATCACCCCTACCCCGAGCCAGAGTACTGAGTGGGAGAAACCGAGCAAGCCATAGCAGAGCAGCGCCACCAGGCAGCCAGCCAGCAAGATGTTGCGCCGGCCCAGCCGGTCCGACAGCCAGCCGCCGTAGAAGCTGATCAGGGTGGAGAGCGCCGCGCTTGCTCCCAGCATGGCCCCTATGCCGGTGGCCGAGAGGGCATACTCCCGATAGAGCAAGATGGAGAGAAAGGGCCAGACCATGTAATAGCTGGTGCGCACCATGAAGGTGCCCAGGATCACGGTCCAGACCAGCGGGGGAAACTGCCTGAGGAGAGCCCACGACATCATACTGCTCCTTGTTGCCCGTCGCGCGGGAAGCTCATTGTTGTAACAGAGGGCTTCATAAGAAACAACACTGCTGCCGAGCAGACACAAAAAAGCCGACCCTGAGGTCGGCTCTTCAACGGCACGGCAGCCTTATTCGGCAGCAGGGGCCTCGACAGCAACAGCCTCGGCAACCGGGGCGGCAGCTTCGGTCGGTGCATTCGCTTCCTTGATGGAGAGACGCACACGGCCCTGACGGTCCACTTCCAGTACCTTCACCTTCACCACATCACCGATCTTCAGGAAGTCGGCCACGTTTTGCACGCGGGCATCGGTGATCTGGGAGATGTGTACCAGACCGTCTTTACCCGGCAGGATATTGACGAAGGCACCGAAGTCAGCCAGACGCACAACCTTGCCTTCGTAGATGCGGTTCACTTCGATCTCGGCTGTGATGGCCTCGATGCGACGAATGGCTTCCATGGCGGCTTCATTGGCAACGGCGGAGATGCGGACGGTACCGTCATCATCCAGCTCGATGTTGGTGCCAGTCTCTTCGGTCAGGGCGCGGATCACGGAACCACCCTTGCCGATCACATCCTTGATCTTCTCAGGATTGATCTTGATGGTGTGGATACGCGGTGCGAAATCGGAGATTTCGCTACGCGGCGCCTGGATGGCCTCGTCCATGACCTTCAGGATGTGCAGGCGAGCGCCACGGGCTTGCTTGAGGGCAATCTCCATGATCTCTTTGGTGATGCCTTCGATCTTGATGTCCATCTGCAGCGCAGTGATACCCAGGGTAGTACCGGCCACCTTGAAGTCCATGTCGCCCAGGTGATCTTCATCACCCAGGATGTCGGACAGCACGACGAAACCTTCTTCTTCCTTCACCAGACCCATGGCGATACCGGCAACGGAGGCCTTGATCGGCACACCCGCGTCCATCAGCGCCAGGGAGGAACCACAGACGGAAGCCATGGAGGAGGAACCGTTGGATTCGGTGATTTCAGAGACCACGCGCACCACGTACGGGAACTCGGCGGCGCTCGGCATCACGGCAGCAACGCCGCGCTTGGCCAGACGACCGTGACCGATTTCACGACGCTTCGGGCTACCCATCATGCCGGTCTCACCGACGCAGTACGGCGGGAAGTTGTAGTGCAGCATGAAGCGGTCGGCACGGTGGCCAGCCAGCTCGTCGATGTTCTGGGCGTCACGCTCGGTACCCAGGGTCGCAACGACGATGGCCTGAGTCTCACCACGGGTGAACAGGGCGGAGCCGTGAGCACGGGGCAGGATGCCGGTGCCAACGGACAGGGCGCGGATCATTTCCGGATCGCGACCATCGATGCGCGGCTCGCCACGGACCACACGGCCACGGACGATGCGGCTTTCCAGGCTGTGGAACTCTTCGCCAATCTTCTTGGCGTCATCTTCCACACCGGCGGCGATCACTTGCTCGACCACGCGCTGCTTGATGGCACCGATGGCGGCGTAACGCACGGCCTTCTCGGTGATGCGGTAGGCTTCACCCAGCTCGGCGGTCGCCAGCTCGGCAATCTTGGCCTTGAGCGCTTCGTTGGTCGCAGGCGGGGTCCAGTCCCACGGCTGGGTGCCCACATCGGCGGCGAATTCGTTGATGGCGTTGATCACGACTTGCATCTGCTCGTGGCCATAAACAACGGCGCCCAGCATCACTTCTTCAGAGAGGATGGCCGCTTCGGATTCCACCATCAGTACCGCGTTGGCGGTACCGGCAACCACCAGATCCAGATCGCTCTGGGGCAGTTCGGCAGTGGTCGGGTTCAACACATACTGACCGTTCATGTAGCCCACGCGAGCAGCCGCAATCGGACCGCCGAACGGGATGCCGGAGATGGCCAGTGCAGCAGAGGCACCGATCATGGCAACGATGTCCGGGGAAACCAGCGGGTTCACGGACATGACGGTGGCAACCACCTGAACCTCATTGAGGAAGCCTTCCGGGAACAGCGGACGAATAGGACGGTCGATCAGGCGGGAGGTGAGGGTTTCGCCTTCGCTCGGACGGCCTTCACGACGGAAGAAACCACCCGGGATACGACCAGCAGCATAGGTACGCTCCTGGTAGTTGACGGTCAGCGGGAAGAAATCGCGACCGTGATCGGCCTCTTTCTTGCCTACTACGGTCACAAATACGCAGGTATCGTCCATGCTGACCATAACGGCCGCAGTGGCTTGACGGGCCATCACACCGGTTTCCAGAGTGACGGTGTGTTGACCGTACTGGAATGACTTTACAATAGGATTCACGTGAATTTCCTTTTTACAATTTGGCTCTTTAAATTCGCGTGCAAGTATACTTGATTCGAACCAAAAGGTAAGCAGTGACACAAATTCTGTGAAGCCGGCAACAGCCTGACGCGCAATAAAAAAGGGGAACCCTGAGGTTCCCCTTTTTCGCGAAATCTGATGGTCGATTAACGACGCAGACCCAGCTTGGCGATCAGAGCAGCGTAACGCTGAACATCTTTACGCTTCAGGTAGTCCAGCAGCTTGCGACGCTGGGAAACCATGCGCAGCAGACCACGACGACCGTGGTGATCTTTAGCGTGCTCTTTGAAGTGACCTTGCAGATGGTTGATCTGGGCAGTCAGCAGGGCAACCTGCACTTCGGGGGAGCCAGTGTCGTTGGCGCAACGAGCGTTGTCAGCAACGATGGAAGCTTTGATCTCAGCATTTAGAGACATGGTATTACTCCAAGTAGAGTGTTTAAAGGTTCACAGCCAATCTCTAATTCAGCCGTGAAATGAGGGCGGTATCATAATCGTCCCCGTCACTTTTCGCAACGGGAAAGACGCCCAGATACCGCCGGAGGATCACTCCTCGTCGTGATCGTCGTGGTAGCGCACCAGACGCTTGGGGGCAACCCGCCCTTCGTCGTCGATCTCGCCCACCCCGATGAACTCACGTTCAGGGCCGACCGTCATGCGGACCTGGCCGCTTTGCGGCGCCCCGGCAACCTGCACGGCCTGTCCCTGGTTCACATAGGCAGCCACCGCCGCCAGCATGTTCACCTCGGGCAGCGCGGCCACGGCGGTATCCATCGGCAGCAACAAGGGGTCAAGCTGTTCCCGTGGCGGGATACTCTCGGCCTTCGCCTGCTCGAAGATGCACTCGAGTTGTTCCAGAGTCAGCATCCGCTCATAGGGATAACTGGCCACTTGGGTGCGGCGCAGCTGGGTGACGTGGGCGCCACAGCCCAGCACTTCGCCCAGATCGTCCACCAGGGAGCGAATGTAGGTGCCTTTGCTGCAGTGCACCTCCAGCTTGACCTCATCCCCTTCAAAGCTGATGAGCTTGAGCTCGAACACTGTGATGGGGCGGGCTTCCCGCTCGATCTCTATGCCTTCGCGGGCATATTCGTAGAGCGGGCGACCGTTGTGCTTGAGGGCGGAGTACATGGACGGCACCTGCATGATGGGGCCGCGGAACTGGTCCAGCGACTCGATCAGGGTGCCCACGGCCACGTTCACCGGCCGGGTGGAGACCACCTCGCCGTCGGAGTCGCTGGTGTTGGTGCGCTCGCCCAGTTTGGCGGTCACCTCATAGCGCTTGTCCGCTTCCAGCAGATACTGGGAGAACTTGGTGGCTTCACCGAGGCAGATCGGCAGCATGCCGGTCGCCAGCGGATCCAGGGCGCCGGTGTGACCGGCCTTGGCGGCGTTGTAGATCCGCTTGACCTTCTGCAACACATCGTTGGAGGTCAGACCGGTCGGCTTGTCCAGCAGCAGGATGCCGTGTACGTCACGACCCTTGAAACGGCGTCTACGAGACATCTCAGGCTTTATCCTCTGTATCATCCGGTGCGGCTTCGTCTTCTTCACGGCCGGCTTCGGCCATGCGACGCTTGTCGTCACGCACTGTGTTGGACACCAGGTTGGAGATGCGCATCCCCTCGACCAGGGTCTGGTCGTAGTAGAAGCGCAGCTCGGGCACCACCCGCAGGCGCATGGCGCTGCCGAGCAGGCTGCGGATGTAGCCGGCCGCTTCGGTCAGGCCCTTGAGCCCTTCCGCGATGCGCTCGGCATCGATATCCAGCTGCAAGAAGGTGACATAAACCTTGGCATAGTTGAGGTCCTTGGACACTTCCACGTCCGAGACGGTTACCATGCCGATGCGCGGGTCCTTGACCTCACGCTGCAAGATCAGCGCGATTTCACGCTGGATCTGCTGGCCGACCCTGTTGGTCCGGCTGAATTCTCTGGCCATATTCTATCCTGCGATAAAAGGGGGCCGCGGCCCCCTATTTTGTCTAACTCTCGGCTTACAGAGTCCGTTGAATTTCAATGGTCTCGTAAACTTCGATCTGGTCGCCTTCGCGTACGTCGTTGTAGTTCTTGACCGCGATACCACACTCGTAACCGTTGCGGACTTCGTTGACGTCATCCTTGAAGCGGCGCAGGGATTCCAGCTCGCCTTCATAGATAACCACGTTGTCACGCAGAACACGGATACGGTTGGAGCGCTTGACCACACCTTCGGTAACCATACAGCCGGCAACGGCGCCGAACTTGGGTGACTTGAAGACACTACGCACTTCAGCCAGACCGATGATCTCCTGACGATACTCAGGAGCCAGCTTGCCGCTCATGGCCTGCTTCACTTCGTCAATCAAATCATAGATGACGGAGTAGTAACGCAGATCCAGGCTCTCGGACTCGATGACCTTGCGCGCAGATGCGTCGGCACGGACGTTGAAGCCCACCAGGATGGCGCTGGAAGCCGCTGCCAGAGTGGCGTCGGTTTCGGTGATGCCACCGACACCCGAGCCCACGATCTTGACCTTGACTTCGTCGGTAGAGAGCTGGACCAGCGCATCGCAAATCGCTTGCACCGAACCCTGTACGTCGGCCTTGATCACCACGTTCACTTCGGACACTTCGCCCTCGGTCATGTTGGCGAACATGTTTTCCAGCTTGGCCTTCTGCTGGCGAGCCAGCTTGACGTCGCGGAACTTGCCCTGACGATAGAGTGCCACTTCACGGGCCTTCTTCTCGTCACGTACAACGGTGGCTTCATCACCAGCAGACGGCACCCCGGACAGACCCAGGATTTCCACCGGCAGGGACGGACCCGCTTCCTTGATTTCACGACCCAGTTCGTCACGCATGGCACGGATACGACCGTATTCCAGACCACACAGTACGATGTCGCCCTGGCGCAGAGTACCTTCTTGTACCAGCACGGTGGCAACCGGACCACGACCCTTGTCCAGGAAGGATTCGATCACGACGCCGCTGGCCATGCCATCGACAACCGCTTTCAATTCCAGCACTTCGGACTGGATCAGGATAGCTTCCAGCAGGTCGTCGATGCCTTCGCCAGACTTGGCGGAGACGTGAACGAACTGGCTGTCGCCACCCCAGTCTTCGGACATGACGTTGTAACGGGACAGCTCGGTCTTGACGCGATCCGGATCGGCTTCAGGCTTGTCGATCTTGTTGACCGCAACCACGATGGGCACTTCAGCCGCCTTGGCGTGCTGGATGGCTTCGATGGTCTGCGGCATGACGCCGTCATCGGCAGCAACAACCAGAACGACGATATCGGTCGACTTGGCACCACGAGCACGCATGGAGGTAAAGGCCGCGTGACCCGGGGTATCCAGGAAGGTGATCATGCCACTGTCGGTTTCGACGTGGTAAGCACCGATATGCTGGGTGATACCACCGGCTTCGCCAGCAGCTACCTTGGCTTTACGGATGTAGTCGAGCAGCGAGGTCTTGCCGTGGTCGACGTGACCCATGATGGTCACGACAGGTGCGCGCGGCTTGGCTTCGGAGGTCTCGTCACGATCGGACAGTACCGCCTCTTCCAGCTCGTTCTCACGACGCAGCACAACCTTGTGACCCATCTCTTCGGCGACCAGCTGAGCTGTCTCCTGATCGATCACCTGGTTGATGGTCGCCATGGCGCCCATCTTCATCATCGCCTTGATGACTTCCACGCCCTTGACGGCCATCTTGTTGGCCAGTTCGGCCACTGTGATGGTTTCGCCGATGACGACGTCACGGTTAACCACGGCAGCAGGCTTGTTGAAGCCGTGCTTCATGGCATTGGGCATGGCCACCTTGCCGCGCTTGCCTTTACGGGCACGCGGGTTGCGGGAGTCGCGATCATCTTCACGACGACCGGCCTTTTTCGGCGCCTTGACGGCGGCGGCGGCGGTACGACGGCTGGTCTCTTCCTTCCGATCCAACTCGTCTTCTGCGGCTTGCGCATGCTTGTTGGTGGTCAGATGATAGTCACTGCTCTCTTTGGCGCGAGCAGCTTCTTCTTCAGCCCAGCGAGGGCCGTTTTGTTCCGCCATGACGCGAGCCTCTTCGGCTTTCTTCGCGGCGAGTTCTTCTGCTTTTTGCAAAGCGGTTTGATCCTGTTGGCGCTTCAGTTCTTCTGCTTCGCGCTTGGCCATCTTTTCTGCCTCTTGCTGAGCTGTGCTACTGGCTGCTTTGGCGGGCTGTGGAGCCTGTCGAGCCTTTTGTTGTGCCTCGATCCGCGCCTTTTCCTCAGCTTCACGACGAGCCTGCTCAGCCTCACGGCGAGCCTTCTCTTCAGCATCGAGACGAACCTTGTTTTCGGCCTCGCTACGAGCTTTTTCTTCTGCTTCCAAACGCGCTGTTTCCTCGGCTTCCGCCTGGCGCTGTTCATCTTCCAGCGCCGAGCGTCTTACGTAGGTGCGAGATTTACGCACTTCAACCTGCACTTCCTTGTTTTTGCCGCCAGTCCCCTGAACACTGATGGTGCTCTTGGTCTTGCGCTGCAAAGTCATGCGGGCAGGTGCGGTGACCTCGTCACCTCCATGCTGTTTCTTCAGATGGGTCAGCAGAGTCTGTTTCTCAGACTCACTGACCATGTCGTCGGCCTTGCTCTTGCTGATACCGGCATCGACAAACTGCTGGAGAAGACGATCAACCGGTGTGTCGATGTCAGTGGCAAGTTGTTTGACTGATACTTCTGCCATTCATTTTCCTCCGTTTGATCTTACTCAGACTGCTCTTCTCCGAACCAACAGATATTACGAGCAGCCATAATCAGCTCACCGGCTTTCTCTGCCGTCAGCTCTTCAATATCAGCAAGGTCATCAATGCCTTGCTCTGCCAAATCTTCCAGGGTGCCGATACCGCGAGCGGCCAGGGCATACGCCATGTCACGGCCAAGGCCGTTCAGATTGAGCAGATCTTCGGAAGGTTCTACACCTTCAAAGGATTCTTCTTTGGCCAAAGCTTTGGTGGTCAGCGCATTCTTGGCGCGCTGGCGCAGCTCTTCAACCATGTCTTCGTCCAGGCCATCAATGGCCAGCAGCTCGTTGACCGGTACGAAGGCGATCTCTTCCAGGGTAGAGAAGCCTTCTTCCATCAGCAGACCGGCGAAATCGTCGTCGATATCGAGGGTGCTGGTGAACAGGGTCAGGATGCGGTCGTTCTCGGCCTGGTGCTTGGCACGCATGTCCTCAATGGTCATGACGTTCAGCTCCCAACCGGTCAGCTGGGATGCCAGACGCACGTTTTGACCGTTGCGACCGATGGCCTGGGCCAGATTGGCGGCTTCCACGGCGATGTCCATGGTGTGGTTGTCTTCATCCACTATGATGGAGGCCACATCGGCGGGCGCCATGGCATTGATCACGTATTGTGCGGGGTTGTCATCGTACAAAACGATGTCTGCGCGCTCACCGCTCAGCTCGGCGGAGACGGCTTGCACACGGGCACCACGCATGCCGATACAGGCACCAATCGGGTCAATACGACGATCGTTGGTCTTCACCGCGATCTTGGCGCGGGAGCCCGGGTCACGGGCGGCGCCCATGATTTCGATCATCTCTTCACCGATTTCCGGTACTTCGATGCGGAACAGCTCTTTCAGGAAGTCCGGGCTGGAACGGCTGACGAACAGCTGGGAACCACGGGCTTCGGGACGCACGGCGTAGAGCAGGCCACGGATGCGGTCGCCCGGACGGAAAGTCTCGCGCGGCAGCATGTCGTCACGGAAGATCACGGCCTCGGCATTGCTGCCCAGATCCAGGATCACGTTGTCACGGTTGCTCTTCTTGACCACACCACTGATGATGGTGCCTTCCTTGTCCTTGAACTGGTCAACGACTTGGGAACGCTCGGCTTCGCGCACTTTCTGCACGATAACCTGTTTGGCGGTCTGGGTGGTGATACGGTCGAAGGTCACAGAATCGATCTGGTCTTCTACATAGTCACCGAGCTGGATCTCGGGCTGCTCTATCTGAGCGGCTTCAAGGGTGATTTCACCGTACGGGTTCTCCATTGCAGCCTGATCGGCCACAACAACCCAGCGACGATAGGTATCGTAGTCACCGGTCTTGCGATCGATTTCGACCCGAACTTCAATCTCGCCTTCATATTTTTTCTTGGTCGCAGTCGCCAGCGCGGTCTCCAGAGCCTGGAAAATTTTCTCGCGGGGCACAGCTTTCTCGTTGGATACTGCGTCAACGACCAGCAAAATCTCTTTATTCATATCCGATAGCCTCGTTAACCAAAGTTCGGCACTATGTTCGCTTTTTGGATATTGGTGAAAGCCAACACGTCGTCCTTACCATCTACTGTCAGGGTGATCATGTCGCCTTGCACAGCTTTGATTACGCCTTTGAACTTGCGGCGGTTATTTGTTGCCATCCGCAGCTGCACCGCCGCCTCTTGGCCAACGTATTTTTCGAACTGGGCAACCTTGAACAGCGGACGATCCAGACCAGGGGAGGATACTTCCAGGAAGTATTCTTCTGTGATGGGATCCTCGACATCCATGATGGCGCCAACCTGATGGCTGACTTCAGCACAGTTCTCGACAGTCACACCATTCTCGCCGTCGATAAAGACACGCAAAGTGGAGTGGTTACCCGCGCGGATAAACTCAATACCCCAAAGTTCAAAACCCAAGGCAACGACCGGAGCCTCGAGCAGATCGGTCAAACGTTGTTCCAACGTAGCCAAAGTCACCCTCCGAAAAACAAAAAAAGGGCATAAAGCCCAGATAGAGATCGATTCAGAGTAAATCGCACATAACAAAAAGCCCCGATGTCAAATCGGGGCTTGGCGCTTTACCCTGATTGTCGCCTCGCAGCGACCGCCTTCCTGAGCGTAGGAAATGCGTGAAATTTGGTTGCGGGGGCCGGATTTGAACCGACGACCTTCGGGTTATGAGCCCGACGAGCTACCATGCTGCTCCACCCCGCGTCCGAAATCGTGCGAGATTATAGCCAGTTCATTCTCTTCACACAAGACTGACTGACTATAATATACCCGGTTACCCGAGCTCACTACTTAATTGGTGCCGTGGGCGGGACTCGAACCCGCACACCCTAGAGCACTACCCCCTCAAGATAGCGTGTCTACCAATTCCACCACCACGGCAAAACTCACTTATTCGGGAACGTCAGTGTCTTTCTTTACTGGCGCTTTGGTCTGCTCAACCTGTTTGGTTTGTTGCAGATTTTCCCATTCACTACCCTGCTTGACCTTGTTGCTGGACATAGAGCCGAGCACCAAGCTAATCAGAAAGAACAGAGTAGCCAAAATTGCTGTTGTTCGGGTCAGGAAACTGCCTGATCCACCGGAGCCGAATACGGTATTCGATGCCCCTGCGCCGAAGGAGGCGCCCATGTCAGCCCCTTTACCTTGCTGAATCATCACCAGACCAATCAGAGCCAGTGAAACCAGCAGATAAACGACTAAAAGAATTTCGTACATTTAACTTGCACCCTTTGCCGCTTCAACAATTCCTAAAAACGTCTTGTCATCGAGACTCGCTCCACCAATCAGGCCGCCATCAATGTCGGGCTGGGCAAACAAATCTCTCGCATTGGTCGGTGTCACGCTCCCACCATAGATGATTCTAACTTTCTCACCTATTACCGGAGTATCCTCCGCCAAGCGACCACGTATAAAGGAATGAACCTCTTGTGCCTGCTCGGGTGTGGCGCATTTACCTGTACCTACAGCCCAAATCGGCTCGTAGGCGATGATAGCATTATCGAAAGCCATCGCGCCATTTTTCTCTATGACGATGTCCAGCTCTTCGGCGATCACCTCGAAGGTTCTTCTCGCCTGCCTCGCCGCGCCCGATTCACCCAAACAGAGGATGGGGATCAAGCCTGCAGATCTGGCTGCCGCAAACTTCTCTGCGACGATAAAGCTGGTCTCACCAAAGAGACGCCTGCGCTCGGAGTGTCCTACCAATACGTAACGACACCCTGCCTCAACCAGCATCTGACACGAGACTTCACCCGTGTAAGCGCCAGCCTGGTGCTGACTCACATTCTGAGCCCCCAACTTCATCACCTTCTGCTCGTTGAGCAGCGCGGCCGTGAAGTCGAGATGCACATGGGATGGACACAAGACCACATCTACTCGCTCATCCATGCCTAGCAGGCACTGGCCAGTAAACTGCTCTAACTGCGACCTACTACCGTGTAACTTCCAGTTGGCGGCTACAAACGGCTTGCGATGTCCCATCGGCAACTCCCTTGCGAAAGCGGGGCTGATAATATCCAGAGGATTGTCAGCTGACAAGCGCTATTTTTGAATTTTCGAATCGTTTGAACAAGATACAACCAGGGCGGCTAAAAAGCCGCCCACTTTGTTCATTAAAACGCCGATTCGACCTGTTGAGCAATGCGTTGTGCCATGTCACGCACCTGCTGCTCATGCTCACCTTCCACCATGACCCGGATCAGAGGTTCGGTACCGGATTTGCGTAGCAGAACACGGCCACGGCCAGCCAGCTCCTGTTCCACTCGGGCTACTTCCTGGTTGACGGCATCAGCCGCCAGCGGATCCTTGCCCTCGGCAAAACGGACGTTCACCAGCACCTGCGGGAACTTGCTCATACCGGAACGCAGCTTGGCCAGCGGCATCTCGGCGGTGCAGATGGCCATCAGTACCTGCAGGGCGGCGACGATACCATCCCCTGTGGTGGTCTGATCCAGGCAGATGATGTGACCGGAGTTTTCCCCCCCGATACGCCAGCCCTTCTCGTTCATCATCTCCAGCACGTAGCGGTCACCCACCTTGGCACGGGCGAACGGGATCCCCAGAGTCTGTAGCGCCAGCTCCAGGCCCATGTTGGCCATCAGGGTACCGACGACCCCGCCCTTGAGGCGGCCGTTGCGCAGCGCATCGCGGGCGATGATGTAGAGGATCTCGTCACCGTCGATGATGTAACCCGTGTGGTCCACCATCACCAGGCGATCGCCGTCACCGTCGAAGGCCACGCCCAGATCCGCTTTGCACTCCAGCACCTTGGCTGCCAGTGCCTCGGGAGCGGTAGAGCCAACACCATCGTTGATGTTGAGGCCATCCGGGCTGCAACCGATGGCTATCACCTCGGCGCCCAGCTCGCGGAAGACGGAAGGGGCTATGTGATAGGTAGCGCCATTGCCGCAGTCGACCACCATTTTCAGCCCTTCCAGGCTCAGATGGGAGGGGAAGGTACTCTTGCAGAACTCGATGTAACGACCCGCCGCATCCTCGATGCGCACGGCTTTGCCCAAATCGGCAGACTCGACGCACTTGATCTCGTGATCCAGCTCGGCTTCGATAGCCATCTCGACCTCGTCAGGCAGCTTGGTGCCATCGGCGGAGAAGAACTTGATGCCGTTGTCATAGTAAGGGTTGTGGGAGGCGCTGATGACGATGCCGGCCTCGGCACGGAAGGTGCGGGTCAGGTAGGCAACGGCCGGGGTGGGCATGGGGCCCATCAGTATCGCTTTGAGACCGGCGGCAGAGAGACCTGCTTCGAGCGCGGACTCCAGCATGTAGCCGGAGATGCGGGTGTCCTTGCCGATCAGCACCTTACGGGTGCCCTTCTTGGAGAGCACCTTGCCCGCGGCCCAACCCAGTTTCATCACGAAATCAGGGGTGATCGGGAATTCGCCAACCTTGCCGCGGACACCATCGGTGCCAAAATACTTTCTTGCCATTGTCTGTTCTCGTTTTTTATTTGGATATGAAATCTTGTCCCGTCATTACCATCCAGCCGGCGCGCAGGGCATCCATGGTCTCTCGCACATCGTGCACCCGGATGATCCGGGCACCATGCTGCATCCCGATGAGGGCGCAGGCCAGACTGCCGGCCAACCGTTCATCAACCGAGCGACCGAGCAGGTTGCCTATCATAGACTTTCGCGACATACCGACCAAGAGCGGAAGCTGGTAATCGAGCAACTTCTCCTGCCAGGCCAGCAGTTGATAGTTGTGCGCCAGCGTCTTGCCAAAACCATAGCCCGGATCCAGCAACAGCTGCTGACGCCTTATCCCGGCGGCCAGACAGGCGGCGATGCGTTCGTCGAAGAAGGCCCTCACCTCCCCCAGCAGGTCGTCATAGTGGGGTTCGGCCTGCATGGTTCTCGGCTGGCCTTGCATGTGCATGAGGCACACGGGTACATCAGCTTCTGCGGCGGCGGCCAGGGCACCGGGTTCGAGCAAGGCCCGCACGTCGTTGATAAGGTGGGCCCCCGCCTTGCAGCCTTCCCGCATCACGGCGGCCTTGGAGGTATCGAGGGAGATCATCACATCCAGCTCGGCGACCATCCGCTCGACCACGGGGATCACCCTGTCCAGCTCATCCTGCTCGCTTACGTCGGGGGCACCCGGACGCGTCGACTCCCCGCCGATGTCGATAAGTGTTGCCCCCTCGGAGATCATCTGGCGAGCATGGGCCATGGCCCGGTCAATCTGATTGAAATTGCCGCCATCGGAGAAGGAGTCAGGTGTCACATTGAGGATCCCCATCACATGGGGACGATCGAGGGAGAGGCTGAGCCCCTTGCTGGTTAGCTGCATCTTCGCTTCCATTTACATAAAGAAAAACCCCGGGACCAGCCCGGGGTTTGCATCATCACGATTTATTTGGCCGGGAGATCGTTGGCCTTGTCGATGTCGACATCCGCCACCGGCTCCACGTCGGTCACTGCCGGTTTGGCATCCGCCGCGACAGTGGCACCGCCTTGCGGCGTGTCGCTGTGCTCGTCATGCCAGTTGCTGGGAGCACGCACCTCGCGACGGGCCATCAGATCGTCGATCTGCTTGGCGTCGATGGTTTCGTACTTCATCAGCGCATCTTTCATGGTGTGCAACACGTCCATGTTGTCCAGCAGGATCTGCTTGGAACGGGCGTAGTTGCGATCGATGACCTGCTTGACCTCGGCATCGATGACGCGCGCCGTGTCGTCGGACATGTGCTTGGCCTTGGCCATGCTGCGACCGAGGAACACTTCGCCATCTTCTTCCGCATAGAGCATGGGGCCGAGACGCTCGGACATGCCCCACTGGGTGACCATCTTGCGGGCGATGTCGGTCGCACGCTCGATATCGTTGGACGCACCGGTCGATACCTTCTCGGCACCGTAGATCAGCTCTTCCGCCAGACGACCGCCGTACAGGCTGGAGATCATCGACTCCAGGTGCTGCTTGGAGTGGCTCCAGCGATCCTGCTCCGGCAGGTACATGGTCACACCCAGCGCACGACCGCGCGGAATGATGGAGACCTTGTAGACAGGGTCATGATCCGGCACCAGACGGCCAATAATAGCGTGACCGGCTTCGTGATACGCAGTCATCTCCTTCTCGGAGTCTCTCATCACCATGGAGCGACGTTCAGCACCCATCATGATCTTGTCCTTGGCCTTCTCGAATTCGGCCATGGAGACCACACGACGGCTTTCACGTGCAGAGAAGAGAGCCGCTTCGTTGACCAAGTTGGCCAAGTCAGCACCGGAGAAACCTGGGGTACCACGGGCAATCAGCGCCGCATTGACGTCATCTGCCAACGGAACCTTGCGCATGTGCACTTTCAGGATCTGTTCGCGACCACGGACATCCGGCAGACCCACCACAACCTGACGGTCGAAACGGCCTGGACGCAGCAAGGCAGGGTCCAGTACATCGGGACGGTTAGTTGCAGCGATAACGATAATGCCTTCGTTACCTTCAAAACCATCCATCTCGACCAGCATCTGGTTGAGAGTCTGCTCACGTTCATCGTGACCACCACCCAAACCGGCACCACGCTGGCGACCAACCGCATCGATTTCATCGATAAAGATGATGCAGGGGGAAGATTTCTTGGCCTGCTCGAACATGTCACGCACCCGGGAGGCACCGACACCAACGAACATTTCTACGAAATCAGAACCGGAGATGGTAAAGAACGGCACTTTGGCCTCGCCGGCAATGGCTTTGGCCAGCAGAGTCTTACCGGTACCGGGAGGGCCTACCAGCAATACGCCGGTGGGGATCTTGCCACCCAGTTTCTGGAACTTGCTCGGATCGCGCAGATAGTCGACCAGCTCTTTCACCTCGTCCTTGGCCTCATCGCAACCTGCGACGTCGGCAAAGGTAGTTTTGATCTGATCTTCGCTCATCAGACGAGCCTTGCTCTTGCCAAACGACATGGCACCTTTGCCACCACCGCCCTGCATCTGACGCATGAAGAAGACCCAGACACCGATCAACAACAGCATCGGGAACCAGGAGATGAAGATAGAGGTCAGCAAAGACGGCTCTTCCGGCTTCTCACCCATCACTTTGACATTGTGATTGAGCATGTCGTTGAGCAGCTGGGGATCCGGCGCCGGTATGATGGTGGTGAAGCGTTCACCAGTGCGCTTGACGCCATTAATGACCTTGCCATCCATCCGTACTTCACGGATCTGCTCTTGGGTCACTTCTTTAACGAAGCTGGAATAGTCCAGCTGGCGACTGGTGGTATCGCTGGGGCTGAAGCTATTGAACACCGACATCAACACGACGGCGATGACCAGCCACAGGATTAGGTTTTTCGCCATGTCACTCAAATCAATGACCTCGCAGACTGACAGTTAACGATGAAGGTTAGGGTACTACAGTTTAAAACCGGTAGCCACAATGTAGACTTCTCGTGAACGGGCACGAGACGAGTCTGGTTTACGAATCTTGACAGCAGAGAAAAGCTTACGAATTTCATTGAGATAGGCATCGAACCCCTCTCCCTGGAATACCTTCACCACGAAGCTGCCATTACTGCGCAATACCTGGTTGCACATGTCGAGCGCCAGCTCGACCAGGTACATGGCGCGGGCCTGATCCACCTGCTGGGTGCCACTCATATTGGGCGCCATATCAGACATGACCAGGTCCACCTTGTCCGGACCGACACGGGCCAGCAAGGCACCGAGTACAGTTTCCTCCCGAAAGTCCCCTTGCAGGAAATCGACACCGGCAATGGGATCCATCGGCAAAATATCACACGCGATGACCCGTCCATCGTCACCCACCTGCTCAACGGCAAACTGGGACCAGCCACCCGGGGCCGCCCCCAGATCCACCACTGTCATGCCGGTACGGAGCAATTTGTCCTTGCCCTGGATCTCATCAATCTTGAAAACAGCGCGGGAACGCAGCCCCAACTTCTGGGCTTTTTTGACGTATTGATCGTCGAAATGTTCTTTTAACCAGCGGCTTGAGCTGGGGGAACGTTTTTTCTGGGTCATGATTGTCGACTTTAAAAAACCACAAGGGTTATTAGTATTAAGGGCTAAGTGGGGGTAGAATACGCCCCTTTCAACCCTGACTTATGAAGAAATTGCCATGATTCTCAACAATAAACAGAAACAGTACCTCAAGGGCCTTGCCCACAGTCTGAAGCCCGTTGTCCTGCTGGGTCAACATGGTCTGACCGAAGGCGTACTGGCCGAGATCGATCTGGCCCTGAACTACCACGAGTTGATCAAGGTTAAGGTTGCGTCTGAAGATCGTGAGATGAAACAACTGGTTATGGATGCAATTGTCCGTGAAACCGGCGCGGTCAAGGTACAGAGCATCGGCCACGTGCTGACCATCTATCGTCAGGCCAACGAGCCGAAAATCCAACTGCCCCGCAAGTAACAGGAAAGAGCCTCGCTCTTTCCTTCATTTCCCTTCTTCCCAAGTCGCTTGCCAAAGTAGTCTCCAGGCCCTTAACCTGCGATGAATACTCGTGGACACCCCGCTATGGATCACCATCAGATTCTCACCGAAGATGAACTGGCCATGTTACGGGACTTGGGGAGCAATCAGGAGACGGCCGCCGGACAATCCCTGAGCGGTTATCTCGCCACTCCCTTGCTCGGACTGCTGCAACGCGCCGATCAACTGGTGCTCGAAGCCCGCTTCGCCGGGCACCAACTCCGCTTTCCGCTGCGTTTCACCCAGGGAGACGATGGCTTTGTCGAGCCACGCATCGCCGCGCCCGTCATCAAGGAGCTGGGTTATCCCCATCTGCGCGCCTGGCGCCTCGACCAAAAGGCGCGTCTGAAGGTGGCCGATGCCGAGTATCTGGTGCACAGCCTGTCGCTGGACGGCTTGGTGGTGGAGGGCTTGCCCACCGGCCTGACGGTCGGCGCCACCCTCAGCGGCACCTTGCTCATTCAGGAACTGGCCCCGCTGCCCCTCTGCGCCGAGCTGGTCAGGCACATCCACCAGCGCAATGGCGTGCAAGGCTGGGCACTGCACTTCCAGATGGCCAAGCCGGATCTTGAGCAACTGCGCAGCTGGATGTTCGAGCGCCATCAGGATGCCTTCACCCAGGCCTACCAACCCCGCTAAATACAAACAGGGGAGCCGGGCTCCCCTGTTGCTGGCATGACCCTACCTCAGAGGTAGGCAACTTCCAGGATCTCGTACTCCACATCACCGGCAGGCGTCTTGACGATGGCAACATCATCCACTTCCTTGCCAATCAGGGCACGGGCGATGGGCGAGTTTACCGAAATCATGTTCTGTTTGATGTCAGATTCGTCGTCACCCACGATACGGTAGACAACTTCTTCTTCCGTCTCGCTTTTCAGCAGGGTCACGGTCGCCCCGAAGATGACGCGGCCATTGTTGGTCATCTTGGTGACATCGATCACCTGGGCGTTGGAGAGCTTGCTCTCAATTTCCTGAATACGGCCTTCACAGAAGCCTTGCTGCTCACGGGCAGCATGGTACTCGGCGTTTTCTTTCAGATCACCATGTTCACGGGCATCTGCAATCGCTTCGATAATCTGCGGACGAAGCTCGCTCTTCAGATAATCGAGCTCTTGACGCAGCTTTTCAGCGCCGCGAACAGTCATCGGAGTATGATTCATAGTCGAAACCTGGGTTGCTTGAAAAGAGAAGCTGCGGCTATCAAAGAGAGCCGCAGCTATCGGTTCGGATGAGGCATCTTAATATGAAGCTGGCACAAAATCCATGTCAGTCCCTGCGAGCCGGATCGCGATTTGCCATCAATACTACTTCTGCTCAGAGACGCCGATTGGCGCCGATACTGTCGGTTTACCCTGCATGATGGCGATCTCCACCCGCCTGTTCATGCGCCGGTTTTCCGGGGTCGTGTTCGGCACCAGCGGCTGGGAATCCGCCATGCCCTGCACCACCAGTCGCCCACCATCGAAGCCGGGTACCTTGATCATCTGATGGGCCACCGCCACCGCACGCTGGGAAGAGAGCTCCCAGTTGGACTGAAACAACTCATCTTCGGTGGCCACATTATCGGTATGACCCGAGATGGTAATTTCCCCTGGCACATCCTTGAGCAGCGTCGCCACCTTGCGCACCACGGGCCAGAACTGGGGCTGCAGAAAGGCGGAACCGGCCGGGAAAGCCGCTTTCTCGCGGATCCGTATGATAATCTGCTGACCCAGCGCCTCCACCTCTATGGCGCCATCCTGGATCTGCGCCTTCATCTGTTCCGCCAGCTCCTTGGCCAGCGCGTTGGACTGCTCCTGCTGTTTCTGCGCTTTCTGTTGGGTATCCCCCCCCACCAGCTTGTCTTCGCTTTTGTCATGGCCTCCGGCCTGATCGGCATCACCGGGCTGGAAATCCAGTTCGGTCTGGGTCATGTCGATGGTCTGCTGCATGATGGTATCGATAGGCGTCGGCTCGGGGCGACCCGGCCTGAACTCCTGAGCGATGACAGAAGTCCCTTTGGGGATGTCTTTGACCTCCAAAATATTCTGTACCCCGAACGCCTTCTCCATGGAGCCGGCGATCTGCTTGAACTTTTGCACATCCATCTCGGCGAAGGAGAGCAGCAGCACGAAGAAGCACATCAACAGCGACATCAGATCGGCAAAGGTGCCCATGTAACCGGGCAGACCAGGTGGCGGACACTTGCACTTAGCCATGGGGATTACTCGCTGCCATTGTTGCGTTTGGACTGGTTCAGGTAATTTTGCAGCATGGATTGTATCACCCGCGGGTTCTGACCATCCTGAATGCCCATGATGGCGTCCAGCACAAGACAGCGGCTCAGTTGCTCTTCACCGCTACGCAGCTCCAGCTTGTCGGCGATGGGGATCGCAATCATGTTGGCCTCAATGGCACCATAGAGTGTGGTGAGCAAGGCCACCGCCATGGCAGGGCCTATGGATTTGGGATCGCTCATGTTGGCCAGCATGGCGACCAGTCCCACGAGCGTGCCTATCATGCCCATGGCGGGCCCCAGATCCCCTAACGCACGAAAGACCTTGATGGCGATGACGTGCCGTTCGGCGGTGAGCTCAATGTCCTTCTCCATCACGGCGCGGATGACATCGGCGTCGTGCCCGTCCACCAGCATGTCGATACCTTTTTTCATGAAGCCATTCGGCACTTCGGCGGCTTCCAGCGCCAAGAACCCCCCTTTGCGGGCCGCATCTGCCAGTTCAACCGCCTTGATGATGAGATCGTCGAGCTTGTCGCCCTTGTAGATGAACGCCTTGCCTGCCACCTTGAACGCCATCAGGAACTGACCGATGTTGAACTTCATCATGCAGATAAAGAGGGAACCCAGTATGGTGATGTAGACGGAAGGCATATCGACGTACATGCTCATGGGCCCCCCCAGCAGCATGCCGTACACTACGACTCCAAATCCCAGCACTATGCCAATCAGACTACCTAGATCCACATCCCTACTCCTGTCAGCTGAATTTGTTGTGTCTGCAATTTGTTGAATTTTCTGCTATTGGCTCATCAGCGGCAAGGGCCGCCACATTTTTCCTTGTTCACAAGATGGCTTATTATCGGCCACTTTTCCGAGAGTTTAAGTCGACCGCACTTTTCAGCCTCCCCCCTGCCCTCCGTCGATGTTAAGATAAGCCGTTTTTTTCAATCCCCGAGGATGAACATGGCCAGTAAAAAAATCGACCGCCTGAGTTTTGATGCCACTCTGGAAGAGCTGGAGACCATAGTTCATCAACTGGAACAAGGTTCCTTACCGCTGGAAGAGGCGCTCAAGCAGTTCGAACAGGGTGTTCATCTGGTGCGGGCTGGCCAGCAGAAGCTGGAACAGGCCGAACAGAAGATCCAGATCCTGCTGACTCAGGCCGATGGCACAGAGCACGCGGCCCCCTTCCAGCCAGAGCAAGGAGAGGAATGAGTGACGCTGGACGACTTTTCCCGTCTGCATCGTCAACGTATTGACGACTGTCTGTCTGCACAACTTGAATCCTTGCCCGCCATGGCACCCCGTCTGCGCGATGCCATGCGCTACGGCCTGCTGCTGGGCGGCAAGCGAGTGCGGCCCTTCTTGGTCTACGCCGTGGGCGAGATGCTGGGCGTCAAGAGCGAGCTGCTGGATGGCCCAGCCGCCGCAGTAGAGTGCATCCACGCCTACTCCCTGCTGCACGACGACCTGCCCGCCATGGACAACGACGACTTGCGTCGCGGCAAACCGACCGTGCACAAGGCATTTGACGAAGGCACCGCCATCCTGGCCGGCGATGCCCTGCAGACCCAGGCCTTTGCCATTCTGGCCGATCATCCCATGCCGACCGAACTAATGGCCAACCGGGTACGCATGCTGAGCGCGCTTGCCCGCGCCTCGGGATATCTGGGCATGTGTGGTGGTCAGGCGCTGGATCTGCAGGCTGAAGGCCGCCAGATCAGCCTGCCCGAGCTGGAGCAGGTGCATCGCCACAAGACGGGCGCCCTGATCGAATGCGCCGTGGCACTGGGTGCTCTGTGCAAGCCTGACGTGGACGACGTGACCCTGGCGGCACTGCAAACGTACGCAGCCGCCATCGGACTGGCCTTCCAGGTGCAGGACGACATCCTCGACATTACGGGCGATACCGCCACTCTTGGCAAGCCACAAGGCTCGGATCTGGCACAGGAGAAGAGCACCTATCCAGCACTGCTCGGACTCGACAATGCCCGTGAGCTGGCTCGCGAACTGCACGGTAAAGCCTTAACAGCCTTGCAATCTTTGCCCTACAATACCGACATTCTGGAAGCGTTTGCCGATTACATCATCGAGCGAACCCACTAAACGCTGGATAACAGTAACAATATGAGCGTTGATATAAGCAATTTCCCCAACCTGGCCCTCGCGGATACGCCGGTCGAGTTGCGATCCCTGCCCAAAGAGCGGCTACCCATTCTGTGCGAAGAGCTGCGCGAGTATCTGCTGCGTTCGGTGAGCCGCTCCAGCGGTCACTTCGCCTCCGGCCTTGGCACAGTCGAGCTGACGGTGGCGCTGCACTACGTCTACAACACCCCCTTCGATCGGCTGGTGTGGGACGTGGGCCATCAGGCCTATCCCCACAAGATCCTGACCGGTCGGCGCGAGCGCATTCACACCATTCGCCAGAAAGATGGCCTGCACCCCTTCCCCTGGCGGGAAGAGAGCGAGTACGACGTGCTCAGCGTGGGCCACTCCAGCACCTCCATAGGTGCTGCCCTTGGCATGGCCGTGGCGGCCGAGAGCGAAGGGCTGGGGCGCAAGGTGGTGGCGGTGATCGGTGACGGCGCCATCACGGCCGGCATGGCCTTCGAGGCGCTCAATCACGCCGGCGATGTCCACAAGGACATGCTGGTGGTGCTCAACGACAACGAAATGTCCATCTCCGAGAATGTCGGGGCGCTCAACAACCACCTGGCTCGCATCATGTCGGGCAAGCTCTACACCACCATCCGCGAGGGGGGCAAGAAGGTGCTGGCCGGTCTGCCGCCGGTCAAGGAGCTGGCCAAGCGGGCCGAGGAGCACCTCAAGGGGATGGTGGTGCCCGGCACCCTGTTCGAGGAGTTCGGCTTCAACTACATAGGCCCCATCGACGGCCATGACATCAACGCCCTGGTCGAGACCCTTCGCAACATGCGCAACCTCAAGGGGCCGCAGCTGCTGCACGTCAAAACCAAGAAGGGCAAGGGCTACGAGCCCGCCGAAAAGGATCCCATCGGCTATCACGCCGTACCCAAGTTCAATCCCGATGAGTGTGCCCTGCCCAAGAGCGCCGGCGGCAAGCCGACCTTCTCCGCCATCTTCGGCCAGTGGTTGTGCGACATGGCCGCCAAAGACGAACGGCTGGTCGGCATCACCCCCGCCATGCGCGAGGGATCTGGGCTGGTCAAGTTCAGCCAGCAGTATCCGGATCGCTACTTCGACGTGGCCATCGCCGAGCAACATGCGGTCACCTTCGCCGCCGGTCTTGCCATCGCCGACAAGAAACCCGTGGTCGCCATCTATTCGAGCTTCCTGCAACGGGCCTATGACCAGCTGATCCACGACGTGGCGCTGCAGAACCTGCCGGTGCTGTTCGCCATCGACCGCGCCGGACTGGTGGGTGCCGATGGTCCGACCCATCAGGGGGCGTTCGATATCAGCTTCCTGCGCACCGTGCCCAACATGGTGGTGATGACGCCGTCCGACGAGAACGAGTGTCGCCAGATGCTCTACACCGGCTATCAGTGCAACCAGCCCGCAGCGGTGCGCTACCCTCGTGGCAGTGGCTGCGCTACCGAGATCCTGAGCGAGATGACGGCACTTGAGCTCGGCAAGGGCCGGGTCATTCGCCAAGGTCAGGGAACCGCCATACTGGCGTTCGGCACCCTGCTGCATCAAGCCAGGGCCGCCGCCGAGGCGCTCGATGCCACCCTGGTGGACATGCGCTTCGTCAAGCCGATGGATGAGGTACTGGTGCTGTCGCTTGCCACCAACCATGACCAGTTCGTGACCATAGAGGACAATGCCATCATGGGCGGTGCCGGCTCGGCGGTGAACGAACTGCTGATGCGCAACAAGCGGTGCAAGCCTGTGCTCAATCTGGGGCTGCCGGATCGCTTCGTGGAGCAAGGTACCCAGGAGGAGATCTATGCGCTGTTGGGACTCGACAGCACTGGCATTCAAACCAGCATCGAAGCCTGGCTGCAGGCCTGACCCAGCACATTGACACGCAAAGAAAGAAGGGCGCCTGATGGCGCCCTTCTTGTTATCCATTATTTCAAACCTGTGCACACACTGTCGCGATAATGGCGTCAGCAAGGTGAAGAGCGGCGCAGGAACCGGAGCGTATAGACATACGTGAGGATTCCGAGCAGCACATGAGCCTTGATCACGCCCTCGCAGTAAGTGTGCGGACTGGTTTTTATCAGCCCTTGTAGATCTTCGGGTTGAACACATCCCGCAGCCAGTCGCCCAGCAGGTTGATGACCAGCACCAGCACCACCAGACAGATACCCGGGAAAGCAGTGATCCACCAAGAGCCGGAGAAGATGTAGTTGAAGCCCACGCTGATGAGCGACCCAAGCGATGGCTGATCCACCGGCATACCAAGCCCGAGGAAGGAGAGTGCCGCCTCGCTCATGATGGCGTTGGCCACCTGCACGGTGGAGATCACCAGGATGGGCGACAGGCAGTTCGGCAGTATGTGACGGAACATGATGCGCGGGGCGCGGAACCCCATCACCTTGGCCGCTTCTACATACTCCTTCTTCTTCTCCGCCAGCACGGAGGCACGTACCGTCCGGGCGTACTGCGGCCACTCGGCGATGCCGATGATCACCACCAGCATCAGGATGGCAAACTTCGAGTAGAACTCGGAACCAAAGGTTGCCTGGAAGATGGCGGAGATGATGATGGCCACCATCATGGTGGAGAACGACAGCTGTACGTCGGCAAAACGCATCAGCAGGCTGTCGATGCGACCACCGAAGTAGCCGGCGATCAGCCCGATGACGATACCGAGCACCAGTTGCAGCCCCACCGCGAACAACCCTATGGTCAGCGAGATTCGGGCACCGTAGAGGATGGTACTCCAGATGTCGCGGCCCTGGTTGTCGGTGCCGAGCCAGAAACGTGCCTCGCCCCCATCCAGCCAGGAGGGCGGCAGCTCCGCATCCATCAGATCGAAACTGGTCTGGTCATAGACGTTGTGCGGCGCCAGCCAGGGCGCCAACAGCGCCGCCAGCACGAACACCACGAACACGGCGAAGCTGAACATGGCTACTTTATCGCGCAGGAAGTAGTAGACGATGTCAGAGTTCTTGAATCGAGCCCAACGGCTTGGGCTCGCAGTTACAGCATTACTCATGCGCTTACCCCTTCGTAGCCAGGTAGATAGCCGGGTTGATGACACGACCTGCATGGTTGCACCATGCCAAACAGCGGCTCACAGTCACAGCATTGGTCATCTGTTACCCCTTGGCGGTCAGGTTGACGGTCGGGTTGATGAACCCGTAAAGCAGATCGACCAGGGTATTGGTCACCACGAAAATCAGTCCCACGAAGATGACGTAGGCGGTGATCAGCGGGGTATCGACCCGGTGGATCGCTTCGAGGAACAGGAAGCCGGTCCCCGGCCACTGGAACACGCTCTCGGTCAGTATGGTATAGGCCACCATGGTGCCGATCTGCACGCCGCCGACGGTAATGACCGGCAGCATGGTGTTCTTCAGGGCGTGCTGATAGTAAACCTTGTTGTTGTCCAACCCCTTGGCACGGGCAAACTTGACGTACTCGGAGGAGAGCTGCTCCAGCATCTCGGAGCGCACCAGCCGGATGAACAGCGGCAGCATGATGGAAGAGAGCGATACCGCGGGCAGGATCAGGTGCTTGATACCGTCCCAGGTGAAGAAGCCCGACTCCCAGCCCAGCAGGTTACGGGTCTCGCCACGGCCATAGGCGGGCAGCCAGCCGAGCTGGATGGAGAAGAGGTACATCAGCATGATGGCGGTCAAAAAGACCGGGATCGAGATGCCGATACTGCTCCCCGCCATGATCATCTTGGTCGGTATGCTGCGCTGGCGGATCGCGGAGTAGACCCCAAGCGGAATGGAGACCACAACGATGATCAAGGCGGCGCCGAACACCAGCTCAAGGGTAGCCACCAGCTTGTCGAGGATCACCTCGAGGGCCGGTCGCTTGAAGAAATAGGAAGTACCCAGATCCCCCTGTACCGCATTTTTCAAAAAGCGGCTGTATTTGATGAGGAAAGGGTCGTTGAGGCCCATCTTCTCGCGCAATTCGTGACGCTGGGCTTCGGAGACGGATTGTCCCACCAGCTCGCGCAACGGATCCCCCAGGTTGTCCTGGATGGAGAAGGCGACCAGGCTGATGACGAACATCACTATCACGGCCTGATAGAACCGTTTCAGCAGGAATGTAAACATGCTTGTCCTTCTACATGGCCTGTGTCTTGGCACAGGCTTCTGTTAGTGGGCGGAGTGGCCAGCTGACCACCCCGCCCCGTCTTTCCTTGGTGCTTCGCTTACTTGCCGACCACCAGATCGCCGAAGTAAGGGAAGTTCATCACGTTGACCACCGGCTTGATATCGGCGTTTTTCTTGGCGCCATAGGCCAGATCTTCCCAATGAAGCGGCACATAGGCAGCGTCATCGATCAGCATGGCTTCCACCTTCTGCAACATGGCGGCACGCTTGGCCGGATCGGTTTCGGCGTTGGCATCCATCACCAGCTTGTCAGCCTCTGCGTTGGCATAACCGGCGCAGTTGTACTGACCCATGCCAGTCTTGGCGTCCTTGGTGAAGGTCAGGAACTCGAAGAAGTTCGCGGTATCTTCAGTGTCTGAGTGCCAGCCGATCAGCTGCATGTCAGCGGCGCACTTGTCAAACTCGGGCCAGTATTGCGCCACCGGCATGGTCTTCAGATCCACCTTGATGTTGATCTTGGCCAGCATGGCGGAGACGGCCTGGGCAATCTTGACGTCGTTGACGTAACGGGCAGCCGGGGAGATGAAGCTCATCTTGAAGCCTTGCTCGTAGCCGGCTTCCTTCATCAGCTGCTTGGCCTTGACCAGATCATACTGGGGCTTGAGCGCCTCGTTGTGACCGGCATAGCCTTTCGGGCTCAGCTGGCCAGCGGGAGTACCGAAGCCCTTGTTGATCTTCTCGACGATGCCCACCTGGTTGATGGCGTAGTTGATGGCCTGACGCACGCGCTTGTCTTTCAGCGCCGGGTTGGTGTTCTGGTTCAGCTCTATGATGATGGCGCGGGTACCGGACAGGGTCACCAGCTGGGTGTCCTTGCCATTCTTGACGCGCTCCAGATCGTTTGGCGCAACCGGGTAGATCACGTCCACGTCCCCACCCAGCAAGGCGGCAACACGGGTCGCATCTTCCTTGATCGGCACCACGGTCAGGTTCTCGACGTTGCCCTTGGAGGCCTTGTCCCAGTAGTTGGCGTTGCGGGCATATTCGAGCTTGACGCCCTGCTCACGGAACTTGACGCTGAACGGGCCGGTGCCGGAGACGTGAGTGGAGGCGTAGGAGTCGCCGTTCTTGACGATCTCACCCTTCTCTTTGCCTGCCTCGGTCTTGCCGGTGTAGAACTTGGAGTCCATCGGGAAGATGTAGGTAACGGTCTGCAGCACCAGCGGGAACGGCTTGGCGGTGATCAGATCGACCGTGTACTCATCGACCTTCTTCACTTCGGCGATGGGATCGAAGATGGCCTTGAAGTCGACGGAAGACTTCAGGCGGTTGACGGTCCACACCACGTCGTCGGCGGTGAAGTCATTGCCGGAGTGGAACTTGACACCCTTGCGCAGGAAGAAACGCACCGTCTTGTCATCGATACGCTCATACTTCTCGGCCAGACGCGGCTCGAATTTCAGATCCTGGGTGTAACGCATCAGGGGATCGAACACCAGGTGCGACATCTCCAGAGTCTGACCGGAGAGCTGCTCCTGCGGGTCCAGCGAGGTGGCATCCGAGGCAACGGCGACCTTGATGTCGACGGCGGAAACGTTAAACGCGAAACCAGCGGCGAACAGCGCCAGGGCAATCTTGGATAATCCTTTCTTCATGTCTTTCTCCATGCTTTTGGCTTTTTTATTGACAGACAAACCGGCGAACCGGTGCTTTCCTAGCTTGCGATTTCCAGCCCCTCGCGGGACATTCCCTTGAACTCCGGCATGAGGGAAATCAGCTTGCGGCTGTACTCATGCTCGGCATTGGTAAACAGTTTTTCGGTCTCGGCCACCTCCACCAGATGACCGTGCTGCATCACGCCGATACGATCGCACATCTGGCGGATCACCGGCAGATCGTGGCTGATGAACAGCATGGTGAGCCCGAGTTCCTGCTGCAGATCCTTGAGCAGGTTGAGGATCTGGGCCTGTACCGACACATCCAGCGCCGAGGTGGGCTCGTCGCAGATGAGGAAGCGTGGCCGGGTCGCCAGGGCGCGGGCGATGGAGATGCGCTGACGCTGACCGCCGGAGAATTCGTGGGGATACTTGACCCCGGCACCACGGCCGAGCCCGACGTGATCGAGCAGGTCGTTGACGATGCCCTCGATTTGGCTCTCGCTGCCCGCCAGCTTATGGAAACGGATGGGCTCGGCGATGATGTCACGCACCTTCATGCGCGGGTTCATCGAGGAGTAAGGGTTCTGGAACACCATCTGCATCTGGCGACGCAGGGGACGGCGCTCGTGCTCCCCTTTCAGAGCCGTCAGATCGATCCCCTCGAAGAAGATCTTGCCGGTATCGGGCGGATAGAGGCCGGTGATGGCACGGGCTATGGTGGATTTGCCGGAACCCGACTCCCCCACCAGACCGAAGGTTTCCCCTTCGAAGATCTCGAAGCTGATGTTGTTGCAGGCACGCACGTACTGGCGGCGGCTCGGGAAGATGGAGTCCTTGGTGACAAACCTCAGATCCACGTTCTCCACCCGCAGCAGGGCCCCCTCGTAGGCGCGTTCGTCCTGACTCTGGCCGAGCCAGTGGGTCTTGAGATCGATATTGGTATCCGGCGCACTGGCATCCTCGATGTAGGAGACCAGCGGGAAGCGCACCAGCTTGACGTCCGAACGTGGCACCGCCGAGATGAGGCTGCGGGTATAAGGGTGATTGGGGCGGCCCAGCACCTGCTCCGTGGTGCCAAACTCCACCAGATCGCCACGGTACATGACCGCCACCTTGTCGGTGACGTTGGAAACCACGCCCATGTCGTGGGTCACCAGCATGCAGCCCACCTGGCGCTCTTTGCAGAGGTTGCGGATGAGCTGGAGGATCTGATCCTGAATGGAGACGTCGAGGGCCGTGGTCGGTTCATCGGCGATGATGAGCTCGGGATCGCCGGAAAGGGCGATAGCGATGACCACCCGCTGACGCATGCCACCGGAAAACTGGTGTGGATACTGTTTGATGCGCAATTCTGGTTGCGGGATCCCGACCGCGCCCATCAGCTCGAGCGCCTTGGCAAAGGCGGCGTTGCGAGAGAGCTCGGTATTGGCAAGAATGGTCTCCACCAGTTGCTGCTCAACGGTGAACAGCGGATTGAGGGAGGTCATGGGATCCTGGAAGATGAAGCCGATGCGGGCACCACGGATGGCCCACATCTCGTTCTGGCTCTTGCCGGAGATGAGTTCACCGTTGAGATAGATGTCACCACGGGCGATACGGCCAGGCGGGCTCAGCAGATCGATGACGGCATTGCCTATGGTGGACTTGCCGGCGCCAGATTCGCCCACCACACCGACGATCTCCCCTTTTTCAACACACAAAGAGAGATCTTTGACCGCGGCCAGCACCCCATAGCGGGAGGGATACTCGATCCGCAAGTTTTTCACTTCGAGCAAGGACATGTTTACCTCTGCGGGGGACATCCGTCCCAAATAATTCGTCCGTAAATCGGCCGCAGATGCCGGTTGTGCCTTGAGTACTGATCTTGAGTGCTTTTTTGAGTAATAAACGCTCAATCCATGAGGCAGCGAAACCAGCGATCCGGGCGGGTTTTTTGCATTTTTTTGGAATAACCCGCGAGTAACTTAGACGGTTTGACCGCGAGTGTAAATGATCGAGTTATACAATTTCGCAATACTTTGCGCAGTCAGCGACCATTACAGCAGTCATAAATGATGATTTATGTCACATAACCAGACTATATAACCATTGAAAAGTATTTTTAGTGCTTTTACTTTCAACAAGGACGCAACAGGCGGGAATAATCACTATAAGCACAATAGCATTAAGCTTCGAATGAGTAGTGAATATTTATGTGAAATGATTTTTTAACGGCAGCATATGCCGGTGAATGAAAACTAAACAGAGCTATATAGGGGAACACCAGACTGGCGCTCCCCCCATGCGGGGAGATTCATCCCAGCCAGTATGCCAGCAATTGCATACAAAACAGGGCGAACAAACCGGCGATGAGATCGTCCAGCATGATGCCGAGTCCGCCGTGAATCCGGCGATCAAACCAGGAGATGGGCCAGGGCTTGAACACATCGAACAACCGGAACAGCACGAAGCCGGCCAGCACCCACTCCCAACCGGCCGGCGCCGCTATCATGGTCACGCCAAAACCGATCACCTCGTCCCAGACGATGGCACCGTGATCCGGCATGCCGATGGCATCGGTGGCACTCTGGCAAATGCGAATGCCCGCGACGAACCCCACCGCCAGCAAGGCGATGAACCAGGGCGTTGCCAGGCCGCTCACCAGCAGATAGAGCGGAATGGCGACCAGCGTCCCCATGGTGCCCGGCGCCCTGGGCGAGAGACCCGAGCCAAACCCCACTGCCAGCAAGTGAAGCGGATTCTTTAGATCCAGTCTTTTCAGCTCGGGCCTTATCATAAAAAAGGTCATGCGAAGTGATCCCACCCTTTCAACTGCAGGTCAATCGCTTGCTCGCCGCTCAGGTAGTCGATGCCCGGCTCGCCGGCCACAATACGGCCGATGCGGGTGAACTTGACGCCACAGTTGGCCAGCGCGGTATCCAGCGCGCCGCGGTGCTCCTCCGGCACGGTGAAGCAGAGCTCGTAGTCATCACCACCGGCCAGCGCCAGTTGCCAGGCATCCTGCTCGGAGACCGCATCCTGCAACACGGGCGAGAGGGGCAGCAGACCAAGGTTTATCTGGGCCCGCACCCCGGAAGCCTTGAGGATATGGCCGAGGTCCGAGGAAATCCCATCCGACAGATCCAGCGCACTGCTCGCCAGCCCGCGCAGGGCTTGTCCTGCCAGAATGCGGGGATGAGGATGATCGAGCCGTGGCAACACAGCCGCCAGCTGGTTCTCGTTGAGACTCCGCTTGCCGAGCAGATGAGAGAGCGCCAAGGCGGCATCCCCCAGGGTACCGGTGACATAGATGCCATCACCGGCCTTGGCACCGCTGCGCATCAAGGCACGACCGGCAGGAACGGATCCCTTCACCGAGACGGTGATGGAGAGCGGGCCGCGGGTCATGTCCCCGCCCACCAGCGCCACGTTGTAGTATTCGGCCAGTTCGAGAAAGCCTTCGGCAAAGCCGGCGACCCAGGGTTCGTTGATGGCCGGCAACGTCAGTGCCAGCGACACCCAGCGCGGCTCGGCGCCCATGGCGGCAAGATCGGACAGATTGACCGCCAGCGCCTTGTAGCCGAGATCCACCGGATCCATGTCGGGAAAGAAGTGAACGCCGCTCACCAAGGTATCCGTGCTCACCGCCAGCTGGGTATCGGCCGGCAGGGTCAGCAGGGCGCAGTCATCTCCAGGGCCCATCACCACGTCCTTGCGGGCGTGGGGGACCTTGAAGTACTTATCAATCAGCTCAAATTCACCCATACAGTAAAAAGCCAGCGGTTAGGCTGGCTCCTCTCTTAATGCTGACGGACAGCAGGATCAGCGCTTGGCCAGCGTCTTGATCACCTTGTCCAGTACACCGTTGACAAACTTGTGGCTGTCATCGGCAGCAAAGGCCTTGGCCAACTCGATCGCTTCGTTGATCACCACGCGCGGCGGCACATCATCACGACGGGTCAGCTCATAGGTCGCCAGACGCAGGATCGCCTTGTCCACCATGTCCACTTCTTCCAGCGGACGGGAGAGGAAAGGGGAAAACACCTTGTCCAGCTCGTTGCAGTGGAGGGCTACCCCGAACAGCAGATCGCGGAAGTAGTTCAGGTCCACACCCTTGGTGTCCTGATCTATCTTGAACTGCTCTTCGATGTCGCCCACGTTGGCCCTGGTCATCTGCCACTGGTAGATGGCCTGGGTGGCGCAATGGCGGGCTTTACGGCGCTCGGACGGTTTCAATGTACTTCTCCTCGTTACACGTCCAGCTGTTTCAGGACGTTGATCATTTCGAGCGCGCTCAGTGCAGCCTCTGCACCCTTGTTACCCGCCTTGGTACCGGCGCGCTCGATGGCTTGTTCAATGTTTTCTGTGGTCAGCACGCCGAAGGCAACCGGAATCTCATATTCCATCATTACCTGGGCCATGCCCTTGCTGCTCTCGCTTGCCACCAGCTCGAAGTGGTAGGTGCCGCCACGGATGACGGTGCCCAGCGCGACGATGGCGTCGTATTGACCACTCTTGGCCAACTTCTTGATAGCCAAGGGAATTTCGACGGCGCCCGGCACTCGTACCAGAGTGAGATTGCTGTCCTGGACTTGACCTTGACGCTTCAGCACGTCCACAGCACCGTCCACCAGGCTTTCGTTGATGAAGCTGTTGAAACGGGCAACGACAATAGCAACGCGCGCCTCAGGAGCGGCGATATTTCCTTCGATAACCTTCATTGGAAATCCTGTATCTGTGCAATCAAAAGGGGCCGGAGTCAAAAGTGCGCACATTCTAGCACAAAGGGGAATCGGACAAAAACATGCATCACAGTTTCGACAACGAGACTGCTATTGATCTTTTTATTAACTGCTCCGACCTGTTAATAATACGTGGCCCTGGCATGGGCTAAAAATAATAACATCAAGGAGTTCAGTATGTTGGATTTAAAACGCAGCAGCATCGTAGTCGCCTGCCTGCTGCCATTGGCTGTTCAGGCAGACGGTGGTGGTAGCCCGCGCATCATCGGCGGCAGTGCCGTGACGGCCCCAAGCTGGATGGTGGCAGTCGGCGAAGTCGTCAACGGCAACTGGAGCAATTTCTGCGGCGGCACCCTCATCGACAAGCAGTGGGTACTCACCGCAGCGCATTGCGTAGCGGATGCCCAGTCCGGCACCATGGAAGTGGCCATCGGAGTGACAGACCTGAGCCGACCTCACATTCGCAGCAAGGTCGATCAGGTGCTGATGCACCCCGAGTATTATGTCAATTTGCTCAGCAATCTGGGTAACGGCGAGCCCCCATCCTCTTCGGATGTGGCCCTGCTGCACCTTGCCACTCCGGTCACCCAGGCCCCCATCGCCATCGCAGACCCAGTCATCAAGGATACCTGGCAGTGGAGCACGACCATGCTGCATGCCCTTGGTTACGGTGGCACCGACCCCGATGCGACCAAATCCAGCCCGCAGCTGCTGGCAGTGGATCTCGCCTATCGGGGGGAGCGGGACTACTGGTACGGTGACCCGACCACCACCCACATCTTTGCCGGCAGCCTGGCCGGTCAGGACACCTGCAAAGGCGACAGTGGCGGTCCGCTGACTTATGGCGGCAAGCTGGTCGGCGTGACCAGCTACGGGGCTTTCCCCTGTGCAACCGGCAGCGCCGGTGGCTACGTCTACGCGCCTGCCTTCAGTGACTGGATCACCGAGCAGCAGCAGGGCATTACCCTGACCACGATCCGCGGCCTCGTCCTGCCCTCAGGCACCAGTGGCTGGGCCGACTACCTGCTAGCCAACCGCAGCAATCAGGCTGTGACCCTGAGCGGCGTCTACAGTGATGCTCCGGCCATGAGCAACGGCTGTCCCGGCCGTCTGGAAGCAGGCCAAACCTGCGCCCTGCGCCTTCGTGCCGACGGCAACGACACGGTCGGCACGCTTCGCCTGCAGGGGGTAGAACTCACCGTCACTGACGAGCGAGGCGCGAGTCAGCGTCTTGAAGCCGCCTTGATCAGCCTCACCAGCGAACCCACCAAGACCCCTGACCCAACAACGACCACCACGACCTCAAATGTTGGCGGTGGTGGTGGCGCCATGGGTCTCGGAGCCCTGTTGCTGTTGCCGCTTGTCTGGTTGCGCCGTCGCCGCTAAGGCAAAACAACAAGGGATGACCGAGGTCATCCCTTGTTTCATATCCATTTCATCGCATCAGGCTTATTCGCCCACGTACTCCACCACTTCCAGGCCGAAACCGCCGAGGGCATGGTATTTCTTCGGCGAGCTCAACAGCCGCATCTTGCCGACCCCAAGTGTCTTGAGGATCTGGGAGCCCACACCGACCCGGCGCGAGGTGCCCTGCCACTTGGCCCCTTCCGGTGCCAGCCCCTTGTCGGCAGCTTCAAAGCCTTTGACCCGGGCCAGCAGCTCCTCGCCGTGGGCCTCTGCCCCCAGGATCACCAGCACACCGCCCTCCTGGGCGATGCGTGCCATGGACTTGGGCAGCGGCCAGCTGCGGGCGGCGTGACGGTTGGTCAGCAGCAGATCGCTCAGCACGTCGTGCAGATGGACCCGCACCAGAGTCGGCTGCTCGGTCTGGATCTCGCCTTTCTTCAGGGCAAAGTGCACCTGGTTGTCGATGGTGTCGCGGAAGGTGATGAGGTCGAACTCGCCATATTCGGTAGGCAGCTTGCACTCGGCCACTTTCTCGACCGTGGTCTCGTGCTGATTGCGGTACTCGATGAGGTCGGCGATGGTGCCAAGCTTGATGCCGTGCTGCTCGGCGAAGATCTCCAGGTCAGGACGGCGCGCCATGGTGCCATCCTCGTTGAGGATCTCGACAATGACGGAAGCCGCCTCGTAACCGGCCAGCCGGGCCAGATCGCAGCCAGCCTCGGTGTGACCGGCGCGGGTCAGCACGCCGCCATCCTGCGCCATCAGCGGGAAGATATGACCCGGTTGCACCAGATCGGCGGCCTTGGCATTGGGCGCGACCGCAGCCTGTACGGTCACCGCGCGATCGGCAGCCGAGATGCCGGTGGTCACCCCTTCGGCCGCTTCAATGGTCACGGTGAAGGCGGTAGAAAACTGGGCATTGTTGCGGTCCACCATCAGCGGCAGCGCCAGCTGCTTGCAGCGATCCCGGGTCAGGGTCAGACAGATGAGGCCACGGCCATAGCGGGCCATGAAGTTGATATCCTCCGGGCGGACACAGGAGGCGGCCATGATGAGGTCCCCTTCGTTTTCCCTGTCTTCGTCATCCATCAGGATCACCATCTTGCCAGCCTTGATATCGGCAATGATTTCCTGGGTTGTGCTCAGCGCCATGGGCTACTCCATCAACATGCTTCGGGGATTGAGCCTGCCGGCTCGGCTTGATACGGAATTATTCTGCTCTAGATGGGGGCACAAGGCCCCATTTCAATCGGAGCGAGATCACAGAAAAGCGTTTTTCCCGCGGTATCGGTCGCTACAGGAAGCCGGACTGGGCCAGCTTTTCCAGCGTCAAGGTCGATGACGAGCTGTCATGTGCCTTGCCTTGCATCAGTCGCTCCAGATAGCGGGCTATCTGATCCACCTCGAGGTTGACCCTGTGGCCCGGCTTCCAGCGCGCTATGGTGGTCTCCTGGACGGTGTGGGGCACTATCGTCAAGCGGAACAAGTCTCCCTGCACGGCGTTGACCGTCAGGCTGATGCCATCCACCGCAATCGACCCCTTCTCGGCGATGTAGCGGGAGAGCTCCGTCGGCGCCTTGATCCAGTATTCGATGGCGCGGCCGCTGGCGGACTTGCTCTTCACTTCGCCGATGCCGTCCACATGGCCGGAGACCAGATGGCCTCCCAAGCGGGAGGTGGGCATCAGTGCCTTCTCAAGATTGACGGGATCGCCCACCCTGGCCTCGGCAAAGCCGGTGCGCGACAGGGTTTCCAGCGACACGTCGGCGGTATAGCGTTTGTCGCCCAGCGCGACCACAGTGAGGCAGACGCCGTTGGTGGCGATGGAGTCGCCCAGCTTGACGTCACTGAAGTCGAGACCAGGTGCGTGCACGGTAAGAGCCATGTCTTCACCCTGCCGACGCAGCTCGGCCAGGGTTCCCACCGCTTCGATAATTCCGGTAAACATGCAGATCACCTTGCTGATGACGGGGGCAGGCGCTGCCCCCCTTGAACATTGATAAATCAGGCTATTTTGGCGGTAATGCGAATATCTTGGCCGACCATGCGCACATCCTTGATGTTGAGCTTGGGAGCCTGGAACAGCCGGGTAAGTTCGGGCAGATGGAACAGGCCACGCCCCTCATCCCCCATCAGTCTGGGCGCCTGGTAGAGCACCAGCTCATCCACCAGCCCCTTGTTCAGCAGGGCGCCACACAGCCGCGGCCCGGCCTCCACCAGCACGGAGTTGATGTGCTGCTTGGCCAGCAGCATGAAGAGGCTGACCAGATCAAGCTTGCCATCCAGCAACGGCAGCTCCAACTGCTGCACCCAGGCCGGCCAGTCGCCGGCAGCCTTGTGGCGGGCCAGCAAGACCGGGCCTGTGCTCTGGAACAGGGGCAAGTCCGGAGTGAGCCGGTTTTGCGAATCGACGATGACCCGCAGCGGCTGGCGCAGGGTCTCTTTGGGGTAGCTGGCCTTGACCGAGGGGGGCAACTCGTCCCAGCGCACGGTCAGCGAGGCTCCGTCGGCCAGCACGGTTTCAGCACTGGAGAGCACCGCATCGTGACGGGCCCGCAGTCGCTGCACATCGGCACGGGCCAGGGGGCTCGTGATCCACTGACTCTCGCCGCTTGCCATGGCGGTGCGACCATCCAGGCTGGCGCCGAGCTTGATCGTCACCTGCGGGAAGGCGGTGCGCATCCGCTTGAAGAAGCCCGGATTGAGTGCCTCGGCCTCGGCGCTGAGCAGGCCGAAGTCGGTCTTGATGCCGGCCTCAGACAACATGCGCAGCCCGCGTCCACCCACCTCGGGATTGGGATCGACCATGGCGGCGACCACCCGGGTCACCCCGGCCTTGATCAGCGCCTCGGCGCAGGGCGGGGTACGGCCATGGTGGGAACAGGGCTCCAGGGTCACATAGGCGGTGGCGCCACGGGCCTGCTCACCGGCGGCATGCAGGGCATAGACCTCGGCATGGGGCTCGCCGGCACGCTTGTGCCATCCCTCACCGACCACAACGCCGGCTTTCACCAGCACAGCGCCGACGCAAGGATTGGGCGCCGTGGTATAGCGGCCGCGGCGGGCCAGTTCGAGGGCCCGACTCATCCATTGGTAATCATCTTGACTAAACATATGGGCTCCCGTTTCAGGCGAGAAAATAGGATCGATGAAGCAACCGGCAAGCGGGTTTACTTCTCCAGCTTGGCGATCTCTTCACCAAATTCGCGAATGTCTTCGAAGCTGCGATAGACGGAGGCAAAGCGGATATAGGCGACCTTGTCCAGGCCCTTGAGCTCATCCATCACCAGATTGCCCACCAGCTGGGAGGCAACTTCGCGCTCACCTGTGGCCCGCAGCCGGGACTTGATGTGGTTGACCCCCTTCTCGATGGCCTCCATGCTTACCGGCCGCTTCTCCAGAGCCCGCAGTATGCCGGCACGCAGCTTGTCTTCATTGAAGGGTTCACGGGAGCCGTTGGACTTGATGACGCGAGGCATCACCAGCTCGGCCATCTCGAAGGTGGTGAAGCGCTCATGACAGAGCAGGCACTCACGACGGCGGCGCACCTGATGGCCTTCTGCCACCAGACGGGAATCGATCACCTTGGTATCAACGGCACTACAGAAAGGGCAATGCATCTGACCTCCGGCGTTAACTGAAAAGGCACCTGCCCCACGGGGTCAGGATCTTGGCCGGCCAGTGTAGCACGGCCATCCAAAGCCGGTAAAAGCCCAGAAAAACAATATGTCACCGCAGATGCACCTTAGCAATATCAGCCAGTACGCAGCGCCTCTATGGCCGCGTCTGACAACCAGATCACAGTATTTGCGTCACCCTCGATCAGCGCAACGATGGCCTCTCTCGGTTTGCCAGGCCTCAGTCCCATAGAATGCCGCCTGGGAGCGGTTCAGATGCTCAAGGTCATCGTAGGCCCGCATCAGAAAATAGGCGTCCGGATCATGCAAGGAGGGACCATGGCTCACCACATCCATCCCCCAGGCAAGGTGCAAGGGCAGACTCTGCTCGCTGACCAGCCGATGAAACGCAGCACGGCTCCCTGCCTTGAGCCGATAGCTCCGTATCTCCAGCACTCGCTTCATCACGCTTTCTCCTGCTAAAAAATGGTGCCTGGAAGGCTGTATGGCCGAACTCAGTCGGCCAGGGGCTCAATCGTCATAGGGCAAGGCGTCGGGGTCACACGCCGTGTGATCAGGCGTCGGATCCTGCACAAACTGCACCGCATCGATATGGGCGTGGCCCTGCATCAAGGCCTTGCTCACCCTGTGCATGCCATCCATCACCCGTCCCGCACTGTCCAGAATGATGGGATAGGCGAGATCGGCGGCCAGCATCAGCTGACAGTGCTCTATGATGCTGCGTACCGTGGGTCTGGCTTCGCCATGTCCGTACCAGTGCTCGCTATCGAGCTCCGCAATCTGTGCCAGCGGCACAGCTTGCACCGGCAGCCCGCGGCTCAGCCGTACCAGACGGCGCACATCCCATGCCAGCAGGCCCTCCGGGCTATCACGAAAATGGTACTGGGCGCGGATGGACAAGATCAGATCGTCATCTGTGCTCGCACTCTGGCCTGGCATGGTGCCTCCTCTATCGGTCGAATGAGTACAGCCCTATGGCAAGGCCGGAGCAGAAACAACAATGCCACCCTGGGGTGGCATTGTTTTTATACCAGAGTCTCTGGCGTATCAGGCATAAACCGGGAAACGACGGCAGATATCCAGTACCTGCTCGCGCACTGTGGCCAGCACGGCATCGTTGTCATGGTTGTCCAGCACGTCGCAGATCCAGTTGGTCAGCTGGATGGACTCGGCTTCCTTGAAACCGCGGCGGGTAATGGCCGGGGTACCGATCCGCACACCCGAGGTGACGAAGGGAGAGCGCGGGTCGTTCGGCACCGAGTTCTTGTTGACCGTGATGTTGGCCTTGCCAAGGGCGGCATCGGCTTCTTTACCGGTCAGCTCGCGGCCGATCAGGTCAACCAGCATGAGGTGGTTGTCGGTACCGCCGGAGACGATCTTGTAACCGCGCTCGATGAAGGTGGCCGCCATGGCTTTGGCGTTTTTGACCACCTGAGCCTGATAGGTCTTGAACTCGGGCTCCAGCGCCTCTTTGAAGGCAACGGCCTTGCCGGCGATGACATGCATCAGCGGGCCGCCCTGGCCGCCCGGGAAGACGGCGGAGTTCAGCTTCTTGTAGAGATCTTCGTCATCGGCGGCGGAGAGGATCAGACCACCACGGGGACCGGCCAGGGTCTTGTGGGTGGTGGAGGTGACCACGTGGGCGTGGGGCACCGGGTTCGGGTAGACGCCAGCGGCGATGAGGCCAGCCACGTGAGCCATGTCAACGAACAGCCAGGCACCGATCTTGTCGGCGATTTCGCGCATGCGCGCCCAGTCAACCACGCCTGAGTAGGCGGAGAAGCCGCCTATCATCATCTTTGGCTTGTGCTCAACCGCCAGACGTTCCATTTCGTCATAGTCAATCTTGCCGGACTCATCGATACCGTAGGGGATGATGTTGTACAGCTTGCCGGAGAAGTTCACCGGGGAGCCGTGGGTCAAGTGACCACCGTGGGCCAGGTTCATACCCAGCACGGTATCGCCCGGCTGCAGCAGGGCCATGTAGACGGCGCTGTTGGCCTGGGAGCCGGAGTGAGGCTGCACGTTGGCGTAGGTGGCACCAAACAGTTCCTTGGCGCGCTCGATGGCCAGGGTTTCGACCACGTCGACGTACTCGCAACCACCGTAGTAGCGCTTGGCCGGGTAGCCTTCAGCGTACTTGTTGGTCAGCTGGGAGCCTTGGGCTTCCATGACACGGGGGCTGGTGTAGTTCTCAGACGCGATCAGCTCGATATGCTCTTCCTGACGACGGGTCTCGTCTGTGATGGCCTGCCACAGCTCTGGATCATAGCCTGCGATGGTCATGTCACGTTTCAACATCCGTTTCTCTCCTGAAAATCGTTTGCGCGTTAGGTGAAGTGGGCAGCGGCATTGTAACGTGAGCGAGATCAAAGAGACAGTCCAACCACCTAAAAATTTGTTTAAAAAATGTAAAATGCGTCGCAAATATCCCAGCCTGCATCGGCACCCAGCCCTCAGTCAGGGTGTCGGCCAAGGCCCTATTCCCCATGCATCCTTCCTTGCTATTCAGTACCCCAGAGCTCAGCCAACCGCCGCAAGCACAGCCAACAAACAGCAAAAACCAGAGCCGGATCATGGATATAGCGTTTACTAACAGATAACATCTTTGTATGGCACACGGGTTGCCCAGCCAAGATGGAGGCAAGAGATGCCTGATATGGCACTTACCTTAGATCCCAATCGCGTTGAATTTGCACCGTCCGGCGTACGCTCTCATCCAGACCTCAACCTGCACAGCGGTCTGCATTATCTGTTCCGCACCACCACACCCCGGGCGTTTGCCATCAGCACGGCAAACAACAAAACGGCTTATACGACCCGCAGCGGCTCAATACACTTTTTGCGTTTCCTGCCCTTTCAATCCGGGAGTACACCATGATGGATCACCTGATGCTGTTTTTGATTGTCGCGGTATTCGCTGTTTTCTATTGGGTTTATTACACCGGTAGCCGCAAGACGTCCGTCACCACCCCGTGGGAGGATCTGCCCAGCCGGGAGCAGTATCTGGCGGCGCATCCGGAAGCCGTCGATGGTGACATCATCTTTTGCATTCATTGCGGCCATCATCAGCAACTGGATGTCGGCCTGGTCTACCAGGCAGATTTCCGGCGTCAGCATATCTGCGCCCGCTGCAAGCAGGCGCTCTTTCGAGACGAGGAGTGAGCAAGATGGATGGATGTGGCCCTGCTGAGCCGGTCATTGGCAACCGATCAGCCGGCACGCTCAGGTGGATGCCGGCATGTTGCTCGCCTGCCAATGCTTGAGCTCTGCCACCGCATCATCAAACTTCCTTGACAGCTCAGCTGGATCGCCGGCACCAGCCTCCAGCTCGGCGCAGCATTCGGCAAATTCTGCCAGCCCGAGTGCCAGGGCACTGCCCTTGAGCTTGTGGGCCAGTCGCTGCCGCTCGATCCCCTCACACTGTCCCAATGCCGCCACCAGGGTCGCCCCTTGTGATTCAAACAATTCGATGAGCTGACGAATACGCTGGCCGCCCAGCAGGGCCAGATCAGCCTCCAGCACAGGATTTGCCACTTTCGCTCCTGGCCGGACGCCAACGGGCGCGCTGGCCGTGGGCTGTGACGCTACCTCTTCCTGGAATTGACGGCCAATGGCGCTGGCCAGTGCCGCCAATCGCACCGGTTTACCGACAAAATCGGCAAAACCTGCCGCCAGACAGAGGCGGATATCTTCGGGATACATCTGGGCCGAAATCGCAATGGCGGGCAAGGCGCGCTTATGCACCTCTTCACTGATGGCAGCCAAGTCCTCGCGCAGGGCAAGACCATCCATATCGGGCAGGTTGATATCCAGCAGCGCCAGATCGAACGCACGCTCGGTCACCCTTGCCAATGCCGTGCGTCCATCCTCTGCCAAAGTGACATGATGGCCGAGGCGTACCAGCATCCCCTGCGCCACCAGACGATTTATCTCATTGTCCTCCACCAGCAGGATCTCCCTGGGCTGACAGAGGTGGAAGGGGTGTGCTTCAACGGGCAGATTTGCGGTAGAACGCTGCAGTGGCAAGCTGAAACTAAAGTGACATCCCTCCCCCGGCCGGCTGACTAACAGCAGTTCTCCCCCCATGGCGGCGACCAGTCTGCGGCTGATGGCAAGCCCGAGCCCGGTTCCGCCCTGATGCCCAATATCACGTTTGCGCTGGCGAAATGCCTCAAACACGGCCTCCTGTTCATCCTGCGAAATGCCTGGCCCGGTGTCGCTCACCACAAACTGGATGCAAGGCTCTGCACAGGGGCCGCCACACTCGAGTGGTTTCACCTCCAGGAGGATCCGCCCCTCATCGGTGAACTTGACCGCGTTGCCCAGCAAGTTGGCGAGCACCTGGCGCAACTTGCCCGCATCCCCCTCCACTACAGGGGGCAACGTCGGCGCAAACACCAGTTCAAGGGTCACCCCTCTCTCCTCGGCCCTTGGCCGAAACAGGGCGCTCAGTTCATCGGCCAGTTGATGCAGTGGAAAGGGTTCCCGGCGTGCCTCCACATGGCCCGCTTCAATCTTGGAGTAGTCGAGGATATCGTTGAGGATCTCCAGCAAGGATTCACCGCTGTGCTCGATGGCCGCCAGGTAGCGCTGCTGTTCCGCACTGAGGCGGGTATCTTCCAGCAAGGTGAGCCCGCCCAGAATGCCGTTCATGGGGGTGCGGATCTCGTGACTCATGGTGGCAAGAAAGACCGACTTGGCGCGGTTGGCCTGCTCCGCCTCTGCGCGTGCCAGACGCTGGTTCTCCACCTCTTCGTTGAGGCGTTCATTGACATGGCTGAGCTGCTCGGTACGTTCCACGACCCGCGACTCCAGCTCCCGCTGATAGCGACCCAGTTCCACCGCATTGTCACGAAACACCTGCAAGGCCCGGCCCAGCTCCGCCAGCTCATCGCGCCCGGCACTGGCGATCGGCTCAAGAGGGGCCAGATCCCCACGCGCCAATCGGCTCATCCCCGCCACCGCCCGTTGCAGCGGCCAGACGATCCGGCCGTAGACCATGCGCCACATCAGCAACATCAGCAGTACCAGCGTGAGCAGACCAATCCCCATCAGCGCCTGCTCCAGCAGCCTGAGACGCTGGCTTAGCGCCTGTTGGCTCTCCCCCAGCGAATCGCGGGCACGGCTTACCAGCTCACCGACCTGCTGGTTGAGACTGTTCATCAGGGCCTCATTGGCACTGGCCAGCACCCGCAGCGCCTCTCCCTTGCCGAGCCAGTCACTGCGCAGTTGCACCAGTTTGTCGCTCTGTGCCAGCACAGTCAGCGCTTGCTCCACCGCCTGCCGGCGGGCCGGATCGGTCACCGCCCCGGCCCGCAGTTGCAAAATGGCCAGCTCCCGCTGCCCCTCTTGCAACAGCGTCTGCAATTGTTCCTGCCGTTCGCTGCGCCACATATCTTCGATACGCTGCTGCTGCATCAGGGTACGGTGACGCAGCTCGGTCATCTGCTCCAGCCAGTCGAGATCCTGCTCCAGCAGACGGTCCAGCGTCCGGGCTGCCTGCCCCCCTTGCTGTTGATAGAGGGAGCCCAATCCCGCCACCATCACGGTTTCGGCGTTCTCCATCTGGCTGCGCGCCAGCTCGGCGATCTGCCCGACAGCCGCCACCAGACGGGCGCGCTGCGCCTCACCCTGCGCCACTAGGGTCAGTCGCTCTCCCACCAGCCAGCCCTGCTGGCCCAGATTGCCGATGATGCTCTGGCTAAGCTGATCGAGGCTTGTTGAATCCTGCCCACGGCCAAGTTGCGCCAGCACTTGCTGCAGCTGCTGTCCCTGCAGGGTGAGCAAGCGTCCCTGATGCTCACGCTCTTGTTCGCTGGCCGCCGTTGCCAGCAGCCGGGAAGAGCTCTGGATCTCGCCACTGAGGCGAGACAGGTTGCGAGCCAGCTCCTGATCAGCCAGCGTCTGCTGCACCCCCTGCTCCAGCTGGCGAAGATGGCTAAGCCCCACCCACCCCAACAGGGAAGCGCTCAGGGTCAGCAGCGCCATCAGGGAGAAAGCCAGCAGCAACTTGCCACCCAGGCCGGAAAAGATTCTCACGGGAAGTCCCTTGGTTGTGGTCGGCTTTGACCGGATAATATGGCCCAACACTTTAACAAAACCCCTGACCATGCGAAGCGTCTATCTCTCCCCGTTGTTGCTGATCTGGTTGCTAATGCTTCCCCGAGCCGCCCTCGCCTTTGAGGTCGATCTCTGGCCCGGCGGCGAATTCAGCGGCCAGCCGGAGCGTCAGCACTGGCCGGAACCCGCCGCCGCAACCAAACCGCTGACCCTCTGTGCCCTCTACCCCCATCTGCGCGACGCCTACTGGCTCTCGGTCAATCAGGGCATGGTGGACGAGGCGAAGCGGCTGGGAGTCAAGTTGCAGATCCACGAAGCGGGGGGCTATGGCGCCCTCGCCGAGCAGCGCCAGCAGTTGCAGCGCTGCGTGCAGGAAGGGAGCGACGCCATTTTGCTCGGCGCGGTGAGCTATCAGGGCTTGCGCGAAGCGATCACAGCCACGCCGCTGCCGGTCTTTGGGCTGGTCAACGATCTGCCCAGCGGTCTGGTGAAGGCCAAAGTCGGCGTCTCCTGGTACCAGATGGGCTGGCAGATAGGCCACTGGCTGGCGCAGCGCCACCCCGCCGGCAGCAAACCGGTCTCGGTTGCCCTCTTCCCCGGCCCGCAGGCGAGCGGCGGCAACAACTTCGTAGAGCCGGGCTTTGCTGATGCCATCAAGGGGAGCGCCATCAAGCTGGTCACCACCGAACGCGGCGACAACAGCCGGGAAATCCAGCGCACTCTGGTACAGCAGACTCTGGCCCGCTATCCCGACCTCGACTATCTGGTGGGGGGCGCCATCGCCGCCGAAGTGGCAATCAACGAGCTGGCGCAGCGCCATCTCGACAGGCCCCGAGTGCTGAGCACCTACTTCAGCCACGGGGTGCAGCGGGGCTTGCGCCGGGGCAAGATCCTGGCCGCAAACAGCGATCAGATGCGGCTGCAGGGGCGCCTTGCGGTGGCTCAGGCGGTCTGCCTGCTGCAACAGCCAGACACCAGTGCCGAACAGTGTCCGCAGGTGATGGGGCCACCCATTCTGACCCTCTCTGCACCGCTGGTCGACCCCGCCGATTCCCTCTCGGATGGCGCTTTTCGTCCCGTCTATCGGGTCGAATAACTGACCATCCCAAATCCGATTAGCACACTCAAGGAGAAGAGATGAACGAGTTACATGCCAGCTGCCTGTGCGGCGCCGTCGCCCTGACCCTGCCGGATCAGTTCGACTATATGGGGAACTGCCACTGCAGCGAATGCCGCAAGTTTTCAGGGGGAGATTACGCCTCTGTCGGCGGACTGGATGGCAACAAGGTCACTATTGTGAAGGGAGAAGAGGCCATCGGCCGCTACCGGAAATCGGCAGAGACCACCCTGGCCTTCTGTCGTCACTGCGGCTCCAGCCTGTTCAGCCAGAAGAGCAGCAGCGGCAAGATCAATCTGCGCCTCGGGGTGCTGGACGATGTGCCGAGCCAGCGCCCCGCGTTTCACATTTTCGTCGGATCCAAAGCCCCTTGGCACCAGATTGGGGATGAGTGCCCGCAATTTGATACCCGCCCACCGGCCTGAGGCTTACAGGGATGGCGGCAGAGGTCAGGCACTGCGGCGGCGCTTGACAGGCCATGGCCATCGCGCCTGACTCAGGGGACTATCTCGCCGGCAAACAGATAGCCTTCACCATGGACGGTGACAAACAGCTGGGGATCCCGGGGATCCGCTTCCATCTTGCCGCGCAGCCGCCGGATCAACACGTCGATGATGCGATCGCTCGGGCCATCGCCGCGATGGCTGATAAGGGTCAGGATCCGCTCCCGACTGAGCACCCGCCCGGCATGGGCGACAAAAGCCACCAGCACTTCATATTCGGCCTTGGTCAGACGCACCGGCACCCCGTCCTTACTGAGCTGGCGACGGGGGATGTCAAAACGCCAGGGGCCGAAGCGCACCGCATCGTCAGCCACCGCAGGCTCGCTCGGCGCGGTGGCAGCCAGCGAGATCCGCCACAGCAGATTCTTGACCCGCACCAGCAGCTCCCGCAGCTCGAACGGCTTGGTGACATAGTCGTCGGCCCCCATCTCGAGGCCGACTATCCGGTCCACCGCATCACTGCGGCCGGTGACCAGAATGATCCCCACCGTGCTGCGCGCCCGCAGTTCACGGGCCAGCAGCAGGCCATCTTCCCCCGGCAGGTTGATATCCAGCATCACCAGATCGACCTCCTGCTGTGCCAGCACGGCGCGCATCTCCTGGCCGTTTTCGACCGCCGTCACCCGATAGCCCTCCCGCTCGAAATAGCCGGTCAGCTTCTCGCGGGTCACCGCATCATCTTCAACAACCAGAATGTGGTAGCGCATGGGCAGGGTTCACGATGGTCGACAAGGGAGGATTATTCTATTCACATTTTGTCATAAATACCCCTATTTCATTAATTTGTGGCGGCAGCCCTGTTCACAACGCCTCCCTATCATGGCCTCCATCAAAAAAGTGATGTGAGAGAGCATGATGAAAAAACTGTGGCACTTCCTGCGCACCCCCAGCCGTCGCTGGTCGGTACTGGCGCTGCTTCTGGTGGGCGTCGGCGTCACCCTCGCGGGCACCGTCGGCCTGCACTATGGCTTTGAGAAAACCAGCAGCCTCGAATTCTGTATCTCCTGCCACTCCATGAAAGACACCGTCTATCCGGAGTACAAGGAGTCCATCCACTTCAAGAATGCCTCCGGGGTACAGGCGGTCTGTACCGACTGTCACCAGCCGAAGGACTTTGTCGGCAAGGTGGCTCGCAAGATGGAGGCGGCCAACGACCTCTATCAGGAGTACATAGGCCACAGCATCGACACCCAGGAGAAGTTCGAGGACCGGCGCCTGCATCTGGCCGAGAAGGTGTGGGCGCGGATGAGCAGCCAGAACTCCAAGACCTGCAAGTCCTGCCACAGCTACGACAACATGGATCACGCCAAACAATCCCCGGCGGCAGCGCTGGCGATGAAAGACGCGGCGGCGAAGAACATGAACTGCATCGAATGCCACAAGGGCATCGCCCACGAACTGCCCAACATGGCGGGCGGCTTCCGTGCCACTTACGCCACCCTGGTCAACGACGCGCAGCAGGCGCCAGCCGCCGAGACCCTCTACAACCTGGGTGAAAAAGATCTCTATGCCAGCGAACAGAGCACCGACCCGGTCGGCAAACTGCTGCCAGCTTCCCGCATCGAGGTGGTGGCCCGCAGCGGCGATCGCCTCAAGGTGACCATCGAAGGGTGGCGCGAGAGCGACGGCAAGGGCCGGGTACTGAGCGAATACATGGGCAAGCGGGTCTTCGTCGCCACCATCCGTGACGAACTGAAAGCAAGCGAGAAAGTACTCAAGCAGGAGACCGACAGCGCCACCCATATCAAGTGGGAACAGGTTCAGGTGCAGGCCTGGGTCGATGGCAAGGGCTTTGAGTCCTCGCTCAAGCCGATCTGGGATTACGCCGGCGAGATGTACAAATCCACCTGCAACTCCTGCCACGGCGCGCCGGATCCCGCTCACTTCACCGCCAACGGCTGGATCTCGGGGCTCAAGGCGATGTCTGCCTACTATCGCCTGAGCAAGGAAGAGGAGCGCACCCTGCTCAAATACCTGCAAAACCATGCCGCCGATACCGGTGGTCAGGGCAGCCACTAAGTCCGGATTCGAAAGAGGAAGAACAAGATGATCAACATTTCCCGTCGTGGTTTTCTGGGTGGCTTGCTGGCCAGCGGTGCCTCTGCCCTGATCGGCCCCTCCCTGCTCGGTCGCGCCGTGATGGCCGCCGAGTCCGGCGAAAAACTGGTGCAGTCCGGCTCCCACTGGGGCGCCTTCCGTGCCCGGGTCGTAGACGGCCGCTGGGTCGAGACCCTGCCGTTCGAGCATGACAAGCACCCCACCGAGATGCTCAAGGCCCTGAGTGAAGTGGTCTACAACCCCTCCCGCATCCGCTATCCCATGGTGCGGCTGGACTGGCTGCGCAAGGGCCACCAGTCCGACACCCGCGAGCGTGGTCAGAACCGCTTCGTGCGGGTGACCTGGTCACAGGCGCTGGACTTCTTCTATCACGAGCTGGAACGGGTGCAGAAAACCCATGGCCCGAGCGCCCTCTATGCCGGTCACTCCGGCTGGCAGTCGGTGGGCAAGCTGCACTCCGCTGGCGCCATGCTGGGGCGCGCCATGAACTTGCACGGCACCTATCTGGCCAAGGCCGGTGACTACTCCACCGGTGCCGCCCAGGTGATCCTGCCCCACGTGGCGGGCGCCATGGAGGTGTATGAACAGCAAACCTCCTGGCCGCTGCTGCTGGAGCACAGCAAGACCATCGTCATCTGGGGTTCTGACCCCATCAAGAACCTGCAGGTGGGCTGGCTAGTGCCGGATCACAGCGTCTACGACTACTGGGCGCAGCTGAAAGAGAAGGTGGCCAAGGGCGAGATCCGGGTCATCAGCGTCGACCCGGTCAAATCCAAGACCCAAAAGTACCTCAATTGCGATCAGGTGACCCTGAATCCGCAGACCGACGTGCCGCTGATGCTGGGCATCGCCCACACCCTCTACAGCGAGAAGCGCCACGACGAGGCGTTTCTGAAGAACTACACCACCGGTTTTGACAAGTTCCTGCCCTACCTGCTGGGCACCAGCGACGGTCAGGTGAAGGATGCCGAGTGGGCGGCCGCCATCTGTGGCGTGCCTGCCGACACCATCCGCGAGCTGGCCCGCACCATGAGCAGCGGCCGTACCCAGCTCATCGGCGGCTGGTGTGTGCAGCGCATGCACCACGGCGAGCAGTACGCCTGGATGCTGGTGGTGCTGGCCTCGATGATTGGTCAGATCGGCCTGCCGGGCGGCGGTTACGGCTTTGGCTGGCACTACAACGGTGCGGGCACCATCACCTCCAGCGGCCCCATCATGTCTGGTTTCAGCTCGGTCATTCCCGGCGTCAAGCCACTCCACGATGGCGACTGGAAGGGTTACTCCAAGTACATTCCGGTGGCCCGTTTCGTCGACTGCATCCTCAACCCAGGCAAACAGATTGCCTTCAACGGCCAGACCATCACCTATCCGGAAATGAAGATGGCGGTGTTCTGCGGCAACAACCCGTTCCACCACCAGCAGGATCGCAACAAGATGGTCGCGGCCTGGCGCAAGCTGGAAACCGTGGTCAGCATCGATCACCAGTGGACCGCCAGCTGCCGCTTCGCCGACATAGTGCTGCCAGCGACCACTACTTATGAGCGCGATGACATCGAGCAGTGGGGCTCACACTCCAACGCCGGCATTCTGGCCATGTACAAGGTGGTGGAGCCGCTGTTCGAGGCACGCGATGACTACGACATCTTCGCCGACCTCTGCCGTCGCTTCGGTCGCGAGGCCGAGTTCACCGGCGGCAAGAGCAAGCTGGAGTGGATCCAGAGCATCTATGACGACGCCCGCCTGCAGGGTCGCGGCATTGGCATCCGTCTGCCCCGTTTCAGCCAGTTCTGGCACGGCGAAGGCTTCGTCACCTTCCCGACGGGCCAGCCCTGGGTGCGCCACGAGTCGTTCCGTCAGGAGCCGGATCTGGAACCGCTCGGCACCCCGTCGGGTCTTATCGAGATCTACTCCAAGACCATCGCCGACTACGGCTATGCGGATTGCCCGGGCCACCCGGTCTGGATCGAACCCTATGAGCGCTCCCACGGCGGGCCGGGCAGCGCGAGTTTCCCGCTGCACCTGCAATCCTGCCACCCGGACAAGCGGCTGCACAGCCAGCTCTGCTCTTCCGACAACTACCGCGCCACTTACACGGTGCAGGGTCGCGAGCCTGTCTATATGAACCCGCAGGATGCCAAATCCCGTGGCCTCAAGGACGGAGATCTGGTGCGGGTGTTCAACGGTCGTGGTCAGGTACTGGCTGGGCTGGTGGTGAGCGATGACTACGCCCCCGGCGTGGTCAGGATCCAGGAAGGGGCCTGGTATGGCCCACAAGAGGGTGGCAAGGTCGGCACCCTCTGTACCTATGGCGATCCCAACGTACTGACCGCCGACATCGGCTCCTCCAGCCTGGCGCAGGCCACCACGGCCCATACCGCGCTGGTGGAGATCGAGAAGTTCCGCGGACAGGCACCTGCCGTCACCGCCTTCGGCACGCCGGAGTCGGCCAAGGGCATCGACCCCATGTTCCCGGCACTCTGACCCAGGGGGGACGAAAGCGCCCCCTTGAGTTTCCTTTATTTTTAAAGTCGTTAGAATCGGGAGCCATCAAGGCTCCCGATTGCCATCCACGGAGGAAAAATGCAGGAATTTATGTCTACCAGCGAACGCAGGGCCGAGCTTTACTGGTGGTTTTCCACCCTGTTCGCCGCCGAACTCAGTGATGAGCAGATCGCCGAATATGACACCTATGATGTGCGCAGCTTTCTGAAAAGCCTCTCTACCCTGGATCCCATGCGTGACGCGGTAGGAGAGCTCAACGAGGCCATTGCCCGTCTGCTGGTGCGCCCGGATCGCCAGCTGGAGCTCGCCGCCGACTTCGCCGGTCTGTTTCTGGTGGATCCCAAGCAGGGCGCCCTGCCCTACGAATCGCTCTACCGTGGCGAGGCCAAGTTGCTGATGCAGGCCCCGATGGCCGAGATGCAGGCCCGCCTCGATCGCCTCGGCATCAATGTCAGCGATAAATACAAAGAGCCTGCGGATCATCTGGCCATCGAGCTGGATCTGATGGGCAATCTCATCATACGCGCCGCCGAAGCGGCCAGTGCCGGGCAGCGTGAACAGTGGCTCAATGAGCAGGAAGAGTTGCTGCACACTCATCTGCTGGTCTGGTTCCCCCATTTCGAGGCCGCCTGCCGCGCCGCCGATCCATTCGGCTTCTATGGCGCCAGCGCCCGCCTGCTGGGGATATTCCTCACCATGGATGCCAACTACCTCAGCTTGGTCAAACCGGCCCGTTCCGCCGACTGAGTCGATGAAAACCGCCCTGTTGCTGATCGCCTGCTGGCTACTGACCCTGATCCCGCAGGATCAGGGTCTGACGCCGCTCTTCAGCCTGCTGTTCCATCCGGACAGAGACTTGTATGGTACGGCACAGCTCACCGGCTTTGGCGGCATATTGCTGACCCTCTACCTCGCCAACCTGGGGGTGGAGGTGGTACTGCGCCGCCGCTTTCAGATAGCCGGCATGCTCACCCTGCTGGTCGCCTGGATAGGTTTTATCAATGCCAGCGGCAGCGAGGCCCACTGGCTCTTGTTACTTGCCCTCTCCCTGCCCTTTCAGGTGCTCGGCCTGCTGGTGCTGGCGCGCGGCATTCAGGCATTCGGCCGCCAAAAGGGCTGAAAAAGCGCCAAAAGTATTACAAATCATGACAGCCGGATCCGCAGATCCCCCGTTATCGCGGGGCTGACGCAACCACCGCCGGTAACATCCGCTTACATTCAGCTCCCATTCAGTTTTGTTGCAACCGTTATAGTGCCGCTCCTTTTCCCACCGATACAGGAGCAACCGCATGCCTCCACAGGACGCACGCATCACGGGTCTCGACCTGTTGCGAGGGCTCGTCATCTTCATGGCCGTCTTCGAACACTACACCGGCTACCTCAACTACTGGTACATCGACTTCTTCAACCGGGAACAGGCCCTGTGGGATAGCTTCTATCTGTCGCACAAGGCCATGGCCGGCCATCTGCTGCCCATGGATCACACCACGGCCCAGGTCTCGGCCTGGCTCATTCCCTGGGTGAGCCAGATCTACCTGGCCCTGGCGGCCTTCAACCTGAGCCGTCGCGATCAGGTCGGTTTCAGACCGCAGCTGGGCGGCAAGCTGGTGCTGTTTGCCAGCATCATTCTGGTGCTCTATGTCGAAGGACTGGTCATAGCCCCCAACTTCGGCGAGGCCATCTCCTTCTATCCGGTCATGCTGTGGATGTGCCTGCTGGCGCTCTTCTCGCTGGTCTACGCCTGGTTCGGCATTCGCGGCATGCTGCTGCTGACCCTGCTCAGCCTGCTGCTGGATCAACTCGGCGTGCAGACCCTGCTCGGCCACATCGACGGCTGGATGAAGCTGCATGTGCACCCCGACTATGAGCTGGATGCCCGCCTCGATCTCTTCATGGCCAGCGGCTGCTTCGGTTTCCTGTATGGCTGGTGCTGGCATCAGCGTCCCCAATGGCGGGATCGTCTCAACGGCCTGGTGCTCACCCTCTCCCTCATAGCCCTCGCCGTTTACCTGGTGTTTGGCGAGAGCAGTTCGGTCGAGCTCAACGACATCTACGCCAACGAGCATGAGCTGGCGATGGACATGACGGGCCGCGCCGGGATCTGGGGCATGGAGTTTCTGGTGATCGGGGTCGTGCTCTGGCTGCATCAGCGCAATATCCGCCTGTGCTGGCGCCCACTCAACTGGATCGGCATGTATTCTCTGACCGTCTTCATCTTTCACAAGAGCATCTTCGTGCACCTGTGGGGCCCCTTGTTGCTGTGGTGGACTGCGCGCCAGGGCACCATATTGCCCAACAGCTTCGGCCTCATCATGGCACTCAGCGCCACCAGCGTGCTGCTCATCTACGCCTTCCAGCGCTCCGGCATCATCTGCCACCTGATGGGCATGCATCAGGACAGAGACTGGGTGCGGCTCTATGGCAAGTAGTCATCGCTGGCTGCTATTGGCCCTTGCCCTGGCGTTACCCCTGTCAGCCAAGGAGCCGGACAACCAGTGGCAAGTTGGCGGCCAGTGGCAGCTAGGCAGCAATCAGGCGGGGGTCAGCGCCGACGCCAGCATGCAGTTCTGGCTCGCCTATGAACGGGAAACCCAGGTCGGCCTGCTCTTCGCCGATGGCCAGAGCGCCGGGCTGGCCTTGCCGCTATATAAAAAGAGCTTCTTTGCGGTCGGCGTCGCTCCCATGCAGGTGGTCGATCGTACTCGCTTCAGCGCGCTCTGGCGCCTCGGCTGGCAGCTGGACGAGGATCATCAGCTGACACTGGGCCAGCTCTATGATGTCACCGGCCGCTATGGCCAGATCTGGTATATGGAGCACAGCCTGCCGCTGCCGGCTGCCCTCTCCCTCAATCTCTGGCTGACACGAGGCAATCAGGCTCACATGACAGCCTATGATGCCGACGCGGGTTGGCGGGACTGGGGGCTCACGCTGGAGCGCAGCTGGGCCTGGCGGCAGTGGCGACTGGGCACTGAGCTGGGGGCCAAACAGTGGCTGATCAAGGAGCACGACTGGCAACCAGTAGTGAATCTGACCCTGAGCTATCGCTTCAGCTGGTAACACACCAGATAGGGGGCAAATGCAACCCCTTCTCTTCCCTCCAAAGCGCTTCATGCCATACTGACAACACTTTAAATGACAATAAAGTCAATTCAGGAGCGTGCGATGGGTGAAGAGACGTTCAACGCCATGCCGGATCCGCCAATAGCGGGACAGCTGAATGTGAACGAGCTGCAACAGCTGTTCGAACTGGCGCCGTTTGGCATAGGTGTATTCGATCGGCACTTTCGCTGCCGTGGCATCAACCAAACGCTCGCCGACCTCAACGGCCTCTCCCGGGAAGATCACTACGGCAAATATCTACGCGAAATCGTGCCCACCCTCGCCCCAGTACTGGAGCCACTCTTTCAGCAGATCATCAGCAGCGGCGTTCCTCAGGTGGAACTGAACCTGAGCGGCCATACGGCTGCGCATCAAGGCCAACTGCGCCACTGGCAGGCCATTTACAGCCCCATGCTGGATGATTGGGGCACGCCCGACGGCATCCTGACCATAGTGCGGGATGTGACGGAACAGGTCGAGGCGCAACAACGGCTGGAGCTGGCCATGAGCGCCGGCCAGGTCGGGGTCTGGGAGTGGCATGTGGTGGAGGACAGGCTGCAATTTGATGGTCAGGTCGAGCGCCTGCTCGGCACGGCTGCCAGCCAGTTCCAGGGCGGCATGGAGCAGTTCATCAAACGCTTCGATCCCGTGTCTGGTGAACAACTCAGACTCGCACTCGATGGCACAGCCCCCATTCACCTGACCCTCAGCTATCTGGGACAAGACCAGTTGCGGGGCTGGGTCGACATCCATGCCGATCACGTGGCAGCAACCGACCATCAGGGGCGCCGCATCACCGGGGTGATCCACGATGCCACCAACCGCTGCAATCAGGAGGACCGGCTGCGCCAGGCCAACGTGGTATTTGAGACTGCCGCCGAAGGCATCATCATCATGGACAGCCAGCGCCAGATCACCTCGGTCAACCCTGCCTTCTGCAACATGACCCAGTACGAGCCGGACGACATAGTGGGCAAATCGCCGGAATCCATTATGCATCCGCGCCGCCACACCGATATCGATTACCCTTGGCACACTCTGCTGCCTGGCAGCCATGCCTGGCACGGGGAGATGATGTGTCTGCGCAAAGATGGTGGCTATTTTACCTCCTGGCAGCATGTCAGTGCCGTTTACGACAGCCGCCACAGCACTACCAACTATGTGATCGCCTTCTCCGATATCAGTGCCATTCGCAAAGCCGAGGCACAACTCAATCACCTCGCCTATCACGATCCCCTGACCGAGCTCGGCAACCGCAATCTGTTGCAGGAGCGGCTCGAACTGGAACTCAAGACCGCACAGCTCAACCGGCAACGGCTCGCCCTGCTGTTCATCGACCTCGACGGGTTCAAACTGATCAACGACAACCTGGGCCATCGGGCCGGGGATCAACTGCTCAAGCTGCTGGCCGAACGAATACGCAGTTGTCTGCGTCACAACGACGTAGCCGCTCGGCTCGGCGGAGATGAATTTCTGGTGCTGATCCCCTACTTCGAACAGCAGGAGGAACTGGAGCGGCTCACCGAGCAGTTGCTGGCCAGGCTGCGTGAGCCGGTTGAGCTGGAGCACGAGCAGGTCGCCGTCTCCGCCAGCATAGGCATAGCCCTCTACCCGGAACACGCCCAGAGCCCGGATGCCCTGATCAGTGCCGCCGACAATGCCATGTACGAGGCCAAGAGTCAGGGTCGCAACGGCTATCTGTTCTACACCCCCTGCATGGCCGAGCAGACCCGGGAGAGGATGAGTATGGAGCAGGGACTGATCAAGGCCATAGAGCAGCATCAGTTTTGTATCCTGTACCAGCCCATGACGGATCTGACCAGCAACCACCTGAGCGGGCTGGAGGCCCTGCTGCGTTGGCAACACCCCAGCGAAGGTATGATAGCCCCCACCCGCTTCATCCCGGTGGCCGAGGAGTGCGGGCTCATCGAGCAGATCGGTGAGTGGGTCATGCGTACCGCCTGCCTGCAGGGGCAAGCGTGGATCGCCGCCGGACTGGCGGTACCACGGCTGTCAGTCAATGTGTCGGTGCGGGAGATGCGCTCGATTGGCTACGTGGAGCGGGTCGCCGCCATCCTGGCGGAAACCGGCTTCCCGCCGGAGCGGCTGGAGATAGAAGTCACCGAGAGCATTATCCAGCGGGTCGATCAGAGCCTGCAGCTGTTCACCCGTCTGAAGGCACTGGGGGTACAGATAGCCATCGATGACTTCGGTACCGGTTTCTCATCCCTGAGCCTGCTGAAAAGCCTGCCCATCGATCGCATCAAGATAGACCGCACCTTCGTGCAGGCCCTGCCGGACGACAAGCACAGCCGGGAGCTATGTCGCACCATCATCAATCTGGCCGACAGCCTGAACATGGCAGTCACCGCCGAGGGGATCGAAACCCAGGCCCAGCGCCAATTTCTGCAATCCCTGCACTGCCAGGAGGGACAGGGCTATCTGTTCAGCCACCCCTTGACTGAACCCCATCTGGCGGCGCAGCTAACTCCCCACAAGGGAGCATGGTGCTGAAGCGGGACCCGCTCGCAGCAACATCTAGACGATACTTGAGCAGCCACTCAGTCGTTGAACGTCAATCTGGCTCCCCAGCCCTCGCTTTGACTCTGGGGCGAGTCGGCCATCAGCGCATCTTGCGGATAGGGCGAGTCCTTTTGCTCAAGGGTGACCGTCACTGGCGGTTTGCGTGCCAGAAATGCACTTCCCATCTGCTCGGCAACACGCTCCCGCACCGCCGGCGAGCTCGTCTGATCGCGGGTCACGGTGAACTCTTTGGACGGGGGAGCAGCCAGTACGGCGTCATCGGCAAGCGGGGTGGCGTCAAACTGCCAGAGGGAGGTGCAAAGGAGCAAGGACAGCATGGCTATCTCCATCGGTAAAACCGATGTTTTTACTCAATCACAGATGAATTGTCACTCATGGCGCTGTAAGCAGATGTTTCCATCTATCCAAAAGTCTAATTGCCCTCCCTCGCCAAAGGTATAAGTTGTTACTTAATCATTACGAGAATGTATTCAAAGGAGTGACACATGAGCGAGAGCAAGGTCTACCCGGTCAAGGCCCACATCAGCAAGGGCGCCCTGTTGGACAAGGCAGGCTACGAGGCCATGTACCAGGCCTCCGTGCAGGATCCGGATGCCTTCTGGGGTGAGCAGGGAAAAATCCTCGACTGGATCAAGCCCTATACCAAGGTCAAGAACACCTCCTACGACCCGGGCCATGTCTCCATCAAATGGTATGAGGATGGCCTGCTCAACGTCTCGGCCAACTGCCTGGATCGCCATCTGGCACAGCGCGGTGACAAAGTCGCCATCATCTGGGAAGGGGACAACCCGGCCGAGGATCGCAAACTGACCTACCGCGAGCTGCACACCGAGGTGTGCAAGTTTGCCAACGTATTGAAAGCACAAGGCGTGCATCGGGGTGACGTGGTCTGCCTCTACATGCCCATGGTGCCGGAAGCGGCCATCGCCATGCTGGCCTGTACCCGCATCGGCGCCGTGCACAGCATCGTCTTCGGCGGCTTCTCGCCGGAGGCCCTGGCCGGTCGCATCATAGACTCTGGCTCCTCCATCGTCATCACGGCCGACGAGGGGCTGCGCGGTGGCCGTCCAGTCCCGCTCAAGAAGAACGTGGATGAAGCGCTTACCAACCCGGATACCCAGGTCAGCAAGGTGATCGTGCTCAAGCGCACCGGTGGCAAGGTCGCCTGGCACGGCCACAGGGACATCTGGTGGCACGAAGCCATCACGACCGTCAGTGCCGACTGCCCGCCCGAAGCCATGGGTGCCGAGGATCCGCTGTTCGTCCTCTACACTTCAGGCTCCACCGGCAAACCCAAGGGAGTGCTGCACACCACAGGCGGCTATCTGGTCTATGCCACCCTCACCTTCAAGTACATCTTCGACTACCACGAGGAGGACATCTACTGGTGTACCGCCGACGTGGGCTGGGTCACGGGCCACTCCTATCTGGTCTACGGGCCGCTCGCCAACGGCGCCACCACCATCATGTTCGAAGGGGTACCCAACTACCCGGCCACCAACCGCATGAGCCAGGTGGTGGACAAGCATCAGGTCAGCATCCTCTACACGGCCCCGACGGCGATCCGCGCGCTCATGGCCAAGGGCCTGGATGCGGTCGAGGGTACATCCCGCCAGAGCCTGCGCATCATGGGCTCGGTGGGTGAACCCATCAACCCGGAAGCCTGGGAATGGTACTACCGCACCATTGGCGAGGAGCGCTGCCCCATCGTCGATACCTGGTGGCAGACCGAGACCGGCGGCATCCTCATCAGCCCGCTGCCCGGCGTCACCGATCTCAAGCCTGGCTCGGCCACCCGCCCCTTCTTCGGCGTGCAGCCGGCGCTGGTGGACAACATGGGCGAACCGCTGGAGGGGGCCACCGAGGGCAATCTGGTGATCACCGACTCCTGGCCGGGTCAGATGCGCACCGTGTTCGGCGATCACGAGCGCTTCGAACAGACCTACTTCTCCACTTTCCCCGGCCGCTACTTCACCGGCGACGGCGCCCGTCGCGACGAGGATGGTTACTACTGGATCACGGGGCGGGTGGATGATGTACTGAACGTCTCGGGTCACCGCATGGGCACAGCCGAAATTGAATCGGCGCTGGTCTCTCATCCCAAAATTGCCGAAGCGGCAGTGGTGGGGGTACCCCACGAGATCAAGGGCCAGGGCATCTACGCCTATGTCACCCTGATCGCCGGGGAGGAGCCGAGTCGCGAGCTGCATAAAGAGGTGAAGGAGTGGGTCCGCAAGGAGATTGGCGCCATCGCCACCCCGGATGTGATCCACTGGGCCGAAGGACTGCCCAAGACCCGTTCCGGCAAGATCATGCGGCGAATTCTGCGCAAGATCGCCACCGGCGAGACCGACAGCCTGGGTGATATCTCCACCCTGGCGGATCCCGGGGTCGTGGACAAGCTCATTCGCGAGAAGTCCGAAGCGGCCTGATCCCGCCCCTTCTCCACCTCCAAAGCCGGCCCTGTGCCGGCTTTGTCGTCTCTGCTACTGAGCAATTCAACAGCGAACCGAGAAGCTCAAAAAACAGACAGATGTAGAGATTAGACCAGTAAAATGCTGCTAATTTTCACGAAATCAATATAATTGCGAAATCTGTGTGCCAGTGCACACCGAATTGCGCAGAAAATGGCTAGATTTCTGGTAGTCCACAAGATAGCTGATAGATAGCAGCATTATCATCGAGGATGTACTCAATATGTCGCAAAATCACCGTATTCTCCTGCTCAGCGGGCCGAACCTGAACCTGCTGGGCAAACGGGAACCGGGCATCTACGGCAGCAAGACGCTCGACGAGATCGTTGCCGATCTGACGCGCAACGCCAGCGAACTCGGTGTCACACTGGAACACCTGCAATCCAACGCCGAACATGAGTTGGTCAGCCGCATTCACCAAGCCATGGGCCAGGTGGATTTTATCATCATCAATCCGGCCGCCTTCACCCACACCAGCGTCGCCATTCGCGATGCCCTGCTGGGTGTGGCCATTCCCTTCATTGAGGTTCACCTGTCAAACGTCCATGCCAGGGAACCTTTCCGTCATCACTCCTATCTGTCTGATGTCGCCAGGGGAGTGATCTGCGGGCTGGGTGCCGATGGCTACCAATTCGCTTTAACCGCGGCCGTGCATCAGTTGCGCGCGGCTTGATAATCACTGATCAGATAAAGAAGAAAGAGAATGCTAATGGATATCCGCAAAATCAAGAAGCTGATTGAACTGGTTGAAGAGTCCGGCATCGCCGAACTGGAGATCTCCGAAGGTGAAGAGTCCGTTCGCATCAGCCGCAACTTCTCCGGTCAGGTGACCACCGCCATGCCGCAGATGATGATGCAGCCAGCCATGGCCCCTGCCGCCGTACCGGCAGCCGCAGCTACAGCACCGACCGCAGATGCCGCCGCACCGAGTGGTCATCTGATGCGCTCCCCCATGGTGGGTTCCTTCTATCGCTCCTCCAGCCCGGAAGCCAAACCATTCGCGGAAGTGGGTCAGCACGTCAATGTCGGCGATACCCTGTGCATCGTCGAAGCCATGAAAATGATGAACCAAATCGAGTCTGACAAGGCCGGTGTGATCAAAGCGATCCTGGTTGAAAATGGTCAGGCCGTCGAATTTGACGAGCCGCTGTTCATCATCGAATAAGGGAAATTGCCACCCATGTTGGACAAAGTAGTCATCGCCAACCGCGGTGAAATTGCCCTGCGGATCCTGCGCGCTTGCAAAGAGCTCGGGATCAAGACAGTGGCCGTTCACTCCACCGCCGATCGGGAGCTCAAACATGTGCTGCTGGCCGACGAAACCATCTGCATCGGCAAGCCTGCCAGCGGTGAATCCTACCTCAATGTGCCGGCTATCATCGCCGCCGCCGAGGTCACGGGTGCCGTTGCCATCCACCCTGGTTACGGCTTCCTCTCCGAGAATGCCGATTTCGCCGAAGTGGTCGAGAAATCCGGCTTCATCTTCATCGGCCCGCGCGCCGAGACCATTCGCCTGATGGGTGACAAGGTCTCCGCCATCGAGGCGATGAAGAAGGCTGGCGTACCTTGCGTACCAGGCTCCGACGGTCCCGTCGACAGCGATGCCAAGCACAACGCAGCCATCGCCAAGCGCATCGGTTATCCGGTGATCATCAAGGCCGCCGGTGGCGGTGGTGGTCGCGGCATGCGCGTGGTACGCAGTGAAGCCGAGCTGGCTGCCGCCATCGCCCTGACCAAGTCCGAAGCAGGCCAGTTCTTCAAGAACGACATGGTCTACATGGAGAAGTACCTGGAAAACCCGCGCCATATCGAAATTCAGATATTGGCAGACGGCCAGGGCAACGCCCTCTATCTGGGCGAGCGTGACTGCTCCATGCAGCGTCGCCACCAGAAAGTGGTCGAAGAAGCGCCGGCACCCGGCATCACCGAAGAGATGCGCAAGTTCATCGGCGAGCGCTGCGTGCGCGCCTGTATCGAGATCGGCTACCGCGGTGCGGGGACCTTCGAGTTCCTGTACGAAAACGGTGAGTTCTATTTCATCGAGATGAACACCCGTATCCAGGTTGAGCATCCGGTCACCGAGATGGTCACCAGCGTGGATCTGATCAAGGAGCAGCTGCGCATCGCCGCCGGTCAGCCCCTGTCGATCACCCAGCAGGACATCCGCATTCGTGGCCATGCCATCGAATGCCGGATCAACGCCGAAGACCCAGCCACTTTCATGCCGTCTCCGGGCCTGATCCAGCGCTTCCACGCGCCGGGTGGTCTGGGCGTACGTTGGGATTCCCACATCTACGCCGGTTACAAGGTGCCGCCTTACTACGACTCCATGATCGGCAAGCTGATCTGTTACGGCGAGAACCGTGACGTCGCCATCGCCCGCATGCGTCAGGCGCTGGACGAGCTGGTGGTGGAAGGGATCAAGACCAACGTCTCCCTGCAAAAAGAGATCATGAAGGACGAGAACTTCCAGCACGGTGGTACCAATATCCACTACCTGCACAAGAAGTTGGGTCTGTAAGGATCTAAGACAGAACAATGACTTCCGATAGAAGTCAGCTCCGCAAGGAGCCTCTGTTGAAAAAGGGCCATGGCGACATGGCCCTTTTTTGTTATCCTTGCGCCCCTCAAAATTGTCGGAGGCCAAGGTGAATCGTTTCGCACTCGCTCGCCGGGAAGCAGCCCTCTGCCTGCTGCTGACCCTGCTCTACTTTCTTGCCTGGTATGGCACTGCCTATTTCATTCCCGAAGAGATCGAATGCTGGGACATACCGCTCTGGTTCCTGCTCAGCTGCATGGTGATGCCACTGCTGTTCATCGTGCTGTGCGGCCTGATGGTGGATCGCCTGTTTGTGGATATTCCCCTCGATACGCCTCCCCATGCCAAGGAGCCTCCCCATGAATCTTGAGCTGATGCTGCCGCTCATCATCTATCTGGTGCTGGTACTGGGAGTCGGCTTCTGGGCCAGCCGCCATCGCGCCGGCGGTGACTTCGTGCAGGAATACTTCATCGGCAACCGCAGCATGGGTGGCCTGGTGCTGGCCATGACCCTGGTGGCCACCTATACCTCGGCCTCCTCCTTTATCGGCGGCCCGGGGGCGGCCTACAAGATAGGCCTTGGCTGGGTGCTGCTGGCGATGATCCAGCTGCCCACCGTCTGGCTCACCCTGGGGGTGCTTGGCAAGAAGTTCGCCATCATAGCCCGCCGGGTCAATGCGGTGACCATCAACGACATGCTGTGGGCCCGCTATCAGAGCAAGGCCGTCGTCGTGCTGGGCTCGGTTACCATCATCCTCGCTTTCATCGCCACCATGGTGGTGCAGTTTATCGGCGGCGCCCGCCTGCTGGAGACGGCAACCGGCCTCAGCTATCAGCAGGGGCTCTTCCTGTTTGCCAGCTGCGTGCTGCTCTATACGGTGATCGGCGGCTTTCGCGCCGTGGTGATGACCGACGCCCTGCAGGGCATCATCATGCTGATCGGCACCGGCGCCCTGCTGGCGGGGATACTGATTGCAGGAGATGGATTGCCGAACCTCATCCACCAGCTCAGAGAAATCGATCCCAAGCTGGTGAGCCCGCAAGGGGCCGGCGACATGCTGACCCAGCCCTTCATGCTGAGCTTCTGGATCCTGGTCTGCGTCGGGGTGGTGGGGCTGCCCCACTCGGCCCTGCGCTGCTTTGGCTACCGTGACAGCAAGGCGCTGCACAGAGGCATTCTGATCGGTACCGTGGTCAGCGCCCTGCTGATGTTCGGCATGCACCTGGCCGGGGCGCTCGGTCGCGCCATCCTGCCCGGCATGGACAGCCCGGACAAGATCATGCCCTCGCTGATGATGGAGGTGCTCCCCCCCTGGCTGGCCGGGGTCTTTCTGGCGGCGCCGATGGCGGCCATCATGTCCACCATTGACTCCCAGCTGATCCAGGCCTCCGCCACTTTGGTGAAGGATCTCTACCTCAACTACCTGAGCCCCAAGAAGTCCGGTCAGGAGAAGCTGGAGGTGCGCATTCCCCGCCTCTCCCTGCTCTGCACCCTGATCCTGGGCACGCTGGTGCTGCTGGCGGCGCTGCAGCCCCCCGAGATGATCATATGGCTCAACCTGCTCGCCTTCGGCGGCCTGCAAGCCGTGTTCCTGTGGCCGCTGGTGCTCGGCCTCTACTGGTCGCGGGCCAACGGCCCGGGCGCCCTGGCCTGCATGGTGTCCGGCATCGTCTGCTATGGCGTGCTGAGTCAGTGGGGGATCAAGCTGGCCGGACTGCACGCCATCGTGCCGAGTCTCGCGCTGGGGCTGGCGGCCTTCGTGGTGGTCAGCCTGCTGACACCGCCACCCGGCCAGAGCGTGCGGCGATTGTTTGAGCAGCAGTAACAAATAGATTAATAAAGGGTTCCAAAACTATCCCCAAATGGGTGTTTTGCGGGTAAACTGTGCGCCAAGTCACAAAACTTCGCGCCCTTATGCCAGTACAGAACGCCAGACAGATCCTGACTCATGCCCTGCAACGACTCGGTTATTCCCTGTTGTTGCCGGTCTCCATACTGCCGCTGGCGGCCCTGCTCTATCGGCTCGGTCAGCCGGATGTGCTGGATTTGGCGGTGCTCTCCCTCACCGGTCGTGCCCTGTTCAGCCAGATGCCGCTCATCTACGCGGTGGCCATCGCCTTCGGCCTGAGCCGGCAGGGAGAGGGCACCCAGGCGCTGGCCGGGGCGGTCAACTTCCTGCTGCTGAGTTCGGCACTGGGCACTCTGGCCCCCGGCCTGCATGCGGATATGATCTGCGGCTTGCTGGCAGGCATGACCACGGCCATCGTCTGCCCCTGGGTGAAACGGCACACACTGTCGGGCTGGTTGCAGAGAGTGAATGGGGACTTCCTCTGCCTGCTTGCCTCGGCGCTCAGCTGTCTGTTGCTGGCGTTCCCTCTCTCCCTGTTCTGGCCGCTGCTGGAGCAGGGCATCACGCTGCTGGCCTCAGAGCTGCTCACCACCCCGCTCGGCGCCTTCTGCTATGGCGTACTGAACCGCTTGCTGATCCCCCTCGGCCTGCATCAGGTATTAGGCAGCCTCATGGGGCTGGGCGAGAGCAACCTGCTGGCGCTGGCCAGCGCCCAGCCGCTGCACGAAGGCTATGTGGCCGGGCTTTACCCCATCATCATGTTCGGCCTGCCCGGCGCCTGTTTTGCCATCTGGCTGCACCGCCAGCGCATGCAGCGCCTGCCACAGGGGGGCCTGCTGCTCACCCTGGCGCTCACCTCGGCGCTGGTGGGGATCACCGAGCCCATCGAATTTCTGTTCGCCTTCACCGCCCCCTGGCTGTTTCTGGCCCACGCCCTGCTGACCGGGCTGTCGCTCGCCATCTGCAGCGCTCTTGGCATCCAGGTGGGCAGTTACTTCTCTGCCGGCCTGCTGGATCTGGTGCTGAGCTACCAGTCCGGCGAGCACAGCTTCTGGCTCATACCCGTCGGTATCCTCTTCTTCGTCGCCTATACCCTGCTGTTCTATCAACTGCTGGAGCGCGCCCCCCTCAGCCTGCCGAGCAAGCCCATTGCCAAAGAGCATTCAAGGCTTGCGAGCGTCGCCCCCTCGGATCCCCAGATGCTCGCAATCCAGTACCTCAAGGTGCTGGGCGGGATGGACAACCTGCAGGCCATGAGCGTCTGCCTGACCCGTCTCAGCCTGCGGGTGCGCGACATAGCCTTGGTGGATCAGTCCCGTCTGCTGGGGCTGGGTTGCCTTTCCTGGATCCAGCTCAACGACCATCAGCTGGTGCTGGTGCTGGGCCCCAATGCCAGCCTGATCGAGGGCCAGATCCGCATGCTGGCGGAGCGCCAGTCGGTGCCGCTCGGCCTCAAGCCCAATCAGGAGTCCACCAGCCAGAGCAACTGGTAGCCTCAGGCAAACGGCAGCCGCTCGGCGACGAAGTCCATCAGCGAGCGCAAGGCGGGCGCCAGATGTTCCCGGCTCGGGTAGATGAGGTAGAAGGGATTGGGCGGTATGGGGTGATCCGGCAGCAATTTCTGCAACCGCCCCGTCGCCAGATCCTGCTGGCAGACGTGGTGTGGCAGCAGGGCAATGCCCCCCTCGTGCAGCGCCAGCTCCCGCAACGCCAGCAAACTGTTGCTGATGCAGGCCCCTTGCGGCCGCCAGCCCCCCTCCTGCAGTGGCCACACCGGCAATGCCGAGTGCACCAGACAAGGGTGAAGCCCCAGCTCAGACAGCTGCTGCGGCGTGCCATGGGTCGCCAGATAACCGGGAGCCGCCACCAGATGGCGCGGCACCTGACCAATGCGCCGGCAGATGAGACTGGAATCTTTCAGCGGCGCCGCCCGCAGCGCCAGATCGTAACCCTCTCCCACCAGATCCAGTTGCTCGTCACAGAGGGTCAGCTCCAGCACCACCTCGGGATAGAGGGCACGAAACTCGGCCAGGATCCGGCCAAGCAGCAGGGTGCCGGTCGCCTCGGGCGCCGTGATCCTTACCCGACCGGCGGGGGCGGTGCGCAGCCGCGCCATCGCCAGGTTGGCACTGCGGGCCAGCGCCAGCAGCGCCCGGCACTGCTCCACGTAGATCTCTCCCTGCGGCGTCAGGCTCAACCGGCGGGTGGTGCGCTGCAGCAGCCGCACCCCGAGCTGGGCTTCGAGCCGCGAGATCTTCTGGCTCACCGAGGACTTGGGCATGCCGAGCGCCTCGGCGGCACCGGTAAAACTGCCCTGCTCCACTACCGTGGCGAACAGCCCCATCAATTCCAGTTCGACATTGTTCATATATTCAAACAGTCTGTCCCAATTACCCATCTTAATCAGGATAATCAATCAGACTAGAGTGGCTGGCAATCCCAATCCATCCGATTTGAAAGGAACTGCCATGAAAGCCATCGCCCTCACCCATTATCTGCCGAGCGGCCACCCCCACTGCTTCATCGAGGCCAATCTGCCCAACCCGACCCCAGGCCCGCGGGATCTGCTGGTGAAAGTGACGGCAACCTCGGTCAACCCGGTGGACACCAAAGTCCGCGCCCCCAAGGCCAAGATTGAGCCAACCCCCCGCGTACTGGGCTGGGATGCGGTCGGTGAGGTCATGGCAATCGGCCACAAGGTGACCCTGTTCAAGGCGGGCGACAGAGTCTGGTATGCCGGCGACATCAGCCGCCCCGGCAGCAACAGCGCATTGCAGCTGGTGGATGAGCAGATAGCCGCCCTCGCCCCCACCAGCCTGACAGACCCGGAAGCCGCCGCCCTGCCGCTCACCGCCATCACCGCCTGGGAGGCGCTGTTCGAGCGCATCGGCCTTCGCCGCGAGAGCACGGGCAAGCTGCTCATCATAGGCGGTGCCGGCGGCGTCGGCTCCATCGCCATCCAGCTGGCCCGCCAGCTCACCAACATGGAGGTGATCGCCACCGCCTCCCGGCCAGAAAGCCGTGAATGGTGTCTGGCAATGGGCGCCCATCAGGTGGTGAGCCATCACCAGTTGCAGGCAGAGCTCACCACTCTTGGCGTCACCCAGCTCGATGCCATCTTTTGCACCAATGCCACCGAGCAGCACTGGGATGCCATGGCCAGCCTCATTCGCCCGTTCGGCCACATCTGCACCATCGCCGAATCCAGCGAGCCCTGGGATCTGGGCCTGCTCAAGTCCAAGAGCATCGCCTTCAGCCAGGAATTCATGTTCACCCGCTCCCTGTTCCAGACCCCGGACATGATCGAGCAACACAAGCTGCTGGGCCGGGTCGCCACCCTCCTCGATCAAGGGGTGCTCAAGACCACGCTCACCCGCACCCTGGCCGAGCTGACCCCCGTCACCCTGGCCCGGGCTCATGCCGAGGTGGAAGCGGGTCGCATGGTCGGCAAGCTGGTGATCGACATGAGTCGATTCGGCAACTAATCTCTTATGGGTAAAAACTGCACCATCATGGGGTGAATTCACCAGTGACAGGCCCCATCAGTGCACAGTTCACAAGCAGGCACCACGCGGCATCACCATAAAAAGAGCCAAAAAAAGGGGCCATCCCGCCGGGATGGCCCTAAATACCTGAACGTTGGGGTAACAATCACACACATATCCTTATGCAGGACATCTCCATCTTTGCATCTTGTGTGCCAATCCCCTGGATCTGCGCCCTTTCTTCACGCTCATCCCCACACAGCAGCCCACGCAAGCCCGCTACCCGTCAGCAGGCAAAAAAAAAAGCCACCCTAAGGTGGCTGAAAAAGATGACGGAACTTTCCTAGAGCAAAGCATTCAGCGGGAACAGGTTGCTTCCCGTCACCCAATGAGGAATACATTAACCGTGCCAACTTGGCAGAGTTCTCTTCCTGCACCATGCCGACATGGGCAAACCACGACAGCACAGGCCCATGATGATAGAATCTCGCGGTTTCACATTTATGAAGAGTCGACGCCATGCCCTGGATACAAATTCGAATCAACGCCACTGCCAAGACAGCAGACAAGGTGAGCAACATGCTGCTGGGGCGTGGAGCCCAGGCCGTGACCTTTATGGATGCCCAGGATGTGCCCGTGTACGAGCCGCTGCCCGGTGAAACCCCGCTCTGGGGCGAGACCGAAGTGATGGGCTTGTTCGATGCCGAAACCGATCCGGCCCCCACCATCGCCTTCTTCCAGCAGATCTTCGGCGAAGACGTGGGCTACAAGGTCGAACAGCTGGAAGACAAGGACTGGGTGCGCGAGTGGATGGATCACTTCCACCCCATGCAGTTTGGCGAGCGGCTCTGGATCTGCCCGAGCTGGCGCGACGTGCCCAATCCGGATGCGGTCAACGTCATGCTGGATCCGGGTCTGGCCTTCGGTACCGGCACCCACCCCACCACCGCGCTCTGCCTGCAGTGGCTGGACGGGCTGGATCTGGCCGGCAAAACCGTGGTCGACTTTGGCTGCGGCTCCGGCATTCTCGGCATCGCCGCCCTGAAACTGGGGGCCGCCCGCGTCATCGGCATCGACATCGATCCGCAGGCCATCCAGGCCAGCCATGACAACGCCGAGCGCAACGGCGTCGCCGGCCAGATCGAACTCTACCTGCCGGCGGATCAGCCGCAAGGAGTGGAAGCGGACGTGGTGGTGGCCAACATCTTGGCCGGCCCGCTGCGGGAACTCGCACCGCTCATCGCCGGCCACGGCAAAGCGGGCAGCCTGATGGCGCTCTCCGGCGTGCTGGAGAGCCAGGCCCCGGAGCTGGAAACCATCTACGGCCAGTGGTTCGACATGGACCCGACCGCAGTGAAAGAGGAGTGGTGCCGTCTCTCCGGCCGCAAGCACGGCTGATAGAGAGCGGCTATTGCGGCGGCAACACTGTGGTCGCAAGCACGGCTGATAGAGAGCGTTATCCTTCTATGCAAACCAACAAGGGCACCCCAGGGTGCCCTTGTCGTTTCCCGTCGCCATTCTGCCCACTCTGGGGAGAGCTTCACGCTTCTATCCTCCTCGATGGCTTATGCTCTCCTCCTCCACCCCATTGAGGCCCAGCCATGACCGAATATCAGAAGATGATCAGCAGCCAGCCCTATAACTGCATGGCGCCGGAGCTGGATGTCCTGCGCCGGGAGACTGCGCGCTTGTACCGCCGTTTCAATCGCTGCGACGAGGAGGAAGAACAGCTGGCGCTGCTGCAGGAGATAGTCGGCGAGCTGGCGGAGAACGCCTTTATCTGCCCGCCCCTCTACTGCACCTATGGCCGCCATATCAGCCTGGGGAAGGATTCCTATATCAACATGGGAGCCACCATGCTGGACAACGCGCCGATCCGCATCGGTGCCAACGTCATGATAGGGCCGAACGTGCAGATCTATACCGCCGCCCACGCACTGGCAGCCGATGAGCGCATCCAGGGGGTGGAGACGGCGCTGCCGGTGACCATAGAAGACAAGGTCTGGATCGGTGGCGGCGCCATCCTGCTGCCCGGCGTCACCATAGGGCGGGAAGCCATCGTCGGCGCGGGCGCCGTGGTGACCAAAGACGTGCCGGCCGGTGCCCGGGTGGTGGGCAACCCGGCCCGGATCCTGGCCGCCAAAGCGAAGTGCTGACCCCTTCCCGGCGCCAGGCCGTCGCAGCAACCGCCAAGCGGGTCCCGCTTCACCTACCTACAGTGAAGCAACGGCAGGCATGGGGCAGTTAACGGGCGCCCATAAAAATGAAGCCCAATGTCATAACGACGTTGGGCTGTAAAAAGGTGCTACGGAATTGCGACTCTCATCGCAGAAAATTAGAAGGGGTCACCTTCTAAACTGGCACAGGGATATTAACGAGGCGCAAACGTTTTACATAGCGTAATCAACCAGGATTGAGAACAGCCTCTCACTATTTAAAAAATTCCCTGCCAAGCCCCGTCCCCCTCTTGGCAAGCATTTATTTATCAGTACAGCCTCAGGCTCGTGATCGGGCGGGATCAAAAAAGCCCTGACAAGTCAGGGCCTTGGTCAAATTAATGCCGCTTAGAAGCGACGAACAAACTCATCCGGCGGCAGTTCGCGCAACTTGCGCGCCTCCAGCATGGGGGTGCCGAGGTAGAGGAAACCCACCAGTTGATCCTCCGGGGCCAGCCCCAGCCCGGCGTTGACCCGCTCATCGAAGATGAACCAGCCGGAGCGCCAGATGCCGTTGAAGCCCTGGGCCTGAGCCGCCATCTGCATCGCCATCAGGGCACAACCGGCGGAGAGTTCCTGCTCCAGTTTCGGTACCTTGGGGTGGGCCTGATAGCGGGTGGCGACAGCCACCAGCAAGGGGGCGCGCAGCGGCGCCTCCTGGCACTTCTTGATGCTCTCTTCATCCTCGCCACGGGCACGGGCGGCCTCGGCCAGCAGGGCCCCCAGCCGCTCACGCCCCTCCCCTTCAAACAGGATGAACTGCCAGGGAGTCAGGGTGCCATGATCCGGCGCGCGCAGCCCCGCTCTGAGGATATTGTCGAGCACCTCACCGCCCGGGGCGGGTGTGGTCAGGCGGCCACAGGAGTGGCGGTTGAGCAGTAGAGTAAGTGCATCCATCGGGAGCTCCTTTATTGAGAGGAAGGGGGGCGCGACAAACAGACGCGCTCACTTCCCGGGTATCAGAATGGCTTGGAGAGATTGATGCGCCATTCCCAAATGTTGAGCCCACCCTGACCAAGGCTGAGATAACCCGCACTGGTCGTCAGCGTCGTCGAACCATCAAGCAGGGTACGCAATCCCAGCCGTACAGTGCCACTGAGCGGTTCGGTGCGTGCAGAGTCAAGATTGCCCGTCAGGATATAGCCATCGTTGGGTCTCTCAAAGCCATAATCCACCCCCAACTCCCCATAGGGCATCAGCGGCAGGCCACCGGAGGTATGGTAGATCCGGCTGAATTCGACCGAGCCGATCAGGTTGCCTTGGTTGTAGCTGTCACTCTCTCTGTCCAGTTTCAATGCCAACCCTTGATAATCCCCCTGCAACGGATAGCCTTCGCTGTTGCTATGGCTGTAGTTCAGAGCCAGACGCGGACGCACTGACAACTGCTCCCAGAAGTACTGGCCCGTGGTCCCCAGGCTGCCACTCAACGATCTTGAGCCATAGTCCCCCGAGAGGAACAGCAGATCCTGCTCATTGTCCATCCAGCCGTACATCAGGGTGGCATCCAGCATCCAGCGCTCCGACGCCTGATAGACCAGATAGGGGCCGATATTGTAACCACCGGCCGCCAAGCGCATACCACCGTTGAAAGAGTCCACCTTGCTGTCGACCCGGGAGACGATAAAACCAACGCTCAACTCGGGGTTGAGGCGCGTGTCGGCCCCCAGACTGAATACATTGGTGCTGCCAGACACATCTGCACCTTCTCGATGATCCGAGATGTCGTAGTAGACCTCATCACCCCACAGACTCCACTTCCGTACCGCCGGTTGGGCCTGCGCAGCCAGATCGGAGCGGGTGAAGGGACAATCCGGGTACTGATCCCGCTGCTCGGGCGGCAGTTGCGCCCGCTCATCCGCCATCACGCACAGCACGCGATCGTTCAGGGCTCGTTCGCTCGCCTGTTGACCGGCGCCAACCACAGCCGGCGGGCTGACCGGCACCAGAGGCTGAGGCAATCCCGGATTGGGCAAGAGCTCCCCGGGTGGCAACGTGCCGATCGGCGGCTGCACCCCACCGGGTCGGGTCGGCATCACTCCCGTGGGCGGCAGGATCCCATCCGGCGGCTGCACTCCACCAGGCCGTGTCGGCATCACTCCCGTGGGCGGCAGGATCCCATCCGGCGGCTGCACTCCACCGGGTCGAGTCGGCATCACTCCCGTAGGCGGCAGGATCCCATCCGGCGGCAGCACTCCACCAGGCCGTGTCGGCATCAACCCCGTGGGTGGCAGGATCCCACTCGGAGGCTGCACTCCACCGGGTCGGGTCGGCATCACTCCCGTGGGTGGCAGAGTCGCGATCGGCGGCTGCACTCCACCAGGCCTGGTCGGCATCACTCCCGTGGGTGGCAGGGTCGCGATCGGCGGCTGCACTCCACCAGGCCGGGTCGGCATCACCCCCGTGGGTGGCAGGGTCGCGATCGGCGGCTGCACTCCACCAGGCCGGGTCGGCATCACTCCCGTAGGTGGCAGGGTCGCGATCGGCGGCTGTACCCGACTGGGCAGGGTGGGTATTACCTTAGGTGGCGGCGTTGGTTTGGAAGGCAAGCTTGGCGGGGGAAATGTATTGGGGAAAGTAAAATGCCCGGCTTGCTGGTTATCTGTGTCAAGCAGAACCCGCTTACCGGAGCTTGAGTCTATGTAGGCGTAAAGCTTGTGAGTCCCCCCATTTTGTACCTCGGGAGAAACCGTCAGATGCAATCCTTGGTGTCCCTGACTCCAGCTGTCATAGATCTGGCTCTGTTTGGCCGACTCAACCTCAAACTGGCCCAGAGAGACGGCTGACAGCCAGAGCGAATGTTGTCCATCTGCAGTCCAGCCAAGAAAAACCAGTTGCCCGGAAGGGTCGGCCGTAGCAGGGGTAGTATGCAATGCAATCACAGTGGCCAGAGCGATGACACTCAGGGAACGCACCGGCATGTGGGCAGAAATCGTTGACTTCGCAGGGCTCATGGCAATTCCTTTTACCAGACTCGACATATCCGACACCGGGCAGACAGCCATCGTCGATGGGCACCACCCACGACCAAGTGCCAGGGATTACCCTGACCCCACATGGATGCCACCGCAACTGACGTCGATAATCTGCCCGCGAGCAACCCGTATGAATGAATCATCAGACGGGTACAATCTGTACCATATTGTAACGTCATCAGTTCGACAACCGGCTTCTCTCGCCATGGTGACCACGCGTGCAAACCCACGAAAAAGGGACCGTCTGGTCCCTTTACTCATGGCTGAACAGGCTCAGATGACGGCCGCCAGCTCGGCCCCCTGGCGGATGGCCCGTTTGGCATCCAGCTCGGCGGCCACGTCGGCGCCACCTATGATGTGTACCGGCTTGCCTGCCGCCTGCAAGCCCGCTTGCAGCTCCTTGAGCGGCTCCTGCCCGGCGCAGATGATCACCTGATCCACCGGCAGGCACTGCCGGGTTTCGCCCACCTGGATGTGCAGGCCCTCGTCGTCGATGCGCAGGTACTGGACGCCGGAGAGCATCTGCACCTTGCGGTTTTTTAGCACGGTTCTGTGGATCCAGCCGGTGGTCTTGCCAAGGCCATCCCCCACCTTGCTCTCTTTGCGCTGCAGCAGCCAGATCTGGCGCTCGGGGGCGTCGATCACCGGAGTCATCAGACCGCCGCGCTCGCCGAGACTCTTGTCGATACCCCACTCCCTGAGCCAGTGATCACGATGATGCTCCGCGCTCCCCTCCCCCTTCTTCTCAACCAGAAACTCCGCCACGTCGAAACCGATGCCGCCGGCGCCGATCACGGCGACCTTGTCGCCCACCGGCTTGTGATCCCGCAATACGTCGATGTAATTGAGCACCTTGGGATGCTCTATGCCAGGAATGTTCGGGGTGCGCGGGCGTATACCGGTGGCGAGGATCACCTCGTCAAAGCCGCCACCGAGCAGACTCTCGGCGCTCTGGCGCTGACCGAGGTAGAGCTCGACGCCGCACTTCTCCAGCCGCTTGGCGAAGTAGCGCAGGGTTTCGTGAAACTCCTCCTTGCCCGGGATCTGCTTGGCGAAGTTGAACTGGCCACCGATCTCGCTCGCCTGATCGAACAGGCTCACCTGATGGCCGCGCTCGGCGGCGTAACAGGCAAACGCCAACCCGGCCGGGCCCGCCCCCACCACCGCCAGCTTCTTGGGCTGGGGCACGCGGCCGAAGGTGAGTTCGGTCTCGAAACAGGCACGGGGGTTGACCAGGCAGGAGGCGCGTTTTTGCTTGAACACATGATCCAGACAGGCCTGATTGCAGGCGATGCAGGTGTTGATCTCGTCCGCCCGGTTCTCGGCGGCCTTGATGACAAATTCGGGGTCGGCCAAGAAGGGGCGCGCCATGGAGACCATATCCGCCTCGCCACTCGCCAGTATGCGTTCGGCCACCTCGGGGGTATTGATCCGGTTGGTAGTGATGAGCGGCACCTTGAGGTGCTTTTTCAGCTCGGCGGTCACCCAGCTGAAGGCACCGCGCGGCACGCTGGTGGCGATGGTGGGAATGCGCGCCTCGTGCCAGCCGATGCCGGTGTTGATCAGGGTCACGCCGACCTGTTCCAGCGCCTTGCCCAGCGCGATCACCTCTTCCAAGGTCGAGCCCTGCTCCACCAGATCCAGCATGGAGAGGCGGAATATAATGATGAAATCCGGGCCCACCCGCTCGCGAATGGCCCGCACTATCTCCACCGGAAAACGCATCCGGTTCTCATTGCTGCCACCCCAGCCATCGGTGCGCTTGTTGGTGCGCTCGCAGATGAACTGGTTGATGAGATAGCCTTCCGACCCCATCACCTCGACGCCGTCGTAACCGGCCGCCCTGGCCAGTTGCGCGGTGGAGGCAAAGTCGCGAATGGTGCCGCGGATCTGCCGCTCGCTCATGGTGCGCGGCTTGAACGGGGATATGGGGGCCTTGAGGGCGCTCGGCGCCAGGCTGAAGGGGTGATAGGCGTAACGGCCGGCATGGAGGATCTGCAGCGCTATCTTGCCCCCCTCCTGGTGCACGGCCTGGGTCACTTTCTTGTGCCTGGCGACCTGCCAGGGGAAGCTCAGCTGCGAACCGTGGGGCACCAGCCGCCCGCGCAAGTTGGGAGCGATGCCGCCGGTGACGATGAGACCGACGCCGCCGCGGGCGCGTTCGGCATAAAAGGCGGCCAGCTTGTCAAAGCCGCCCTTCTCCTCTTCGAGGCCTGTGTGCATGGAGCCCATCAATACCCGGTTGCGTAGCTGGGTAAAACCGAGGTCGAGGGGGGTCAGCAAAGTCGGATAGCGGCTCATCATGAACTCCTTTTCGAGGCAGGTGCGCAGGAACCCATACGCACCACCTGGCTCTTGAGCCGGGCGAAGCCAGGGTCGAGGGGAGTCAGAAGCGTAGGGTAGCGGCTCACAAGGCCTCCGGTTAACTTTTTGTTATCAAATTGAAGCTAGAGTAAAGAATCGAAAATGCTTTTTCAAACAAATGTTTGGACATATTTTCGGCGAACAGACGTGTTCCGAAGCAAGGGATAACGATCGCGCTATCGATCGCCCCAAGCGGAAATGGCAATTGGCGGGTCAACTGGTTAATAATGGTCCTTCTCTACCCATTAACAGGGCGATAACGCGGCTATGTCTATTTTCAAAGGTCTGGGGTGGCTGTTTCGCAGCCTCTGGCGCCTGCTCAACTTTACCCGGCTGATGCTGGTCAATCTGCTGTTTCTCATCGTCGTGCTGGTCATCATTTTCAGCGTCAGCCAGAAAGAGGCGCCCAGCGCCCCCATCGAAGGGGCCCTTACCCTCAATCTCTCCGGCGTGCTGGTTGAACAGCGCTCGCAAACCGATCCTACGGTGCAGCTGCTGCGTCAGGTGGACAACAGCGAAGATCTGCCCAGCGAGATAGTCCTCTCCGATCTGCTGTGGGCCATTCGCAGCGCCAAGGATGACGATCGCATCAAGGCGCTGGTGATCAAGCCGCAAGGGCTGCAGGGCACCAGCTTCTCCAAACTGCAGGAAGTGGCGAGTGCCATCGACGAGTTCAAGGAGAGCGGCAAGCCGGTCATCGCCATGGCCGACTACTACAACCAGGGCCAGTACCTGCTGGCCGCCCACGCCGATCACGTGCTGCTCAACCAGAGCGGCGCCGTGCTGATCGAGGGGCTAGGCGTTTATCAGACCTACTTCAAGTCGGCGCTGGAGCAGCTCAACATCACCCCTCACGTGTTCAAGGTCGGCACCTACAAGTCCTTCGTCGAGCCCTATACCCGCGACGATATGTCCCCCGAGAGCAAGGAGGCGAACCAGCGCTGGCTGGATCAGTTGTGGCAATCCTATGTGGCGGACGTGGCCGAGCAGCGGGAGATAGAACCCGAGGCTGTCGCGCCGGGCAAGGCTCGCTTCCTCGAGCTGCTGCGCAAGGCTGGTGGCAACGCCGCCAACTACGCCCTCGACAACGGTCTGGTGGATCAGCTGGCCACCCGTGACGAGATGACCCAGGCGGTCATCAAGGAAGTGGGGGAAGACGAGGATCACGGCTGGAAGGGGGTCGACCTGAAAACCTATCTGGCGGCGCTCCCTGAGCAGTATCCCCAGAGCGGCAAGGATGAGGTGGGTCTCATCGTCGCCAGCGGCGCCATCATGGATGGCGTGCAACCGGCCGGTACCATAGGCGGCGACAGTCTCTCCGATCTGCTGGCCGATGCCCGTCGTGACGACAAGGTGAAAGCCGTGGTGCTGCGGGTCGACAGCCCGGGCGGCAGCGCCTTCGCCGCCGAGCAGATCCGCGCCGAGCTGCTGGCCCTGAAGCAGGCCGGCAAGCCTGTGGTCATCTCCATGAGTAGCTACGCCGCCTCCGGCGGTTACTGGATCTCCGCCGATGCGGACAAGATCTTCTCCTCCCCCACCACGCTCACCGGCTCCATCGGGGTGTTTGGCATGTTCGCCACCATCGACAAGGCGCTCTCCCAGTACGGGGTGCACACCGACGGTGTCGGCACCACGGATTACGTCGGCGTCGGCCTGACCCGCGCCCTGCCGGATCACGTCGGCCAGGCCATTCAACTGAGCGTGGAAGACACCTATCAGCGCTTCGTCGGCCTGGTGAGCAAGGGCCGCGGCCTGAGCCCGGAAGAGGCGGAAAAAGCGGCCGAGGGCCGGGTCTGGACCGGTCAGGATGCCAAGGCGCTGGGGCTGGTGGACGAATTTGGCGATCAGGAAGCGGCCATCAAGGCGGCAGCCGAACTGGCCAACCTCAAGGAGTGGCAGGTCACCCCCATCGAAAAGGAGGAGTCCACCAGAGACAGGTTCCTGCGTCAGCTGTTCGACAGCAGCGCCCAGGCGCTGGCCCCGCACCTGCAAAGCTGGTTGCCGGCAGGGCTTGGCAAGGCACTGGCAGAGGTGAACCGCAGTCTGGATCCGCTGACCCGCTTCAACGACCCGCAGGGTACCTACGCCTTCTGCCCGGTCTGCGTGCCATAACCGGAGACGCGCAACAAAAAACCGCCCTCGGGCGGTTTTTTTACATCTGCGGCCTCAAGGGGCCTGAATCACGCCAGCAGGCCGGATTCGTGCCACTGGTGCAGCTCGGCCAGCACCCGGGTCTCCCGCGCCGTCCACTGGGGACAGGGGCCCGCCAGCTGGGTCTTGTTGGTCTGCAGGGCATAGTCCAGTTCGAACCAGCCGGGGGTAAAGCCGAGCCGTATCTCGTAGGGCTGGGGCCGCGGCTCGCTCCAATCCTCCCCCACCTGACAGAGGTAGTAGAAGGAGCGGATGCAGTAGGCGTCGTAGTCGGCCTCGCGGGCCGCGCGATACTCCCGGGTCTGACCGAGCAGGGCACCGACAGCCACCAGCTCGGCGCCACACTCTTCTCGCAGCTCGCGTGCCAAGGCGGCACTGTGGCACTCCCCTTCCTCGATGCCGCCACCGGGAAACATGAGGTCGCCATTGACCCGGGAGTGGACCAGCAGCAACCGGTCACCGCGCAGGACGATGGCCCTGACGGTGACGCGCTCCAGCTGGCGGCCACCGGTGGGCACCTGGCCGTGCATGAACTGGATGTCGAAGGGGTGAGGCCAATCGCTGGCCAGTTGTTCAATGTGATTCATCAGGGTTCAGGGACGGTAAGTCCCGCTTTTTAGCTGCTCGACTATGGTGGCGGCCTGGCTGTCCCAGGCCTCCTGATCGGCTTTGCTCAGGGAGTGATAGAGGCCAAAGCGCTTGGCCGAAACCTCGGGTGTATTCTGGAACGACTCGCTCACCTTGCCCCACAGATAGGCCAGACCGTACTGCTTCTGGCCCATGTAGAGGGTGCTGAGGGAGGTGAGGATCCGGCTGTTGACCGCATCTCCTTCCCGATAGAGAGAGAGTGCGTGCTGCATGAGTGCGATGGCCTTCTGCGGCTCGCTTTTGGCATGGATGCCCCCCAGCGCGAGCTGCAACTCGGGCTCCTCCAGCACAGGCTGCCCCTCCAGCGCCATGAACTGCTGGCGGGCCAGCTCGTTGGTATTGTTGGTCCAGTGCCAGAGCAGCAGATAGGGATCCTGCGAGTTGCGGGTAGCGGCATCGAGCCGGGCCAGCTGATCGCCAGCCGCCAGCATCCCCTCCACCCGAGGGCTCTTCTGCTCCCGGGCCGTCTTGTATTCAATATTGGTGGAGTGCTCGGCGCACTTGAGGTAACGCTCCAGGCTGCGCATCAAATCATATTTGTGCCTGTCCGTCCCCTCTTCCTGCAGATGGTAGCGAGCCCGAATGATGTCGGTCCGTTCATAGCGACACCAGCCGTCGTCTACCAGGTCCTGACAGAGAGCCGGATGATTGGCACAGATGTTGTGGATCCTGTCATCGTTGCAGGCGGTGAGGGTCAGGCCGCAACAGAGGCCGAACAGCAGGGAGCGCGCTGGAAAAGGGGTCATGGTTCACATCTTGTTGGTAACAATTGCCGCCTGCCATGGCCACCCTTGGCTAGCAAACAGGTTACATATCCATTACAATGCGCGCGCCGTATAAGGCCGCGATTGCAGAATAATATAACGAAATATACACCCCTACACTGATCTGCATTCGACGAATTTCTATTTGCCCCAACAACGTGAAATAAAGGATCTGGTTAATGACCCACGAGCACTACTTGCAAGCGTGGCAGGAGAGCCAGGAGCTCGCCGAAGCCATGCAACCCTTGATAGGTCGCCTCTACCGACAGCAAGGGATCGAGATCACCGTCTACGGACGTCCCCTGCAAAATGCCTCCACCATCGATATCCTCAAGGCCCATAGGGTCGTCCGCCGCCATCAGGGCGCCCCGCTGCCGATCCAACAGAGCTTCCCCCTGCTGCAGGCCATCCTGGCCCTCAATCCGACCGCCGCCGAGATCGATCTGGGCAAGCTGGCCGTGGGTTACTGGCAGGATCACCAGGATGAAGCCGGTATCGACGACTACCTGCGCGCCAAGCTGGCACCGGCTCTGGGTCGCGGCGTACCGGCACCCACCGACGTGGTGCTGTACGGCTTTGGCCGCATAGGCCGCCTGCTGGCCCGGTTGCTGATCGAGCGTACCGGCGCCGCCAACTCCCTGCGACTGCGCGCCATCGTCGTGCGCGGTGGCCGCGAGGGGGATCTGGAGAAACGTGCCAGCCTGCTGCGTCGTGACTCGGTACACGGCCCCTTCAACGGCTCCATCGAGGTGGATGTGGAACGCAGTGCCATTATCGCCAACGGCACCTTCATCCAAGTGATCTATGCAAACAGCCCGGCGGACATCGACTACACCGCCTACGGCATTCAGGATGCGCTGATCGTTGACAACACCGGGGTCTGGCGCGACGAGGCGGGGCTGTCTGAACACCTCAAGGCACGCGGCGCCGCCCGGGTACTGCTGACCGCCCCCGGCAAGGGCGAGATGAAGAACGTGGTGTTCGGGGTCAACCACGAGGTGATAGGGCCCGATGACAAGATCATCTCCGCTGCCTCCTGCACCACCAATGCCATTACCCCTGTGCTCAAGGTGATGCAGGACAAGTACGGCATCCGCCACGGCCACGTGGAGACGGTCCACTCCTACACCAACGACCAGAACCTGATCGACAACTACCACAAGGGCGAGCGGCGCGGTCGCAGCGCGGCCCTCAACATGGTGATGACCAGCACCGGCGCCGCCAAGGCGGTGGCCAAGGCACTGCCGGAGCTCAAGGGCAAGCTGACCGGCAACGCCATCCGGGTGCCGACCCCCAACGTGTCGCTGGCCATCATCAACCTGTCGCTGGAGCAGAGCACGGATCGGGAGAGCCTCAACGCCTATCTGCAACAGATGGCGCTGAGCTCGGCCCTGCATCGCCAGATCGATTTCAGTGCCAGCACCGAGCTGGTCTCCTCCGACATGGTGGGATCGCGCTTCGCGGGCATCGTCGACTCCCAGGCGACCATAGCCGAGGGGGATCACTGCGTGCTCTACGTATGGTATGACAACGAGTTCGGTTACAGTTGTCAGGTAGTGCGGGTGATGGAGCAGATGGCTGGCGTAGTCCGCCAGGATCTACCGGCATAGTCCGCCAGGATCTGCCCGCCTGATCCCGGGTTCATGGCTCAATGTTCAAGGAGAGGCCGGATGTCGTTTCAACAGGGTGAGTTTCAACAGGCCATCAGACAGATGCCCAAAGAAGTGTACGAGCGGCTCAAGACCGCAGTCGAACTCGGCAAGTGGCCCGATGGCAAGCCCCTCACCGACGAGCAGAAGGCCACCTCGCTGCAGGCGGTGATGGCCTGGCAGGCGATGCACATCGACAATCCCGAGCACATGAACATCGGCCGTGACGGCGAGATAGTGATGAAGAGCAAGAGCGAGCTGAAACGTCAGTATCGGGATGAGGAAGAGATAGTCAGGATTGACCTCAGTCACTGATTCGGAGCCGGGATACCGCTGCACTGCGGCGCACAGCAAAGAGGGGAGCCATGATGGCTCCCCTCTTTATTTCCTCTCTCCCCCATGGTAGCGAGGTCAGAAGCTGTTCACGACCTGTTGCGAGAAGGCGTCAGCAAGGTGAAGAGCTGCGCATGAGCCTTGATCACGGCTTCGCAGTAAGGTCGTGGACAGTTTCTCAGGGGGTCAGCTCACCACGCAGGGACTGCTGCATCAGCTCGCGGATGCGCGGCGCCGGCAAGTCCTGGCTCAGCAGGAAATGCAGCTTGGTCAGTGCCGCCTCGGCGGTCATGTCGAAGCCCGAGATGACCCCGGCCCGGGAGAGGGCGTTGCCGGTGGCATAACCCCCCATGTTGACCTTGCCATGCAGGCACTGGCTCAGGTTGACGATGATGACACCGCGGGCCGACGCCTCGGAGAGCAGCGCCAGCATGGCCGGGTTCTGGGGCGCATTGCCCACCCCGAAGGAGAGCAGGATCAGCGCCCGCACCGGTTGCTGCAGTATGTTGGCGATCACCTCCGCCGAGATGCCCGGATAGAGGGTCACCACGCCGATGGGCTGGGGGGTGATGTCGTGCAGCACCAGCGGCCGCTCGGACGGCACGCCCAGCTCCCCCGCTTCCAGGGAGATGGCGATGCCGGCGTTGAGTAGCGGCGGATAGTTCGGCGAATCGAAGGCGTGGAAGCCGTCGGCGTGCACCTTCTTGCTGCGGTTCCCGCGATAGAGCTGGTTGTTGAAAAACAGCGTCACCTCGTGGATCGGGTAGTTGGCCGCGATGTAGAGGGCGTTGAGCAGGTTCTGCTGGCCGTCGGAGCGCAGCTCGGCGAGCGGGATCTGGGAGCCGGTGATGATCACCGGCTTGTGCAGATCTTCCAGCATGAAGGAGAGCGCCGAGGCGGTGAACGACATGGTGTCGGTGCCGTGCAGGATCACGAAGCCATCATATTTCTCGTAGTTGTCTCGAATGTCCTCGGCGATGCGCTGCCAGTCCGCCGGCGTCATATCGGAAGAGTCGATGAGGGGATCGTATTCGTGAATATGGTAATCCGGCATCTCGGGGCGATGGAACTCGGGCATCCGCGCCAGACAATCTTCCATAAAGCCCGCCATCGGCACATAGCCGTGGTCGGAGCGCTGCATCCCTATGGTGCCGCCTGTGTAGGCAATGTAGATGGACTTCTTCACACCCTCTCCTCTTTGATGGGCACAACACCCGTGTTAATGGGCTGAATACCCGCAAACCATGAATCCCATGGGAAACGAACCTGTGTCTTCACATTCCGTTCGTTGCCGCTTGATGGGCTGGAAATTGGCGAATTATAGAGACTGGTGCCCCAAATGACAGCCGTGAAATGTCCCGTAAACCGTATTAAACAGCGACTAACCTTATAGTTTTAAATGTCACAACATACCTAAAGGGTGAACATTTATCTGACAAATATGGATATAAGTGGTGCTTTTTGCTACTATCCGCTCGATTTTTCATAAATCTCATCTGGATGCCTGATCTGTTCAGGCCCGCATCGGTCCCATTTTTACGTGGGACGGGGGCATGGCGCCCCTTCTTTGTTGGCACCTGAGCCACACTGTTTTTATCCCGGCTGAATCTGTGAGTCTGCATCAACGAAAGACACAGCCAATCAACATGGGAGTACTGAATGCTACAACTTGATTCCTACGCCACCCTGGTCGCAGCCACTCTGGTGTTGCTGCTCGGTCGTTTGCTGGTGACCCGAGTCGGGCTGCTGCGAACCTTCAACATCCCCAAACCGGTTGCCGGCGGCCTGGTGGTCGCCCTGGTGCTGCTGCTGCTGCGCTCCACTCTGCAGATGGAGCTGCAGTTTGATACCAGCCTGCAAACGCCGCTGATGCTTGCCTTCTTCGCCTCCATCGGCCTCTCCGCCGATCTCGCCAGCCTCAAGCGCGGCGGCAAGGCGGTGCTCACCTTCCTGCTGGTGGTCACCGGCCTGCTGCTGGTGCAAAACAGCCTGGGGGTTGGCTTGGCAACCCTGCTCGGCCTGGATCCCCATATGGGGTTGCTGGCCGGCTCCATCACCCTCTCCGGCGGCCACGGCACGGGCGCGGCCTGGGGCGCCACCTTCACCGAGAAGTACGGGGTGCAATCCGCAGCCGAGCTCGCCATTGCCTGTGCCACCTTCGGCCTGGTGCTGGGGGGCCTGATCGGCGGCCCAGTAGCCCGCTATCTGGTGAAGAAGGTGAAGGTGCCCGGCGAGGAGCACAACCGGGACAACGCGCCGCAAGGCTTCGAAATGCCCGACATGGAGCGCCCGCTCACTACCTTCAGCCTGATCGAGACGCTGGCGCTGATCGCCATCAGCCTGAAGGGGGGCGAGATGCTCTCCGCCTACCTCAAGGGCGGCGCCTTCGAGCTGCCGGTGTTCGTCTGCGTGTTGTTTGTCGGTGTGCTGCTGCGCAATGTGCTGACCCTGCTGAACTGGCACGAGGTGAGCGATCGGGAGGTCTCCCTGCTCGGCAACGTCAGTCTGTCGCTGTTCCTGGCCATGGCGCTGATGAGCCTGCGACTGTGGGATCTGGCCAACCTGGCCCTGCCCATCTTCATTCTGCTGGCAGCCCAGACGGTGGCGATGGCGCTCTACGCCATCTTCGTCACCTTCCGGGTCATGGGCAGCAACTATGATGCGGCCGTACTGGCGGCAGGTCACTGCGGCTTCGGCCTGGGGGCCACCCCGACGGCGATTGCCAACATGCAGGCCATTACCCAGCGCTTCGGCCCCTCCCACCTGGCGTTCCTGGTGGTGCCCATGGTGGGCGCCTTCTTCATCGACATCATCAACGCCATGGTGATCAAGCTGTTCCTGGCACTGCCCTTCCTGTAACGCTCGGCAAGACGTGATATGAACAAGAGCCCACCTCATGGTGGGCTCTTTGCTGGGTGGCATCCTGGATGCACTGCGCCATCGTTTGTTGGCAGAATGCGACTCAGGTGGCAATCACAATCACGGGCGCCAGCCAACTGCCACTGTCATGAGACAACCAGACCGCAGATAACAAAAAGCCCCGCACCAGAGTGCGGGGCTTTGTTCAGGATGGGACACCGGCGCCGGTGTCCCATCGGCATCATCCTTTACAGGATAAAGGTCGACACCTGCTGGTTCAGGTCGGTAGCCCGCCCCTTGAGGCTATGAGCCTGGTCAAGATCGCGCATGGCGGCGGCGGTGATCTCGTCACTCACATCCTTGATGGCAGTGGTGTTCTGGGTAATTTCACCAGTCACCTGAGTCTGCTCCTCGGCGGCCGTGGCGATCTGGCCCGCCATGTCGGAGATGAGCGACACGGCCCGGGTGATCTCTTCCAGCGCGGCGGCGGCGGCATCGGCGTCTTTCACGCTGTTGTCGGCCAACCCCTGGCTGGTCTGCATCAGGCTGACCGCACGGGCCGTGGTCTGTTGCAGCGTCTCTATGGTGGACTGGATCTCCTGGGTGGAGTCCTGGGTACGGCGCGACAGCACTCGCACCTCGTCGGCCACCACGGCGAAACCGCGACCCTGCTCACCGGCGCGGGCCGCTTCGATGGCCGCGTTCAACGCCAGCAGGTTGGTCTGCTCGGCAATGCCCTGAATGGTGGAGAGGATACCGGAGATGGCCTGGGCGTGGCGGCTCAACTCGCCGATCACCTCGGTCGCCTGGCCCACCTCGTCGGCCAGACCATTGATGGACTGACGGGTCTGATTCACCAGCATCTTGCCCTGCTCACTGCTCTGGGCAGATTGCTGGGCCGCGGCGGCGGTGTTCTCGGCGTTGCCGGCGATCTCCATGGTGGCGCTCGCCATCTCGGTGACGGCGGTGGCGACCATGGTTACTTCCTGCTGCTGACGCTGCAGCTCGTCCACGGCGGCCTGGTTGGTCACCAGACTGCGCTCGGCATCGGCGTTCAGCTCATTGGCCAGCTTGCGGATATTACCGATCAGCTGGTGCTGGCTGCCGACGAAGCGGTTGAAGCTGTTGGCCAGCTGACCCACCTCGTCGTTGGTGTCGATCTTGATGCGCTGGGTCAGGTCGCCGTTACCATCGGCGATGCGGGCCAGCGCCTGGGAAACCTTGCTGAGCGGGCCAAGCAGCAGGCTGACCAGCCAGGAGATGGCGATGATGCTGCCCACCAGCACCAGCAGGGCCAGGCCAAGCTGAGTCATCAGCAGAGAGGAGAGCGGCGCTTCCAGAGTTTCCTTGTCCAGTACCAGCACCAGTTCCCAATCGGTATCCGGGATATCCACGGCCCACAACAGCTTGTCGCGCCCTTCGCTGTCGAAGTAGGCCGGCAGCAGGCTGTTGCTGGCCTTGCTTTGATCAATCAGGGAATTGGTCAGATCGTTGTCGATCTCGGTGGCCGGCTTCATCGCCTTGGCCGCGTCCTTGTACGCAATGACGGTGCCATCCTTGTGCATCATGATGGCAAAGCCGTCGGCAGGCAGCTTCATCTTGGTGACGTCTTCCACCAGTGAGGCGATGGAGAGGTCGCCACCGACCACGCCACCCTGAACCGGCTGTGCCAGAGTCACCACCATGATGTTGTAGGCCACGTCGAGGTAGGGCTTGGTGACAATCAGGCTGCCCTTGCCCATGGCTTCCTGATACCAGCCGCGGGAGCGGGGGTCGTAACCGGCACGGTTGATGGAGGGATCGGAGTCGTTCATCTTGCCGCTGCTCTCGCCAAAGTAGGTGAGCTGGAAGCGGCCGGAGACTTGCGCCTGCTGCAGAGTGTTGAGGGGGTCGGCGCCGGCCTTGCTGCCGAGTGCCTGGATCACGTCGCGACGGGCGGAGAGCCAGTCACTGACACTGGCGGCCTGCTGGCTGCCCAATCGTTGCACCTGTTCCTGACTGCCTTGCAGCAACAGGGACTTCTGGCTGGTATAGCTCTGCCAGGAGAGCAGCAGGATCACCAATGACAAGGCGATCACCACTGACAACAGTATCTTCTGCTTGAGTGATAGGTTTTTCATTATGCGTTCTTCTTATGAGGTCAGGAACAGGATTTCCCAAAAGTGCACAGCACTGCGTCGTTATTAGCGACCCGACAGGCCGAAACTGAACCTGAAAATGAGTCTGCGGGTGAGATTTTCCACCGAGTTAAGGAAAACTGCACCAGAAATTGACTACAGGACGCGCACAAGGACAGGCGACCCTGTTTATTCCTTCCACAATTGGCTAGAATATCCCGTTTTTAAATCACATCGACCCCGAGAGTTTTCACGATGTTTGAAGTCAATCCTGTATTAAACAAGCTTAAGGAGCTGTCTGAGAGGACCGAGCTTCTTAGGGGGTACCTTTGACTATGACGCCAAGAAAGAGCGTCTAGAAGAGGTCAACGCCGAGCTGGAACAGCCGGACGTATGGAATGAGCCGGAACGCGCGCAGGCGCTGGGCAAGGAGCGCGTCACGCTGGAAAACGTGGTGGGCACCATAGACACCCTGACCCAAGGCGCCGAAGACGTCGAGATGCTGGTAAGCCTGGCAGTGGAAGGGGAAGACGAAGAGACCTTCAACGAAGCCGTGGCCGAAGCCGATGTGCTGGAAAGCAAGCTGGTGGATCTGGAATTCCGCCGCATGTTCTCCGGTCAGCACGACGCCTCCGACTGCTACATCGATATCCAGTCCGGCTCCGGTGGTACCGAAGCGCAGGATTGGGCCAACATGGTGCTGCGCATGTACCTGCGTTGGGGCGATGCCCACGGCTACAAGCCGGAGCTGATCGAGCTCTCTGACGGCGATGTGGCCGGTATCAAGTCCGCCACCATCAAGTTCACCGGCGAATACGCCTTCGGCTGGCTGCGCACCGAGACCGGTGTCCACCGTCTGGTTCGCAAGTCCCCGTTCGATTCCGGTGGTCGTCGCCACACCTCGTTCTGCTCCGTGTTCGTCTACCCCGAGATCGACGATGACATCGACATCGAGATCAACCCGGCCGACCTTCGCATCGACGTCTACCGCGCCTCCGGCGCCGGTGGTCAGCACGTCAACCGGACCGAATCCGCGGTACGTATTACCCACATTCCCACTGGGGTCGTGGTACAGTGCCAAAACGATCGTTCCCAGCACAAAAACAAAGATCAGTGTATGAAGCAGCTGAAAGCCAAGCTCTACGAGCTGGAGATTCAGAAGCAGAATGCCGAGAAGCAAGCCCTCGAAGAGACCAAGTCCGATATCGGCTGGGGCAGCCAGATCCGTTCCTATGTGCTGGATGATGCGCGTATCAAGGATCTACGTACCGGCGTCGAAACCCGTAATACCCAATCGGTACTCGACGGCGATCTGGACAAGTTTATCGAAGCTAGCCTGAAGTCAGGCCTGTAAAAAAAACAGAACAGCAGGAATCACCATGTCTGAACAAACCACAACTCCGGAAGTCGACCAAACTCTCGATCTGAACAACGAGATGCAGGAGCGTCGTTCCAAGCTGGCCGCCTTGCGTGCCCAGGGCAACCCCTTCCCCAACGACTTCCGTCGTGACAGCCTCTCCGGCGATCTGCACGCAGAGTTTGACGACAAAAGTGCCGAAGAACTGGTGGCCTTGGGTAAACGGGTGAAGATTGCCGGTCGCATCATGACCCGCCGGATCATGGGCAAGGCATCCTTCGCCACCCTGCAGGACATGGCAGGTAAAATCCAGGTCTACGTGACCCGTGACGATCTGCCGGAAGGCTTTTACAACGAGCAGTTCAAGAAGTGGGATCTGGGCGACATCGTGGGTGTCGAAGGGACTCTGTTCAAGACCCAGACCGGCGAGCTCTCCGTTCACGTTTCAGATATCCGTCTGCTGACCAAGGCACTGCGTCCGCTGCCCGAGAAGCACAAAGGCCTGACCGACCAGGAAGCGCGCTGCCGCCAGCGTTACCTGGATTTGATCGCCAACGAAGAGTCCCGCAAGACTTTCATGATCCGCACCAAAGTGGTTGCCGGCATCCGCAAGTTCTTCAACGACAAGCGCTTCATGGAAGTGGAAACACCCATGATGCAAGTCATCCCGGGTGGCGCCTCCGCGCGTCCGTTCGTCACTCACCACAATGCGCTGGACATCGACATGTACCTGCGTATCGCACCGGAGCTCTACCTGAAGCGCCTGGTGGTAGGTGGTTTCGAGCGTGTCTACGAGATCAACCGCAACTTCCGTAACGAAGGCATCTCGGTGCGTCACAACCCCGAGTTCACCATGATCGAGTTCTACATGGCCTATGCCGACTACATCGATCTGATGGACCTGACCGAAGAACTGCTGCGCACCCTGGCGCAGGACATTCTGGGCGACACCAAGATCCGTTACGCGAAAGAGGGCGAAGAGGGTCTGACCATCGACTTCGGTCAGCCGTTCCAGCGCCTCACCATGGTGGACTCCATCCTGAAGTACGCCGATGGCGTTACCCTGGAAGATCTCTCCACTCTGGAGAGCGCCAAGGCCGTTGCCAAGCGTCTGCACATCGAGCTGATGAAGGGCTGGGAGCTGGGCCACGTGATCACCGCGATCTTTGAAGAGACTGTGGAGCACATGCTGCTGCAACCCACCTTCATCACCGAGTATCCGGCCGCCGTCTCTCCGCTGGCTCGCCGCAACGACGTGAACCCGGACGTGACCGACCGCTTCGAATTCTTCATCGGTGGCCGCGAGCTGGCTAACGGCTTCTCTGAGCTGAACGATGCAGAAGATCAGGCCAAGCGCTTCCAGGATCAGGTAAACCAGAAGGAAGCCGGTGACGACGAAGCCATGTTCTATGACGCCGACTTCGTGACCGCGCTGGAACACGGCCTGCCGCCGACTGCCGGTCAGGGCATAGGTATCGACCGTCTGGTCATGCTGTTCACCAACAGCCACACCATCCGCGACGTGATCCTGTTCCCGGCCCTGCGCCCGCAACAGAAATAAGCCCGGTGCGCAGGCCTGGCCTGCACCTCGATGGCAATAAAACGCCCCGCAACTGCGGGGCGTTTTTTATGGCGAAGGCAAACCAGTGACGGGACCTCGAGGGTAGCGCACGCTGGCACCTCATGGGGTAGGCGGCAGCAGCCACTCCCCCTGCCACAGGGTCAGCGCCTGGCCCGACATCAGCACTCGATCCCCCTGCAGGACGAGCCTGAGCTCCCCGCCGCGCGCCGAGATCTGGCGGGCCTTCAGCTGCGTCTTGCCGAGACGCCCGGCCCAGAAGGGCATCAGGGCACAGTGGTTGGATCCGGTGACGGGATCCTCCTCCACCCCGACCCAGGGGGCGAAATAGCGGGAGACAAAGTCATCGTCCCCTCGGCTGGACGGCGCCGTCACCATCAGGCCGCGACCGGGCAGGGCACGCAGGGCGTGGAAGTCCGGCACAAGAGCCTTTACCTCTTCCTCACTCGAGAGCGTCAGCAGGAACTTGGCACCGGCGGCCAGGGTCTGCAATGGGATGCAACCGATAGCCGCCCCATAGGCCGGATCCAGCGCCAAGGGCATGAGCGGAATACGCGGGAAGTCGAGCCGGATCCACTCCCCCTCGCGCCTGGCCAACAGTTCACCGCTGCGGGTCTCGAAGCGGATGACCTCCTGCGGTGCCACCGCCCCCGTCTGCCACAGCACATGGGCGGCCGCCAGGGTGCCGTGGCCGCAGAGATCCACCTCTACCTTGGGGGTAAACCAGCGCAGCCGATAGTGCGCAGCCCCTGTCGGTGTGAGAAAGGCTGTCTCCGACAGGTTGAACTCGGCCGCCATGGCCTGCAGCCGCGCATCGGACTGGGCCGGCCCAAGTACCACCACGGCCGGGTTGCCGCCAAAGGGATGCCGGCTGAAGGCATTGACATGAAACAGTCTGATAATCGACATTCGCTTTTCCTGTGACGTCATGACGGGGTTCATTCATCGCCGTTTATAGCATGAAACCGGGCCCTGCCCGACGGGCTCAAGATCCCGCCAGACATGTTTTTAATGCACTAATAGAATAAAAAAGACATTTTTATTCTTTGTTGTTATCCATCACACCCCTTAACCTGACCAAAAATCAGACCATGGAAGACGCGTGTGATGCAATTGAAGGATTCTCTGACCAACCTAGCTCCCCTCTCTGATGAACAACAACGTCAGCTGAACCAGGCGCTCTCGACCCTCAATACCCAGCAACTGGTCTGGGTGAGCGGCTACCTCTACGGTCTCTCCCAATCCGGCAGCCAGCCTGCGGCAGCTAGCGGTGCGCCGGCGACGCCCGGCGGCAGTCTGACCATTCTTTACGGCTCCCAGACCGGCAACGCCAAGGGTGTGGCAAGCTTGATCAAGACGCAGGCCGAGGCCCGCGGCCTGCCGGTGACGCTCACCTCCATGGCGGACTACAAACCCAAGCAGCTCAAGAAAGAGACTCACCTGCTGGTGGTAGTGAGCACTTACGGGGAAGGTGAACCTCCGGAGAGCGCGGTCGATCTGTTCGAGCAGCTCAAGAAGGGCAAGGTCGGCAAGCTGGAGGGGCTCAAGTTTGCCGTACTGGGGCTCGGTGACAGCTCCTACGAATTTTTCTGCCAGACGGCTAAGGACTTTGACAGCCTGCTGACCAAGGCGGGCGCCGATCGGGTGCATGAGCTTGCCAGTCTGGATGTGGACTATCAGGAGGCCGCCAAGGCCTGGGGCGAGCAGGCGGTCAATGCCGTTGCCACTACCCTCTCTGCTGGTCCTGCCGGCAGCAGCGTGGCCAGCGCGGTACAGCAGGCGGTCGGCCACAGCCAGTACAGCAAGGAGAACCCCTTCCCGGCCCGCCTGTCGGTCAATCAGAAGATCACCGGCCGCGATTCCACCAAGGATATCCGCCATGTCGAGATCAGCCTGGAGGCGTCCGGCCTCACCTACCAGCCGGGGGATGCCCTCGGCGTCTGGTTCGACAACGACGCCGATCTGGTGGGCGAAGTGCTGGCCAAGGCCGAGCTCAGCGGTGACGAGGCGACCGCCCACGGCAGCCTGCGCGAGGTGCTCACCCGTAACCTTGAGCTGACCCGGCTGCACGGCGGCTTTATCACCGGGCTTGCCGAGCTCTCTGACAATGCGGCGCTCAAGGATCTGGCAGGTGACAAGGCCCAGGTCAATGCGCTGGTGGCCTCTGCCCAGGTAGTGGATGTCCTGAAACGCTTCCCGACCTCCTTGAGCGCAGAGCAGCTGATCGGCCTGCTGCGCCCGCTCACTCCCCGCCTTTACTCCATCGCCTCCGCCCAGAGCGAAGTGGAAGAGGAGGTCCACCTGACCGTCGGCGTGGTCCGCTACCCGCAGGAAGATGGCACAGTGCGCTCTGGCGCCGCCTCCTCCTATCTGGCGGACAGGCTGGCCGAGGAGGCCGAGGTGCGGGTGTTTGTCGAACATAACGACAACTTCCGCCTGCCGGCGAATCCCGACACCCCCGTCATCATGGTGGGCCCGGGTACCGGCATAGCTCCGTTCCGCGCCTTTATGCAGGAGCGCGAGACTCAAGGGGCCGAGGGCAAGAACTGGCTGTTCTTCGGCAACCCCCACTTCACCCAGGATTTCCTCTATCAGGTGGAGTGGCAGCGTTATGTGAAATCGGGCCTGCTATCGAAAATTTCGCTGGCCTTCAGCCGGGATCAGGCCAACAAGATTTATGTGCAGGACAGGTTGCGTGAAGCGGGCCTGGAGCTCTATCAGTGGCTGGAAGCAGGTGCTCACTTCTATGTGTGTGGTGACGCCAACAAGATGGCCAAGGATGTGCAGGAGGCCCTGCTGGATGTGATTGCCGAACACGGTCACAAGAGCCGTGAGGAAGCAGAAGAGTATTTGAGCGAATTGCGTCGTGCCAAACGTTATCAAAGGGATGTCTATTGATGAGCAAACAACCTCTCTCTCACCAAAAAGCGGGACCGGTCGAAGGGCCGCTGGCCGACAACGAACGTCTGAAACGCGAGAGCGATCATCTGCGTGGCACCATAGCGCAGGATCTGCAGGATCCCCTCACCGGCGGCTTCAACGGCGACAACTTCCAGCTGATCCGTTTTCACGGCATGTATCAGCAGGATGACCGCGACATTCGCCCGGAGCGCACCACCCAGAAGCTGGAGCCGCTGCACAACGTCATGCTGCGCGCCCGCCTGCCGGGCGGCATCATCACCCCGGCCCAGTGGCAGGTGATCGACAAGTTCGCCGAGGAGCACAGCCTCTACGGCAGCATTCGCCTGACCACCCGTCAAACCTTCCAGTTTCACGGGGTATTGAAGCGCGACATCAAGCTGATGCACCAAACCCTCAACAGCACGGGCATAGATTCCATCGCCACCGCCGGTGACGTGAACCGCAACGTGCTCTGCACCAGCAACCCGGTAGAGTCCGAGCTGCATCAGGAGGCCTATGAGTGGGCCAAGCAGATCTCCGAGCACCTGCTGCCCAAGACCCGCGCCTACGTGGAGATCTGGCTGGATGGCGAGAAACTGGGTGGGGACGAGGAGCCGATCCTGGGTTCCAACTACCTGCCGCGTAAATTCAAGACGACCGTGGTGATCCCGCCCCACAACGACATAGACGTGCATGCCAACGATCTCAACTTCGTGGCCATCGCCGAAGGCGGCAAGCTGGTGGGCTTCAACGTGCTGGTGGGCGGTGGTCTGGCCATGACCCACGGCGACACCAGCACCTACCCGCGCAAGGCGAGCGACTTTGGCTTTATTCCGCTCTCCCACGTGCTGGACGTGGCGGCTGCCGTGGTCAGCACCCAGCGCGACTGGGGCAACCGGGTCAACCGCAAGAACGCCAAGACCAAGTACACCCTCGAACGCGTCGGTGTCGAGGCCTTCAAAGCCGAGGTGGAGAGCCGTGCCGGTATCCAGTTTGGCGAGGTGCGCCCCTATGAGCTCACCAGCCGTGGCGATCGCTTCGGCTGGGTCGAGGGGATCGACGGCAAGCACCACCTGACCTTGTTTATCGAGAACGGCCGCCTGCTGGACTTCCCGGGCAAGCCGCTCAAGACCGGCATGCTGGAGATAGCCAAGGTGCATCAGGGGGATTTTCGCCTGACCGCCAACCAGAACCTCATCATCGCCGGCGTACCCGCCAGCGAGAAGGCCCGCATCGAAGCCCTCGCGCGCCAGTATGGCCTGCTGGATGACGGCGTGAGCGAGCAGCGCAAGCAGTCCATGGCCTGTGTGGCTCTGCCCACCTGCCCGCTGGCAATGGCGGAAGCCGAGCGCATGCTGCCCGCCTTTGTCACCGACATCGAGGGCTTGCTCACCAAACACGCGCTGGCGGATGACGCCATCATATTCCGGGTCACCGGCTGCCCCAACGGCTGCGGCCGCGCCATGCTGGCGGAAGTGGGCCTGGTGGGCAAGGCGCCCGGTCGCTACAACCTGCACCTGGGGGGCAACCTGGAGGGGACCCGCATCCCGCGCCTCTATCAGGAGAACATCACGGAGCCGCAGATCCTGGCCGAGCTGGATAGCCTGATCGGCCGCTGGGCCACCGAGCGCGACGGGAGCGAGTGCTTCGGCGATTTCGTGATCCGCGCAGGCATAGTGGCCCCCGTCATCGACTCCGCGAGGGACTTCTATGCAGCCTGATCAGATCGATAGCACGCTGCTCGCACGCACCGCCGACGGCCGGCTCGACCTCGACGCTCTGCAGGCCCTCGGTCGCGAAGAGCAGGTCGAGGCACTCGCCCCCCTCAACCGGGCGCTGGATACCATGAGCGCCCCTGAACGGGTGCGCTGGGCGCTGGCCAACCTGCCGGGGGAGCATGTGCTGTCGTCGAGTTTCGGCATTCAGGCCGCGCTGATGCTGCATCTGGTGAGCCGCGAGCGGGCCGACGTACCCGTGGTGCTGACCGATACCGGTTATCTGTTCCCCGAGACCTACCGCTTCATCGATGAGCTGACCGAGCGCCTCGCGCTGAATCTGAAGATATACAGGGCCGAGTTGTCACCGGCCTGGCAAGAGGCGCGCTTCGGCCTCTTGTGGGAGCAGGGCGTGGAGGGGATCACCCGCTACAACCAGCTCAACAAGGTGGAGCCCATGGACCGCGCCCTGAACGAGCTGGGGGCCCGGACCTGGTTCTCGGGCCTGCGCCGGGAGCAGTCCGGCAGCCGGGGCAAGCTGCCGGTGCTGGCCATCCAGCGCGGCCGCTTCAAGTTCCTGCCGGTGATCGACTGGAGCAACAAGGACGTCTTCTACTACTTCAAGGAGTTCGACCTGCCCTACCACCCGCTGTGGGAGCAGGGCTATCTGTCGGTCGGCGACGTGCACACCACCACCAAATGGGAACCCGGCATGAGCGAGGAACAGACCCGCTTCTTCGGCCTCAAGCGCGAATGCGGCCTGCACGAGGAGAGTGGCGAGCACGACGGCTCCGGCATATAACCCGTTGGCAAATCAGTATGCTGACAATAAAAAATGCCCGGCAATCTGGCGGGCATTTCTATCAAACATATCCAGTCAGAGAGTTCACTACGTAGCCACATGATCTGCTTGTTGTTACTGCGCAGCTCTCGCCTTGGCCAACCAGTCGTTGACCAGCGTCTCATGCCCCTTGATCCAGGCATCTGCATGGCGCTCAATATCTTCGGGCTTGTTCTGCCCCTGTTTCATCAAACCATTTTGAACGTTGATGTCATTGATCGGCAGCTTCATTTCGGCAAACAGCTTGGCAGCTGAGGGGTTAGCCTCTGCAAATGCCTTGTTGGCAACTATGTGTATGGTATTCATCTCAAAACCATAGTTTTTGCCATTCGCCAATTTGGTGTCACCCTTACGCCCCCCCGGCAAAGCGGTATAAGGTACTTCCAGCCATATGACATCTTTGCCCGGCACCAGTTCACTACTCAGCCAGTAAGGGGTCCAAGTGTAGTAGAGCACCGGCTTGTTTCCCTTGTAGCGGGTAATGGCATCGGCGATGAGAGCCGCATAATTCCCCTGCAGATGGGCTACCGTCTGTTCCAGACCATAAGTCTTGAGCTGATAATTGATTACCATCTCGCAACCCCAGCCCGGATTGCAGCCAACCAAGTCGGCTTTGCCATCACCATCACTGTCAAACAGTGCCGCCAGCTTGGGATCCTTCAACTGGGCAATATTGGTGATGCCGTATTTGTCGGCGGTGCTCTTGTCGATGAGATAGCCTTGAACCGCCCCGGTCACATAGGTACCTTTGCGATAGAATTTGGCATCGCCTCCGGCCTTCTCATACTTTTCCGTATGAAGCGGTTCCCAGTTAAAAGTGAGAAATGTTGCATCGCCGATGGCGACCGAGGCATAGCCCACATTGTAATCCGCTTCCTTGGCTAGTTTAACGTCATAGCCGAGTGCCGCCAGCAACTTGCTCACCAGCAGAGTCTGAAACGCCTCCTCCGGCAAGTTGCTCTGAATGGGTTGAACTGGCACGGCAGCCACGGCTGCCGTGCTCAGCAACAGGGCGCCCAACATCCATCCCTTGATGATGATCTTCATACTTGTTCTCCTTTGGTGTGAGTCCTGTGGCACCGTTCGAACAAAGTGAGCAACAAGGCGATCGGGCCACGCTGATACCAGCGTCCAGCATGTCCTGATCTGGAGTGGCCCATCGCCTGGGTCATACGATCCAGCACGATGGCAAGAAGGACGATGCCAACCCCCCCCACAGAAGCCATCCCCATGTCGAGACGACCGATGCCACGCAATACCATCTGGCCAAGCCCCCCCACTGCGATCATGGAGGCTATCACCACCATGGAGAGGGAAAGCATCAGTGACTGATTGACCCCGGCCATGATGGTGGGCATGGCGAGCGGTAGTTGTACCTTGAACAACAGCTGGGAAGGGCTGGCACCGAATGAATTGCCGGCCTCGATAAGATCCTCAGGCACCTGACGAATACCAAGAATGGTCAGCCTGATCATGGGGGGCAACGCGAATATGATGGTTACCACCACCCCAGGTACGTTGCCGATGCCAAACAGCATGACGATGGGAATGAGATAGACGAAAGCCGGGGTGGTCTGCATGGCGTCCAGCAATGGCTGGGTCCAAGTGGTGGCCTTCTCGCTGCGAGCCAGCAGAATGCCCGCTGGCAAGCCGATCAGGATACAGAAGACGAGTGATGTCAGTACCAGCGACAAGGTCACCATGGCGTCGGACCAAACCCCGATGAGACCGACCCCGACAAGAGAAGCCAACATGCCCAGCGCCATGCGCCCACTGACCAGTTGCCAGGCAATCAGGGTCAGCAAACCCACCATGATGATGGAAGGAATGCTCTGAAGCGTTCGAGTCAGCGCGTTGAGCGTCACTTCGACCGGAGCCCTGATGACCTGGAACAGGGGTCTGAAATTGCTAACCAGCATACCTATGCCCTGTTCGACCCAGCGATCGAGTGGCACCCAAGTCTGCTGGAAAGGCTCCAGTGGATCGAACGCCAGTTCTTCCGTTTTCGCGGTTATCTCGGCCTGCCAATCACTGCTGGCCACCGCCGGTTCGGTTGTGCTGGCCCAAGGATCGGCGGCCTTATCCGTTACCTCACTGCTATTCCCAGCATTGGCAGTCACCTCTTCAGCCCAAACCGGGTGAGTCCCCAGCAACAGGAGCGCCAGGCAGAGGGAGATAAATGGCTTCATGCCGAGCTACTCCTGTTCAGTGTATTGAGCAGATTTGCCTTTGATATAAGGCCCAGGTAGGTACCATCCTCCTCAACAACGGGTACATGGCAGGGGGCTGCAGCTACTTCACTGATCAGTTCATGAAGCGGAGTATCTGCCAATAGAGGGGTCACCTCATCCAACAAGGCCTGCTCCAAGCTCCCCTTGCCACGCACCGCTTGGCTCAGCGACTCCACCGAGACTACCCCGATGAAGCGCCGGCGACGATCCACCACGTAGCCAAACTCACGCTCCTGCTCCTTGAGCTGACGCAGGGCATTGCCCGGCCCGTCCATAGCATTCTTCTTGATAAGCGGCATCTGCTTGCGACTGACGATATCGCGGGCGCTGAACACGTTGGCCAGATCCACGCCACGAAAGAAGGCGCGTACATAGTCGTTGGCCGGCTGGTTCAGGATCTCGTCCGGAGTGCCCACTTGCACCACCTGACCATCCTGCATGATGGCGATGCGATCGCCGATGCGCATCGCCTCGTCCAGATCGTGGGAAATAAAGACGATCGTACGTTGATGGCTGGCCTGCAGCTTGAGCAACTCGTCCTGCATCTCGGTACGGATCAATGGATCCAGCGCTGAAAAAGCCTCATCCATCAGCAGGATATCGGGATCGTTTGCCAGTGCCCGAGCCAGGCCGACCCGCTGCTTCATACCACCGGAGAGGGCATCGGGAAAGACATCCATCCACTCACCCAACCCTACCTGATTGAGTGCCTGACGGGCACTGTGCTGGCGATCTGCCAGCGGTACGCCGGCCAGCTCCAGGCCGAAAGCCGTATTTTCCAGTACGGTCAGATGAGGCATCAGAGCGAAGGATTGAAACACCATGCTGATCTTCTTGCGCCGCACCTGGCGCAATTCGCTGTCCGAGATGGCTGCGATGTCCTCACCGTCAATCAACACCTGACCACGGGTCGGCTCGATCAGCCGGTTGAAGAGCCGTACCAGGGTGGATTTACCCGAACCAGACAACCCCATCACCACGAAGACTTCCCCCTCGTAGATGGTCAGGTCAACGCCCTGCACACCCAAGGTCTGTCCGGTTTTTTGCATGATGCTGGCGCGGTCATGCCCTTTCGCCAGCAATCTGAACGCCTTTTCCGGCTGTTCTCCAAAGATTTTATAGAGTGATCTGACTTCGAGTTTGACTGTCATGCTGTCGTTTTTTCATGGTCGACATCTAGGTGCTTAGCCTGCCGAACGCGAACCAATTACTTATAACACTAAGCAATAAAATCACAAAAAAGAAGAACCAAAAGAATCCTAATAAAAAAACATTATAATAAACAAATGATTAATAATGTGTTTTTAAATGCAGCAATGACAATACCAACAGCGCAAATAGTTAACGAAATTAATTAATTTTTATTTTTAAACAAGCAGATACGAAAGGCAGTAGTACTGCTGGCAAACAGAACGCTATTCACAGGAAAGAAGGGAGGCAAGAGAGTGCATCGACGTCATACACATGGGGCGAAAAACAGGAAAAATGGCAGAAAGGATATCTGGTCACGGTAAGACTTTGCATAAATAAGCCCCTTGTGCAGTACAAGGGGCCTTTCACTTGTCACCAATATTCCGTGCCCGTCAGCGCCGCTGCCAGGTTTCGAAACAGTAGGAGTGGGGATTCTTCTCATCGGGCTGATGGGGTTCGCGCTCAACGCATTGCCACTCCCCCTCCTCGAAAGCAGGGAAGCGGGTATCCCCCGTCACCGCCAGATCGATTCGGGTCAGATAGAGGTTGTCGGCCTGTGGCAGCAACTGGCCATAGAGATGACCACCACCGATCACCATCAGCTCGTCTACCGTCTGACCGTCGGCCAGCAGCGCCAGCGCGGCCTCGACCGAATCGACCACCTCCACGCCGTCAGCCTGGTAATCGGGGTTGCGGCTGATCACCAGATTGCGCCGCCCTGGCAGCGGCCGACCTATGGATTCGAAGGTCTTGCGTCCCATCAACACCGGTTTGCCCAGGGTCACCCGCTTGAAGTGGGCCAGATCCGCCGGCAGGTGCCAGGGCATCTGGTTATCCAGGCCTATCACCCTGTCGTGGGCCATGGCGGCAATCATGGAAATCTTCATGGGGTCAGCCTCTCACACCGTCTGTCAAATAATGGGCCGGTTACGGTACACGACCAGGGAGGGGATCGCCAAACCGAAACTGAGGGCCCCGACGATGAACAGTGCCTTGAGGCCGTTCTCCAGCGCACTCTGGATAAGGTCCATGGTCACCCCGGAGATGTTGAGCTCCACCACGGCGATCATCGCCTTGAACGCATAGCTGCCCGGGATCATGGGTATGATGGAGGCAACACTGAACACGGGACGCGGCGCCAGCAGCCGACGGGACCAGTAGACACAGACAAAACCGACCGTAGTCGCCGCCGCCAGGGTGGCCCACTCGATGGGCATGCCGTAGTGAATGAGCAGAGTGCGCAGGCTGTGAGCCAGGGCGCCGCCCATGGCACAGTACTTCAACATGCGTGGCGGCACGTTGAACAGCATGGCAAACCCCACCGCCGGAATGGAAGACCAGAACGCATCCTTGGCCAGCAGCCAGACAAGATCCATCATACCTTCCACTCCCAAATCCCGGTCACCGACATGGCCAGAATGATGCCGGTATTGATCCGCGTGCTGATGGTGAGCAGGGCAACCCCGTTCCCGTTGGCCGATACAGAGTCGACAGCCTTCATACTTTCCACCCCCAGATACCAGTGACCGACATGGCGAGAATGATACCGATGGCGGCACTGATAGTAAGCAGGGTCGCCGTGCCCCAGCGTGCCAGCCCCATGTTGAAGTAACCCTTCACCATGTCGGAAACCGCGTTGATCAGCGGAAAGCCGGGCACCAGCAACAATACACTGGCCGCCATGGCGAGATAGGGCTGAGCCCCCCAGTTGAAGAAGGTGGCACTGGAGGAAAGCAGGGTGGCAATGAACCCGGTCGCGGCAAAGTTGATGAGAGGGCTGTGGTGATGACGGGCGATCAGCTGGCGCACCCGCATCGCGACCGAGGCCGAGAGACAGGTCACCAGGAAGATGGGCCAGTCGCCGCCGAACAACAGGCTGAAAGCGCCGCAGGAGAGCCCCACCATGGGCACCACCAGCCAGGGGTGGTAATGAAACGGCACTATGCCGTCGAGTCGCTGACGCACCTCGCGCGCACCGATCAGCTCCTTCTCTGCCATGATGCAGATACGCTGGATCTCGCACACCACCTGCATGTTGATGCCGTGCTCCCGCACCCGGCGGGTAGTGGTGACGCAACTGCCCTGATAGAGGCTGGTGAGCACGATGGCGCTGGAGGAGATGGCCATCTCGACGCTCTCCAGCCCCAGCGCCATGCCAAGCCGGACCGTGGTCTGCTCTATGATGCGACTCTCGGCCCCGAACTGGGCCAGCATCTGGCCCACCTTGACGATGATCCGGGTGATCTCTGTCTGCTGCTCCCGCGACAGCACCCGTCTTGGTGTGATACTTCTCATAATCCCTTCGAGTCGTAGCAAAATTAAAGTATCGCCATATTAGCCTAACTGTCGGCGCCATACATCCACGCCGATCACGGCAATAATCAATTTTTAATAAAACAGCGAACGCCACGAAAATACATCAAATGGATTACAAATCACTCCAGATAAATTAACGTCAGCAAGCGGAGCTCACCCGATGACAAATATATAATGTTGGATAATATCCAGCCATGTTAGCAAGGGGATATTTATTTCTTCTTGCGATAATAATCGAAGAAAGAAACTACATTATTTTCTCTGTAGACGGGGGCCTGGTCAGAATAGAGATTGGCATTGAGCTGGATCATCTCACTGCGCATGGAATAAAAGGAGTCGTGCATCATGGTCGCAATACGAATGCAGCTATCCATATTGTTCTTGGCCAATTGACGCTGACAGTCGATACGAAACTGCAGACCGCGCAATCGCTGCCGCTGCTCCGGACTGACCCGGTCGATCAACCCCTCTATTTGCTGGCGAAGCAACTCGTCGAGTCGCTCTGGCTCCGCCACCGCCAGTCTTCTCAAGGTATCAAAATCAGGCAACTCCATATGCCCTCCTGCGGCCAGCCGCTGCATGGTGATACTCAAACAACAACAATTGGTTCATATTTTCACCAATCGCATAAGAAGTTATATAAGCCGAACCTTGCCGCGGTTCAATCCATGGGGTCCGCTTTCCCGTCCGCCTGCGCCAAAAGATGACAGCACAGAGGGAGCCACTTTCAATTATTCGTTATGGATCAACTGATTATTCCTGAATATTGGCGGCACTTTCGTTTATACATTTTTGGCGTGGCAATCATGTGATGTTATGTCTTATTGAAAGGACGCAGCCGCCATGGATTTTCATTCGGCACTTCCCCTTGTCCCAGCCCTCTTCGCTGCCTGACCTCGTTTAACATATCTCACTGATTATGTTATTTTATTTGCCACTTATTCTAGGCAACCAAGAGCAGACAATGAGCAAGGCAAGAATCGGTATCGTCACCGTCAGCGATCGCGCCAGTGCAGGCATCTACGAAGATCTCTCCGGCAAGGCCATCATAGAGACCCTGGGGGCCTATCTGACCTCGGAGTGGGAACCCGTCTATCAGGTGATCCCGGATGAACAGGATCAAATTGAGACCACCCTTATCCGGCTGGCGGACCAGGAGCAGTGCTGCCTCATCGTCACTACGGGCGGCACAGGCCCAGCCAAGCGGGATGTGACCCCGGAGGCCACGGAGGCGGTGTGCGATCGCATGATGCCGGGCTTTGGCGAGCTGATGCGGGCCGAATCCCTCAAGTTCGTGCCGACCGCCATTCTGTCGCGCCAGACCGCCGGCCTGCGCGGCAGTTCGCTCATCGTCAACCTGCCGGGCAAGCCCAAGTCCATCCGCGAGTGCCTGGATGCGGTCTTCCCTGCCATCCCCTACTGCATCGATCTGATGGAAGGGCCCTATCTCGCATGCGACGAAGCCGTCATCAAGCCGTTTCGCCCCAAGAAATAAACCTAAAAGTGGACGGGGTGACCCCCGTCCACTTCCTAATTTGCAGCCGTTTATTTGCGGCCGTATACCTTGACCCCGGCCTTGCTCCCTTCCGAATTGCCATAGACCTCGATCCGCTTGATGCAAAGCCGGCTGCCGAGGGATTTCCAGCCGGACTCCTGATCCTCTTTCAGATCCTTGTCGAAATTGAGGGTCTTGCTGCGATCATTGCCATAAAACACCTTGACCCTGTCGAGGGTCAATTCCCGCCCCGCCTTGACCATGATGGACTTGGCCGGTCGGCAAACGATGATGGGAATAATGGCCGGATGGTCACCGACGCCGAGCAGCATGGTTTTGCCCAGCCGAAATTCATCATCGGCCATGGCCGTTGCGGGCAGCGCCAATAAAAGGGTGGACAGCAAGAGTGCATTGAAACCGCAGCGCAGGTGGGGTTTAGCAGAGAAAACAACAGATGAAACAGACATTATGCCTCCCGAAAAATGGGAGGCATAATAATTCATCAAGGCTAAACCCAGGCTGTACCGGCGCCCTGCCCGCAGGCAAGACGCACGGTTTCAGGACCAGCGTTTGAAGATGAGGGACGTGTTGATGCCGCCGAAAGCGAAGTTGTTGGACATCAGATAGTCCACCACCAGCGCGCGGCCATTGCCCACCACATGATCCAGCGGGGCACAGTCCGGATCCGGCTCGGTCAGGTTGATGGTGGGGGCAAACCAACCCTCCTGCATCATCTCCAGTGACAACCAGGCCTCGATGGCACCGCAGGCCCCCAGGGTATGGCCGAAGAAGCTCTTGAGCGATGATATGGGGGTCTTGTCGCCAAAGATGGCGGCGGTGGCGTGGCTCTCGGCGATGTCGCCGCGCTCGGTGGCCGTGCCGTGGGCACTGATGTAGCCGATGTCGGCGGCCGTCAGCCCGGCCTGGGCCAGCGCCATCTCCATGCACAGCTGCATGGTCTCCTGCTGGGGCTGGGTCACGTGGGCGGCATCGCAGTTGGTAGCAAAGCCCACCAGCTCGGCGATGATGGTGGCCCCGCGCTCCTGCGCATGTTCCAGCTCCTCCAGCACCAGAGTGCCCGCCCCCTCGCCAATCACCAGACCATCCCGCTGCCGGTCGAACGGTCGCGGCGCCAGCTCGGGATTGTCGTTCATCTGGCTGGTGGCAAACAGGGTATCGAACACCACAGCTTCCGACGGGCAGAGCTCCTCCGCCCCGCCGGCCACCATCAGGGTCTGATAGCCATGTTTGATGGACTCGTAGGCGTAGCCAATCCCCTGGCTGCCGGAGGTGCAGGCACTGGAGGTGGGGATCACCCGCCCGCGCAGGCCGAAGAAAAGGCCGGTATTGACCGCCGCCGTGTGCGGCATCATCTGCACATAGGTGGTCGCCGTGATGCTGGCGGTGCTCTTGTCGTTGAGCATGACGCCGAAGGCGCGGATGGGATCCGTGCTGCCGGTGGAGGAGCCATAGGCGATGCCGGTGCGACCATCGGTCAGCACGGGGTTGTCGATAAGCCCCGCCCGCACCAGCGCCAGCTCGGTTGCCACGGTCGCCAGCTGGGAGACCCGCCCCATGGCCCGCGTCTTCTTGCGCGGATAGCTGGCGGGCAGCACAAAATCGGCAATGGGCGCCGCCAGCCGGGTGTTGAGCCCTTCGTAGATGGCCCACTCCGGCATGCTCACCACCGCATTGCGTCCCGCCTGCAACTTTGCCCGCACGCTCGGCCAGTCCTGACCGAACGCCGTCACTCCGGCCATGCCGGTTACTACTACCCGCTTCATACCATACCGCCATTCACAGAGATAACCTGGCGTGCCACAGAGACAGCACCCTGTTGAACCGACACAGGGCAAAAGATCACCCGCCCCCGCGTCATACCATGCCCCCGTTGATGGAGATGACCTGACGCGTGACATAGCCGGCGATGTCCGACATCAGGTAGGAGACCAGCCCGGCCACCTCGTCCGCCTGTCCCATGCGCTTGAGCGGGATCAGCTTCATCGCCTCCTCCTGCACCTCGGCACCAACCATGCCGGTGTCGATGAGGCCGGGGGCCACGCAGTTGACCGTGATCTTGCGCTTGGCCAGCTCCAGCGCCAGCGCCTTGGTGGCCCCCATGATGCCCGCCTTGGCGGCGCTGTAGTTGACCTGCCCACGGTTGCCCATCAGGCCTGATACCGAGGAGATGGTTACGATGCGGCCGCCCCGGCGCAGACCTATCATCGGCATGATGCAGGGCTTGAGCAGGTTGTAGAAGCCGTCCAGATTGGTGTGCAGCACCCCGTCCCAATCCTCGTCGGTGAGGGCGGGGAAGGCACCGTCACGTATGATGCCGGCGTTGCAGACCACACCGTAATAGGCGCCGTGCTCGGCCATGTCTGCTTCCAGCCGCTCGCGGCAGCCCTGGCGATCGGCGATGTCGAACTGGATCAGGCGCCCCTGCCCCCCAGTGGCTTGCAGGTTCGCCAGCGTCGCCTCGGCACCGGCGCGGTCGCCGTGGTAGTGCACAACGACGAGAAAACCGTCGGCGGCCAGTTTGAGGGCGATGGCGCGGCCTATCCCCTTGCTGGCGCCCGTGACCAATACGGTAGAGATCATGAAACGTCCTTCGCTAACAAATCGGATAATTCGCCGGGTGCGGGTTGATAGGTCGAGAGGCGCGCGGTGGCGCACTCCTGCCCATCTTGCAGGATCCGGCATTCGAAACTGGCCATGCCGCCGTCTTGCAACAGGCAGCTGGCCTCTATGGTGAGCAGGGCCCCCGCCGCAAAGCGGGTGGGCTGGCAGCGGTACTTGCGAGTGCCGAGCAGCATGCCGATGCGCACCGGCTCGCCGCGCAATCGCCCCTGCATGCCGGCCCAGGCGGCGATGGTCTGCGCCATCAACTCGATGCCGACCCAGGCGGGCAACGAGCCCTCGCCATCGAGCAACAAGGCGTGCCGGACGCCGACCCGGGTCTCGCAGCACACCCGGCTCGCATCCACGACGCAGAGCCTGTCCAGCAGCAGCATGGGGGCCTGATGGGGCAAGAGAGTGTCGATGGCGGGCAGCGGTACGAGCTCATTCATGAGGGTAATAGTCCAAACAGCAGGCTGACATTGTTGCCACCGAAGGCAAAGGAGTTGGAGAGGACCAGGGGTGCCGCCAGCAACGTCTCATTGCTCACCAGCCGGATGGGAGCCAGCGCCGGATCCGGTGTCGTCACCCGCTGGGGCGGCAACGGCAGGGCCCGCTCCAGCAGCAGGCAGGCGAGCGCGGCCTCGATGGCACCGGCCGCGCCCAGAGTATGGCCGGTGAGCGGCTTGGTGGAACTGCAGGGCACCTTGTCGCCGAACAGGCGATGCACGGCCTGGCTCTCCATGGCGTCATTGAGGCGGGTGGCCGTGCCGTGCAGGTTGATGTAACCCACCTGCTGCGCCGTCACGCCCGCCTGGGCCAGCGCCATCTGCATGGCCGCCTCGGCACCCACGCCGTCCGGATGAGGAGCCGAGATATGCCAGGCATCGGACGACTCGCCCGCCCCCAGCAGCGCCAGCGGCGCGGGCTGGCGGCTCAGCAGAAACAGCGCGGCCCCCTCGCCTATGTTGATCCCCTGCCGGCCGTTGTCGAATGGCTGGCAGAGGGTGCCGCTCAGGGACTCCAGGCTGTCAAAACCGTTGAGGGTCAGCCCGCACAGGCTGTCGGCACCACCGACCAGCACGGCGTCCACCAGCCCGGCCGCCAGCATCCGCTGACCGCTGATGAAGGCTCGCGCGCTGGAGGAGCAGGCGGTGGAGAGGGTGTAGGCGGGCCCTTCCAGGCCGAGATAACGGGCCAGAAATTCAGACGGGGAGCCCAGCTCCTGCTGGCGATAGTCAAAGGCGGGGGGAATCACCTCCCCCCGCCGGGCGGCGGCGATCGCCAGCTCGGCCTCGCCAATCCCGGCAGTGCTGGTGCCGAGCACCAGTCCCACTCGCGCAGGGCCATGCGTCGCCAGCGCCTGGTCCAGTGCGGGGCGGATCTGGGCCAGCGCCGCCAGCAGCAGGCGATTGTTGCGCGAGGCATAAGGGGCCAACGCCGCCGGTATCTCGGGCAGCGCGCCTTCGACCCGCCCCACCGGGGTCAGGCGACCATCCAGCAACGTCTGGCGGTAGCGGGTGAGCGGCGTAATCTCCTCTGCCTGCCAGGCCAGCAGGGCCTCGGCGCTGGCATCCCTGCCCTGCCCCAATGCCGACATGAGGCCGTAGGCCGCGATATAACAACTCATTGGCTCAGAGTCTCCAGCTGCAAACGGTAGTGAAACACATGCTGTTGCAGGCTGACCGGCTCCCGCACGCCGCCCTTGTCCTGATACCCGATCTCGGTGACCAGGGCGCCATCGGGGGCGCGCAGCCGGCGCGTCAGCCCTTCGTCCCGCAGCGTCCAGCCCGGCGGCAGCTGCGGCTGCCAGCTGGCCAGCGGCCAGTAGCAGAGCATGACGTCCGCCAGCACCTGGGTCACGGGCGGCATGCCGGTGGCGAGCAGCGGGCTCAGTTGCTGAGTCGCTATGCCCTGCTGGTCGTAACGCACCCGAAACAGCCGGATCCCGGTCGGGGTCAGACCGACCAGGGTCAACTGACTGCCATCGGCCTCCAGCACCGTCATCAGCTGATGGGCGCTCTCCCCCACAGTGGCCGTCAGCAACTGCTGGCGATAGACGGGGGTGGCAAGCACGGGGGCCGGCAGCGCCATGACGGTCCCCTTGTCGAGATAAGCGGTGGGGGCCGGCTGGCTGCTGCAGCCCCCCAGCAAGAGGACGAATAATACAAACAGTGATCTCATTGTCATGTTGGCTCCCGCACCGCGCCATCCGGTCGCACGCGGTCCAGCACCAGAGGCGACAACAGGAAGGCAGTAAAGATACCGCCGCTCAACACCAGGCCAAAGCCCGCGATGGCGGGGGTGTGACTCAGCGCCAGCAAGCCGAACGCCAGCTGGGTGGTGAGGTTCGCCAGCAGGATGGCGAGCAGGGTAGAACTCTGCCGCGCCAGCTGGTTGCCACAGTGGGCAAAGAAGAGGCCGTAGTCGATGCCGATGCCGAAGATGAGGCTGAGCGCCAGCACACCGAACAGGGTGAGCGGCTGGCCACAAGCGGCGAGCAACGCCAGCCCCATGGCCAGCGCAATCAGGTTGACCAGCAGTACCCGGGCCGCCCGGGCCGCCCCCATCCTCCGCCAGAGCAGCAGGGCTACCAGGCCGATGGCCAGCAACAGCAGCTCGGCCAGCTTGATACGGTAGTGGGCGAACAGCTGACTCCACTCGCTGCGTTGATCCTGCCAGTAGATACCTTGTTCGGCAGCCGCCAGCGCCGTCAGGGCGACCTCGTCCTGCACCCCGACCAGCGGCACCCAGATGGCGACGCGACCATCCTCCAGCGAGTGCCACAGCAGACGGCTCCCCTCGCTGACCGGGCTGGCCAGCCAGTCTGCCGGGGTCAACCAGTCAGGCTGACGGGCAGGCTCCTGCACCGGCAGACCGGCCCCTTGCAGCCGGATCACTACTTGAGGCAGCAAGGCCCTGATGGCGGCCGCATCCTGCTGCTGGCGCGCCAGCGAGGGCAGCCAGCGACTGAGGGAGACAAAGTCCCGCAGCGCGCCACGATCCTTAAGCTCGGCCAACTGGCCATCCAGCCGCTCCAGTCGTTGCAGCGCCTGCTCGGCATCCGGGCCCGTCACCAGAAAGCCCTGCATGCCCCCCTGCTGACCGGTCAGGGTCTTGATCTGGCTCTCCTGCGCCTGCAGTTCTACCGGCAAGGGTTGCAGCCGGCGTATGTCGTCATCCACCTGCAGCTGGCTGATGCCAAGGGCGGCCAGCAGCAGGCAGAGCAGCGGCAGGCCGATGCGCACCAGGCGACGCTGCTGCCAGGCTCTGAGCCAGGCCATCAGCAGTGGCTGACTGCGCAGGGGCCGGATCGGCAAGGGGCCCGCCCAGCGCGGGAACAGGCAGAGCACTGTGATGAAGGCGCTGAACAGGCCCGCCAGCGCACACACCGCCAATTGCTGCAACCCGGGGAAGGGGGCAAACCAGAGCAGGCCATAACCGATCAGGGTGGTCAGCACCGCCAGCGAGAGGCTCGGCAGCAGCCGTAATCGGGTCTGATGCGGCGTCTCGTCGCCGCCGTGCAGCCGTCGCTCGCACAGGAAGTGGATGGCGTAGTCGATGGCGATGCCGATGAGGCTGCTGCTGATCACCAGGGTGAAGACATGGATCTCGCCAAACAGGATGAGCACGGTGCCCAGCCCCCACATCAGCCCCACGCAGATGGGCAGCAGGGAGAGCAATAGCGCCCGGGTCGAGCGGAATACGCCCCAGATCAGCAGCATGACTCCGATCATGGAGCCCAGCCCTATGGTGGAGATGTCCTGCTGGGCCAGGTTGCTGGCGTGCTGGCTGTAGAAGAGGGTGCCCCGGCGCAACAGCTCGGCGCCGGGATAAGCCTCGGCGAGGCGCTGCTCGGCGTTGTCGAGCTCCCTCAGCAACCCCTGATTGCGCTGGATATCGAAGGCGGAGAGATCCAGCTCGGCCCGCACCATGTACCAGTCGCGGCCCGCCTTGTCCCGACTGACCAGCCAGCCCTCCTTGAGCTGCATGGGACCGCTGGCCTCAGCCAGCACTCCGGCCCGGGTCAACAACAGCGGATCGCTCTGCCACTCGGCGCGAGAGACACCGCCAAAGGGCGAGTAAATCTGGCCGAGCACCCACTGGCTCCAGCCCTCGGCGCCAGCCGCCAGCCGGGCCCGGCTGGCCTCATCAAGCCGCTGCCAGGCGAGATCGTGCAGATAGGCCTGCCAGGCGGGGGCCAGCTCGGGCTGATAGCCCTTGATATGGGAGAAGGCCGCTATCTGGCCGAGCTGTTTTACCCACAGCTCGGCCGCCACCTGCCCATCCTGTCCGGCAGGCAGGCTCAGCATCCAGACCAGCTGGCGATCGAGCTGTTGCAACAAGCCCTGCTGCAACGCCGGATCCAGATCGCTGCGGGATTCGTGGGGCAGCAGATCCATCAGGCTGGTATTGATGCGGCTGTGGGGTAGCTGCCAGGCCAGCACCGCCACCAGCAGCAGGCAGAGGCCAATCCAGAGGGTGCCAAGCCGGCGCCAGGTGGTTTCAGATTGCAGCAAGGTCGATTCTCCCGGCCAAGCCAGGGGCAGTGGCTTGGCGCGATGCGGGGCTAGTGGGCAGCAAAGCGGGCCAGCTCCTCAGGGGTCAGTGGCAGGGTTCGCTCTTGCCAGGCACTGAAACGGATGCGGGTACTGTCACCCTGCTTGTCGGCGATGATGAGCTGATCCAGCTGCCCTTGCCCGCTCAGGGTCAGGCTGGCGAACACCTTGTTCAGCGGTGTCAGGGTCGGCACCAGCAGCAGCTGCCAGCCCGCCTCCGTGCTCTGAAAATCGATCTTGAAGTAGCGGCTCAGGGTCGCCTCGTCCGAGCCGAACAGCGCCAGCAGCATCTGGCTGAATTCAAGCAGCTGGGGACTGTCGATGACGGTGGCGGGCTGACCCGCCACCTGCTGCACCATGCGTTGCGGCGTCAGGGTCAACGTCAGGGCAAAGGGCTGCTGTTGCTGCCACCAGAGACCCAGATCGCGCACCAGCAGCAGCTCGCCGGAGGCCCTGAGCGGCTGACTCAGCCCCGCCACCTGCTTCTCCTGCTCGAAATGGGCCTGCCGAGCCGGGCTCAGGGTCAACAGCTGCTGCACCTGGTCACGGCTCAGGGGCGCCGCCTGCAGCGGCAACACCAGCAGCAGGGCCAGTCCGACCATCAGCCGGTTCAGAAGACAGCTCATTGGCTCACCCCCAGCTTGTCCAGCAGCACCTGGGGCGAGGCCAGGCACATCTCGCCGCTCGCCTTGCTCACCGCCACCTGGATGCTGTAGCCCTTGCTGGTGCGGGTGCCGCTCGCGGCATCGCTCAGCAGGTAGTCGATCTTCAAGCGGTTCTGGTACTCGGTCAGGGTGGCGCGCACCCGCACCCGCTGGCCGAAACACAGCGGTGCCAGGTACTTCATCCGGGTGTCGATGATGGGCCAGAGGTAGCCGGAGGCCTCCATCTGCGGGTAGTTGTAATCGATGAGGTCGAGCAGGGCGCAGCGGGCCAGCTCGATGTAGCGAAAGTAGTGGCCGTGCCAGGCGACCGCCATCATGTCCACATCGTGAAATGGGATGGTCACTTCCACTTCGGCACTGATCTGCCAGGGTTCATTCTGCATGGGTTGTCTCATCAATAGTGACCTTGTTTCAGTCCTGGCTCGGCCCATAAAGGGGGTAGTGACGCTGGCGGAGGCGAGCAATCAGCGCCCTGAGCTCCTGCTCCAGCGCCCTGTCTTCCAGCAGAGGCGCAAACTCGGCCCGCACCTGCTGCACCATTCTGGCCAGGGCCGGGCTGAGCGGCCGGGTGAAGGGCGTGGGCTGGGCCAGGCGCAGCTCGACCCCCTGTACCGCCGCCAGCAGGCAGGCGGCCCCGACCTGTTCGGTCAGGGTCAGCACCCGCAGGGCATCGCGCGCCGCTATGGTGCCCATGCTCACCTTGTCCTGGTTGTGGCACTCGGTGGAGCGGGAGAAGACGCTGGCGGGCATGGTCTGCTTGAGCGCCTCCGCGGTCCAGGCCGAGACGCCGATCTGCACCGCCTTGAAACCGTGGTTGATCATCTGCCGCCCGGCCGGCGCCCCCGAGAGGTTGCTCGGCAGGCCACCGTTGAACTTGGTGTCCACCAGCTGGGCCAGCTGGCGATCCAGCAGGTCGGCCAGATTGGCGATGGCCGTCTTCATGCTGTCCATCGCCATGGCGATGTGGCCGCCGTAGAAGTGGCCACCGTGCATCACGTGCTCCCCCTCCCCGTCGATCAGCGGGTTGTCGTTGGCGCTGTTGAGCTCGTTTTCGATGAGCTGGCGCCACCAGGGCAGGCTGTCGGCCACCACACCTATGACGTGGGGCGCGCAGCGCAATGAGTATCTGTCCTGCAGCCGATCGCTGTGGCGCGGCAGCTCGCCGGCCACCAGATCCGACCTCAGCCAGGCCGCTATGCCCTGCATGCCGGGGTGGGGCTTGGCGGCAAACAGCCGCTCGTCGAAGTGGAAGGCGTTGCCCCCCATGGCGACGCTCACCAGCGCCGTGATCCGGGTCGCCAGTTGCATCAGGTAGTCGGCACGGGCGTAGGCGAGACAGGCCAGCGCCGTCATCACGGAAGTGCCGTTCATCAGCGCCAGCCCCTCCTTGGGTCTCAGGGTCAGGGGGGTAATCCCCAGCTCCCGATAGACCTCGGCGGCGGGACGCAGCGCGCCATCGTGATGGAGCTCGCGCTCCCCCACCAGCACAGCGGCGACGTAGGAGAGCGGGGTGAGATCGCCGCTGGCGCCGACGGAACCTTCTTCCGGTATACGCGGTATGAGATCCTGCTCCAGCAACCAGCAGAGCCGCTCAAGCAAACCCGGGCTGACCCCGGAGACTCCCTGCGCCAGCGAGCAGAGCCGGGTCGCCAGCACGGCGCGGCCGGCATCGAGCTCAAGATCCGCCCCCAGCCCGCAGCCGTGGAAGTGGGTCAGGTGCAGCGGCAGCTCGGGCACCAGCTCGGCGGGCACGGGCCGGGTCACCGAATCCCCGTAGCCTGTGGTCACCCCGTAGATGACCCCCTCCTCGGCCAGCAGCCGGTCGAGGAAATCGGCGCCCCGCTGGATGCGCGCCATAAAGGCGGGATCCGGATTCAGTTCGGGTTTGGCTCGCCCTTCAGCCAGCGCCACCACATCTTCAATGGTCAACGGCTCGGCGCCGAAGGTGACGCACTTCATCTCACTCTTGTTCATCGGTCAGCTGCCAGAAATCAAAAAAGTTGAACCAGTCCAGCGGGGCGCGCAGGCAGTGATGCTGCAGGCGATCGGCATAGGCCTGCACCCTGGACGCGAGTATCTGTTGTCGCCCCTGGCGCGGCAGGCTGAGGCTGTCGGCAAAGGGCTCGAAATGCACTCGAAAGCGCCCCTGCTCCTTGAGGCCGAACATCAGGTAAACCGGGCAACCCAGCACGCTGGCCAGGGCGAAGGGACCGAGGGGAAAGGGGGCCGGCGCGCCGAGAAAGTCGGCCCAGACCACCCGCTTCTCCCGGGTTACCGAGGTACGATCGCCGACGATCACCACCCACTCCCCCTGATCCAGCTTCTCCTTGAGCAAGATGGCGGTATCGGCTCCCATCTCCTGCACCTGGATGAGGTTGAGCCGTGAATCCGGGTTGATCTGCTTGAGCAGGGCGTTGAAACGGGCCGCGTGACGGGTAAAGACCAGCGCATTGATGCGCACCTCCCCCTTGCGACTGCCAAGGGCCCGGCACAGCTCGAGATCGCCGAGGTGAGAACCCAGCAGCAGCAAGCCCTTGCCACTGTTGATGGCGGCCTCGTAGTGATCCCTTCCCACCAGCTCGATCTGATCCTCGACTATGTCGCCGCGCCAGCCGGCCAGCTTGTCGAGCGCCGCCTCACCAAAGCGCAGGAAGTGGCGAAAGCTCGATCTCGGCTCAGGGGGGAGCCGTATGCCCTGAGTGCGGGAAAAGGCCTCGAGCCGGGCCAGATAGGCTTGGGATGCCTGACGCTGAGCGCGGCCGGTCAGCCAGAAGTAGCCGATGACGGGGTAGAGCAATAAGGAGAAGCCCCGCCGCCCCAGCAGGCGATAGCTGGCCAGCATGATCTGCATGCCGAGCAATGAACCGCGCTCCGGCGTGCGCGACCAGTGGGTCCGGCGCTCGCGCCACAGCCGGGTCGCCCATGACCAGAGGCGGCGGGGCCCGCTCGCCAGGCGCAACAGCAGATCCCACAACAGGCGGCACACCAGCCGGGTGTGCATCCAGGAGATGTCGCGATTGTCGCGCCCGAGCTGGAAATGGGAGCTGCCATCGGCGGGATAGATGACCCGGGTCGGCACGAAACGCACCGCCACTCCGGCCCAGTGCAGGCGCACCATCACCTCGGTGTCAAAATCCATCCGCCTGCCGAGCGCCACCCGTTCGAGCAGCGCACAGCTGGCCGCCAGCGGATAGACCCGAAAGCCGCACATGCTGTCCTTGATGGTAAACGACAGCGTCTCGATCCAGACCCAGACATGGGTGATATAGCGGCCATAGAGGCGCCCTTTGGGCACGGAATCGTCGTAGAGCGGGCGGCCCGAGATAAGCGCCTCCGGGTGCTTGCCCGCCTCGGCCAGCAGGGCCGGAATATCAGCCAAATCGTGCTGGCCATCGGCATCCACCTGCAGGGCGTGGCTGAAACCGAGGCCATGGGCGTGGCGCAGCCCCGTCATCACGGCGCCGCCCTTGCCCTGATTGTGCGAATGGCGCAGCAGGGTAACCCAGGGGTGGCGGGCGGCCAGCCCATCCAGCGCGGCGGCGGCGACGGGTTCGCTACCATCGTCGATCAGCAGGCAGGGCAGCTCATATTCGGCCAGCCGATCCAGCACAGCGGCCAGCGGGCCGGCGTGGTTGTAACAGGGGATCAGGATGCAGGGCGTCATGGGATGAAGCGCACCCGTCCGCTGCTCGCCGGCTCGTCCCCCAGCGTATAGCTGAAAACAAGCTGATCCTTTTGTGGCTGCCACTGCAGGCTCAGGCTGCACTCGGCCCCCGGCCGCAGCGGGCGCTGGAACTTGAGCTGATCCAGCCCGTGAAACGGCAGCGCCAGGTTGAGCCGGCTGGTGGCATAGTGCATGACCCAGTGGATCTGGGTGACCCCTGGCAGCAGGGGCGCCCCAGGAAAGTGGCCCGCAAACCAGGGCAGCTCCGGATCGAGCCGCAGGTGCAGGCGCACGCCATCGGCCAGCGTCTCGCAGCCCAGTACTGTCGGCAGCGTGTCAGCAGAGAGGCTCATCGAACAGCTCCTTGAGTTGTGGCCAGGGGCGTTTGCCCTGGGCGTTGACGGGCATGCACTCGACCCGGCGCAGGCTGCGCGGCAGGGCAACCGGTTCGAGCCAGGGGCGCAGCTGCTGGCGCAGGGCCAACAGGAAGCGGCCCTGACCCAGCTCGGCCCAGCGGGCGGCCCCCAATTCGCTCAGCACCAGCACGGCGCCGAGGATCTGACGCTGGCCCTGCTGCAGAGGCAGCACGGCGGCCAACTCCACCTCCGGCAGGGCTTGCAGGCGCGTCTCCACCTCGTCGAGGGAGATGCGCTTCTCCTCCAGCTTGATCACCCTGTCCTGGCGCCCCAGCAGCTCAAATCCGTCCCCCTTGATCACGATGCGATCGGCGCAGGCCAGCCAGTCGTCCTCTGCCAGGAAGGGGGAGCGCAGCAGCAAGCCCTGATCCGGGCCGACCCGCACCTCGACCCCGGGCAAGGGGGTCCAGGGGGTCTGCGCCTGATGGCGCTGACGCCAGCCGATGCCGCCGGTCTCGCTGCTGCCGAAGATCTCCACCGGCAACTGGCCGAGCAGGGCCCGGGCCTGATGGGCATCCTCGGGTTGCAGGGGCCCGCCGGAGGAGACGACAAGGCTGCACCCTGCGGCGGGAATGGCCGGATCGAGCCGGCTGAGAAACGCGGGGGAAGCGATCAGGGCCCAGGGGGCGGTTTGCACCGCCAGCTGCTCCGGGTAGTCGATGCTGCGGCGATCGAACGGACGCCCCAGGGCCAGCGGCAGCAGGATGCGAAACAGCAGGCCGTAGATGTGCTGGTGACTGACGCTGGCCAGCACCCGGGTATCGGCCAGGGCCTGGCCCCAGAGCGCCATCTGCACCCGCAGCTCGACCTCCAGCTGGGGCCAGGCTTTGGGGATGGCCTTGGGCTCGCCGGTGGAGCCCGAGCTGAACAGGGTCAGGTCGAGACGCTCGGGAACCCGGCTGGCGTGCTCTGCATCCAGCTCACCATGGCAATCGGCCAGCGGCAGCCGCAGCTGGGGCACATCAAGCCCATCGGCTGGCAGCCCGCCATCGGTGAGCAGGCCGTCAAACTGATCCCGCAGCGCCAGCAGCCCGGCCAGCCGTTGATGGCCCGGCAGGATGGCTTGATGACCGCCGAGGGCGCAGGCCAGCAGGGCCTGGGCAAACAGCAGGCTGTCATCGAAACAGAGCGCCCAGCGCGCGCGCGGCTGCCCGGGGCGAGCATGGCGTGCCATGGCCCGGGCCAGTTGCAGGCTACCAAGGCGCAGTTCGGCCAGGGTCACCTCGCCGCCTTGACCGAACGCCACCAGCTGGTCGTCGTCCCGCTGCCAGAGCGTTTGCAGCAGGGTCATGGGGCCCGCCTCTTCATCAGTCGCCTGCGTACCAGATATTCCCCTGCCATCAAAGCGCCCATCAAGGCGTAGCTGATGAGGCCGTTGTAAAGACTCCAGAGCGCCAGATCGCCGTGCCAGATGGTGAAGGCCGCCAGGGCGCCGTTGACCACGAAGAAGCCGCACCAGACCTGGGTCACCCGCCGGGTATAGCCGATGGCGACATCCGGCAGACGGGGATCCTGCAGGCGGGCCAGCCGCTCCACCAGGCTCATGGGACGGGTCAGGCTCCAGCCAAACAGGCAGAGCAGCGCCAGGCTCACCGCCAGCGGGTAGTAGAGCAGCCAGTGACGGGCGTTGAACAGGGCCGACAGCAGGGTCAACCCCAGCCCGATGCAGGCCAGCAGGCGGCCCAGCCAGAGCCACTCGGGCAAGGGGCCGAGACGGGCCCGGCCCTTGAGCAGACCCGGCAGCAGCCGCAGCGAGAAGATGAGCAGCAGGCCAAGCAGCAACGGGGTCTGACCGGCACGGGTCAGACCCCAGTAGACAGCCAGCGGGTAGAGCAGCAGGGCACCACCGGCCAGCCAGGAGAGCCAGCGCGTCATGGGCGGGGGCGCACCGGCATCAGGTGCTGGCGAGCAGACGCTCGACCGCATCCACCACGTCATTGACGCTACGCACCGACTTGAACTCTTCCGGCTTGATCTTCTTGCCGGTCAGTTTCTGCAGGTGCACCACCAGATCGATGGCATCTATGCTGTCGAGCTCGAGATCCTGATAGAGGCGGGCCTCCGGGGTAATGGCCTCTTCATCCACCTCGAACAACTCGACGAGAGCGGCCTTTATCTGGGCAAAGATGTCGTCACGGGTCATGGCTCAGGCCTCCCCTTTCGACTGGGCCTGCACCAGGGCGACCAGGGCCGCGACTGAGGCAAAGTGACGACGGGTATTTTCATCCTCGGCGGAGAGCACTATGCCGTAGCGGCCCTTGATGGCAAGGCCCAGCTCCAGCGCATCGATGGAGTCCAGTCCCAGGCCGTCACCGAACAGCGGCGCCTGGCTGTCTATATCCTCAGGGGTCAGCCCCTCGAGGTTGAGACTGTCGATGATGAGTTGTTTTATCTCTAGGTGCAGGTCTTGCATAACTGTTCCATACGCTGTCATTGGGGCCCCATTTGCAGGGCCCGGGTGAGAAACCGGGTCAGCTGGCGCGCGGCCAGCGCACAGCTCTGGTCGGTGGCGACCACCTCGTCTGCCGCCACTTGCGGCAGGAATTCTATGGTGAAAGTCGGCTTATTTTCCGGGATCTTGAACCATTTGTCCTGTTTGGTGAGAAATCGAGTGCTGCAGTGGATCCGCACCGGCTGCAGGGGCACCCGGCTGCGCACCGCCAACTGGGCCGCGCCGCGTTGCAACTTGATGGGTTCCCCCGGCGTGGTGCGGGTTCCCTCCGGGAAGATCAGCAGCAGACCGCCGGCCTGGATCCGTGCCATGCACAGGGGCAGGAGGCACTCCGCCTCCACATTGGGCAGGTAATCGGCGGCCCGCACCACGCCGCCCACGAAGGGGTTGCGCCAGAGGGACTGCTTGACGATGCAGTCGCACACCGGCATCTCGGCGGCCAGCATGACGTAATCGAGCAGGCTGGGGTGATTGGCCACCACCAGGGCGCCGCGCAAGTCGGCGGGCATGCCGCTCACCCGATAATCCAGCACGCCCCAACCACGCAACACGCCGAGAAACAGCCGAAAGCTGTGGCGTATGGTCAGCTGGGCCAGAGTACGCCGCCGCTCCCCACGCAAACAGAGCGCCAGCAACGGAAACCAGCACAGAGAGAGCAGCAGGCCGCCCACCCCGAACAGGGTGAAGCCAAGGGCAGTGCCGATCAGCCGCCAGCCCCGATTCAGCGCCGCAGCCATGTCCACTCCTGACGGCCATCGCAAAGGGTCAGGGTCGATTCATGCCGCAGCAGGGCCCGCCAGAAGGCCAGCGACTGAGGCAAAGAGGGGGCAGCCCTGATGTTTTCATCCCCGTAGCACTGAGCGGGATCGCAACACCACTGCTCGCCGGCCTGCAGCACCAGCCCCAGCGCATGGGGCGGCGCCTCGTCCGGCAACCAGGGGCGGTGAAACTCGGGCACGGGCCCCTCGAACGCCACCAGCAGCACCCGGCTGGCACCGGCGTGCAGCGCCGCCACCGCCTCGGTAAACCCCGCCATCAGCCCGCCCTCTCCCGCCGCCAGCGAGGTCATGGGGATGGCGGCCTTGCCCTGAATGGAGCTCAGGCCGGCGGCCGTGTTGTGCACTGACATGGAGAAATCGGTAGGGGACAGCGCCTGGCCGTCCGCCAGCGCCTGCAACAGAGTCACAGAACGGGCCAGTTCGCCGTGGCGGCTGACGAAGATGGCGTAATCGACGGGATGGCGAGCCAGCAGGCTCAGCCCCAGCTGCACCGCCAGCCGGGAACCCTGGCTCAGGCGGCGCGCCATCATCATGGGCAGCAAAGGGGTTGTGGGAAACGGTGAGTCGATGGGCCAGCGGCCCTGCAGCGCCCATTCCTGCCAAGCGGCGTCATCGACCAAACCGGGTGACAGTGCCTGGCTATCCAGCAGCGAGAAAGAGAGCATGTTTCAGGCAACCTGTCCTTAAAACTGTGGGTGGGAGCGAAGACGATAAAAGGCACTCACCCGACGAGCAGTGCCTGCTCCACGGCATTGAATGAAGTCATCACATTAATACCGCGCGAATAATACCATTATTCGTCAAAAATAATAGCTGGAGCAGATTATCCACCGCCTTGGTGATTGAAAATAAACAATTTGTGTTGTCTCATTGCCACGCCAAATTGATGCATATCCTCCCCAAGGAAAATATTATGAAACTCATTAATAAAATACCCCTGCTGCTGGCCTGTGCCCTGCTGGCTGCCTGCTCCACCAGCCAACCCATTCGCAATATGGCCGCCAACCCGGTTGCCTTCAATCTGACCGAAGATCAAGTAGCCAGCGCCATTATCACGGCGGGGATCAGCAAGAGCTGGGTGATGAAAAAAGAGAAGCCGGGACTTATTCGTGGCCAGGTCAATGTACGCCAGCATCAGGCGGTGATCGATATTCCATATAGCAGCCACGACTATTCCATCAATTATGTGAGCAGCGTCAATCTGGATGACAAGGGCAAGGGCAGCATTCATCGCAGTTATAACCGCTGGGTACTGGGTCTGAATCAGGCCATCCAGACCGAACTCGCCCGCGCACAGAGCCGTTAATCCGGCAGGAGCTACCCCGTGAACCATTATCAGGCAGACCCCTACAACGCGCTGGAGGCCATAGGCGCGGCCCAGAAGATCGCCTTCGGGCCCATGCTGTTCCAGGCCAGCTGGTGTCTGCGTGAGACAGGGGTGCTCGCCTTTCTCGAGACCCGTGGCCAGCAGGGCGCGCCGCTGGCGGACATAGCCCAGGCGTGCGAGCTGAGTGAATATGCGGTCAGCGTGCTGCTGGACATGGGCCTCGGCGGCGGGCTCTGCTACCTGGCCGATGATCGCTATGTGCTGGGCCGGGTCGGCAAGTACCTGCAGCACGATGCCATGAGCCGGGTCAATCTCGACTTCACCCAGCACGTCTGCTATCAACCCCTCGCCCATCTGCTCGACGCTATCCGCGACGGTACGCCGGCCGGTCTGCAGGAGTTCGGCCCCTGGCAGACCCTCTACCCGCACCTGAGCGAGCTGCCCGAGCCCGCCCGCAGCAGCTGGTTTGCGTTTGATCACTTCTACTCCGACTGGGCGTTCCAGCAGGCACAGGCTAAGGTGCTTGGCTATGAGCCGCGCCACCTCTACGATCTGGGCGGCAACACCGGCAAGTGGGCCATCGCCTGCGCCAACCGGGATCCGGCGCTGCGGGTCACCATACTGGACTTGCCAGAGCAGCTGGCGCTGGCCCGACTTAATATTGAAGAGGCGGGACTGACGGCGCGAGTGCAGGGCCACCCGGTGGATCTGCTGCAAGCAGGCCCCCTGCCCGGCGAGGCCGATCTCTGGTGGATGAGCCAGTTCCTCGACTGCTTCAGTCACGAACAGATAGTCACCATCCTGAACCGGATCAGGCTGGCCATGCCACCCGATGCCCGGGTCTGCATTCTGGAGCTGTTCTGGGACAGGCAGACCTTCGAAGCCGCCAGCTTCAGTCTCAACGCCACCTCCCTCTACTTCACCTGTCTGGCCAACGGCAACAGCCGCTTTTATCACTCCAAACAGATGTATCAGTGCCTGCGCGAGGCGCATTTCCACGTGGAAGAAGAGCATGAGATCCCGGGCCCCGGCCACACCCTGCTGGTTGCCCGTCCGCTGCACACGAGGCCATAATGCCGACATCGGTATCGAGATGATGATGAAACGAGAAGGAACACACATGACGCCTAACTATCTGGCACTGCTGGCACTCGGTTTGACCCTGGGCACAGTGACCGGCGGCTGTGCAGACATCAAGGAGGCGGGCAGGACCGTGGGGCACACCACCCGCAACGTGACCCGCGAGATTGGCCACACCACCCGGGATGTGACCCGTGAAATCGGTCACGGTACCCGGGATACCGTCAAGAAAATCGGTGACGATATGAACGAATGACAACAGGGGCCAAGGCCCCTGTTGTCATTGGATGGATCAATTGCCCCACATGGCCATCAGCCGGGATTCCATGGCCTCTTCCTGCTCATCCGGCAGCTCGGTGAAGAAATCGAGCCCAGTCTGCTCCTCCACCGCATCCACAGTCACTATGTAATCCGCAAGCCGGCTGGCCGACACGTTCTGCTGCGGCAGGACGAAGGCGATCGCCTCCTGGTTGGCCACGTCCATCACCACTCGATAATAGGCGTGGGGCACGGTCACACCGTTGCCGATGGCGCTGTCGGAGTTGGTGAAGATGGGGCCCGTGATCACCTGCACATCCTGATAGGCGATGGCCCACTGGCGGGTCTTCTCCTCCAGAATGCGCCAGGCGCCCTGATTGAGCGCCGGCAACTGCGGAGTCATGTTGGTCAGCAGGAAGCTCTGCTTCATGGTGGTGGCGGTGGCGCGCATGTCCGCCGCGGGCGCCTGATGGCCGCGGTCATAACCCGAGCCCTTGTAATCCGCCAGGGTAGCGCGGTACTGCACCGGCACCTCCCTGTCTTCGGCGAAGGCATCCTTGCGTGCCACCTGGCCCTGGGCACTGGTTGCCGTCATCCGATAAGAGACCCAGTCAGAGACCTTGGTGTCATAGTTGTAACCGGCGGCGTAACCGTCCCGACACAGCAGCTGACTGGATTGGCTGGGGACCCCGAGCTTGACGTGGTCCTTGCACTGAAAGCCCGCCGCCAGGGTCGGGAAGGTGGTGAGAGTGAATCCGATAGCCAGAACTAATTTATTGATATTATTCATTATTATGCCACTCCTTGTATTAGGCGGAGTGATTTGACACCAGGTCGGATGAGTTAGGCAATCGAACAGATTGTGAGCGTGTTGAAATTGTGAAGAGGGCTGCAAATCGGTGAAATCCCCGTCGCCAGCTGGGGGATTGTCATCCCCTTGTCATTATGCTGAATACTGTACTTTGGCTGTGTTATCAGAGAGATAGGGCCATGAAAAGCGGGGCATCAGCCCCGCTCGATTTCAGAACCACGACCCGCTCAGCTCTTGACCTGAGGCCTGGGGGTATCGGGTTGGGAGGGCGGCAGGATCGGCAGCACTATCTGCGGCTGCTCGCCGGTCAGGCTCTTGAGGTAGGCGGTCATGTCGTCGGCCTCCTGCTCGCTCAGGGTCTGGCCCAGCTGGATGTCCGCCATGACCTGCACCGCCTCCTTCAGATCCCAGACTGAACCGTCGTGGAAGTAGGGGTAGGTCAGCTCTATGTTGCGCAGAGTCGGCACCTTGAACCAGCCGATGAACTGCTTCTCGCCGGTCACGCCGCCACGGCCCAGGGCCGGGTTGTCGGTCTTGAACGGCTTGACCAGCCCCATCTTCTGATAAGAGTTGCCGCCGATGGCCACCCCGTTGTGGCAGGCGGTGCAGCCCTTCTCCTTGAACAGCTGATAGCCCTTCAGCTGCTGCGCCGTCAGCGCCTTGCCATCTCCCTTCAACCAGCGATCGAACGGCGCGTTGGGGGTGACCAGGGTCTCCTCGAAGGCGGCGATGGCGTCCGTGACCTCATTGATGCCGAAGTCCGCCTTGCCGTAGACGGCGCCGAAACGGGTGCGATATTCGGGCAGGGTGTGCAGCGTCTCCACCGCCAGCTTGTGGGTGAAGGCCATCTCCAGCGGATTCTCGATGGGGCCCGCGGCCTGCGCCTGCAGATCCTTGGCACGACCGTCCCAGAACTGCACGAAGTTGAGGCTGGAGTTGAGCACGGTGGGCGAGTTGATCGGCCCCTCCTTCCACTTGTGGCCAAGAGAGCTGACCTGGTTGTCCACCCCGCCGGTCGCCAGGTTGTGGCAGGAGTTGCAGGAGATGGCGTTGGATTTGGAGAGCCGTGGCTCGAAGAACAGCATCTTGCCCAGCTCGACTTTTTCCGGCGATGCCACCTTGGGTACCTCTACCGGTTGGACCGGTTCAGCCGCCCACCCCGCCCCGGGCAGACCCAGCGCCAGCAACAGACAATATTTATTCATTTTTTCTCTCCCTTGTGACTGTGCATAACAGCAGCATCAGCCTGACCGGGAAAGCCTGCTTATTATTTGTTCAAGATCAAATGAGACCAACAAAAACCACATTAAAAACAATGAATTAACATATTACAGGCGGACCAGTGGCGGGGACTTGCGAGCCAAAAAAGAGCTAAATTCTGATGAATAAATTATGAGCTAATTCATCTGCGATGACAGCCAATTAATTAGATTGCTGTCATTGAATAAAGCGATTATTCAATATGCAGGCGCTGCCGACTGTTAATTAGATTTATATTAAATGCATCATAAATATGATCGGTAATGCGGCTGTTAATAATAAACAATCCGGTCTGACATTCTGTATCCCGCACTTCAGATAATGCCATCCCCTGTTCCTTCACTTATTAAGGAGGCGGATGGCTGTGCTTTTCAATCAAGATAAGGATGTATGATGAGAAAGTCCCTGTTGGCCTGTGCCCTGTTGCTCTGCCCCACCGCCTTTGCCGCCACCCCGCATTGGGAATACAGCGGCGAGGCCGGCCCGGCGCAATGGGCCAGACTGACCCCGGAATTTGGCCAGTGCGCGGGCAGCAACCAGTCGCCGGTCAACCTCGATGATCTGGTGGAAGCCAAGCTGGCCCCGCTGCAGTTTCACTACCTGGCGGGTGGCCAGAACGTCACCAACAACGGCCACACGGTACAGGTCAGCTATGACCCGGGCAGCTCGCTGCAGCTCGACGGCATGCGCTTTGAGCTCAAACAGTTCCACTTCCACGCCCCCAGTGAAAACCTCATCAAGGGCAAATCCTACCCGCTGGAGGGGCACCTGGTGCACGCCAATGCCAAGGGGGAGCTGGCGGTGGTGGCCGTGATGTTCGAGCCGGGCCGCGCCAACCCGGCGCTGAGCCAGGCTTGGCAGCAACTGCCGGCGAAGGCGGGCGAAAGCCGGTCGCTGGCAACGCCGCTATCAGCGGATCAGCTGCTGCCCGCCAACCGTGACTACTACCGCTTCAGCGGTTCGCTGACCACCCCGCCCTGCTCGGAAGGGGTGCGCTGGCTGGTGATGAAGCAGCCGGTGCAGGTGAACCAGGCCCAGATCGATGCCTTCAAGGCGGTGATGCACCACCCCAACAACAGACCCGTGCAGCCGCTGCACGGGTCTGTTGTTGCAATAATCCACCCTGGCGATCACAGAGCCGAAATAGAAAAGAGGGCCCACAGGCCCTCTTTTTCGTTTGCAGCAACTGATTACAGACTGGCGGCAATGCGCGCCCCCAGGGCGGCGTTGTTCAGCTCCAGCTGGACATTAACGGCCAGGGAGTTACCGCCCCGGACTACCCGTTACAGGCTGGCGGCGATACGCGCCCCCAGCGCGGCGTTGTTCAGCACCAGCTGGATATTGGCCGCCAGCGAGTTGCCACCGGTCAGCTCGCACACCCGGGCCAGCAGGAAGGGGGTGGACGCCTTGCCCTTGACCCCCTGCTCGTCCGCCTCTTGCAGCGCCTGTTTAATGGCCGCATCTATGTCGGCCTTGGGCATGGCAAACTCGGTCGGGATCGGGTTGGTGACCACGGCGCCACCGGCCAGCCCCAGCTCCCACTTGAGGCGCAGCGCCTCGGCGATCGCCGCCGGGCTCTCCAGCCGGTAATCCACCTTGAAGCCGCTCTCGCGGGTGTAGAAGGCGGGCAGCTCATCGGTCTGATAGCCGATGACGGGCACCCCCTGGGTCTCCAGGTACTCCAGGGTCAGACCTATGTCGAGTATCGACTTGGCACCGGCGCAGACCACGGCCACCGGCGTCTGGGCAAACTCCTGCAGATCCGCCGAGATGTCGAAGGTCTCCTGGGCGCCGCGATGTACGCCGCCGATGCCGCCGGTAGCGAACACCCGGATGCCGGCCATGGCGGCGATGATCATGGTGGAGGCGACCGTGGTCGCCCCCAGCCCCTTGTTCGCCAGCACGAAGGGAATATCGCGGCGGCTGCACTTGGTGGCGGCATGACCGGCCCGACCCAGCGCCTCCAGCGCCCCCGCATCCAGACCCACCTTGAGGCGGCCATCCAGGATGGCGATGGTGGCCGGCACGGCGCCGTTGTCGCGCACGACTTGCTCTACCTGACGCGCCGTCTCCACGTTCTGCGGATAGGGCATGCCGTGGGAGATGATGGTGGACTCCAGGGCGACGACGGGTTTGCCGGCGGCCAGGGCCGCGGCGACTTCAGGTTGGATATCGAGGTAAGCGTTCAACATGGGTACTCCTCCAGCATGCGTTCAACGGCGGCCTTGGATAGGCCGGAAAAGACGGTATCGGAACAATTAACGGTGAGAGCGGCGCAGCCGAGGGCGAAACGGGTAGTGTCGGTCATGTCGCTCTCCTGCAACCAGGCGTGGGCCAGCCCTGCCATGAAGGCATCGCCACCGCCGGTCACGTTGACGACCTGGCTGCCGAGCACGGGCAGATGGCCCTGGCACTCCCCGTCGCTGTAGAAAATCCCCTGATCGCCGAGACTCAGGAACAGCCGCTGCACCCCGGCGCGGTGGAACCAGGCCGCCGCCATGGGCCAGGTATCGGGCCCGGCGATGGTGAAGCCGCACAGCTGCTCGGCCTCGCTGCGGTTGGGTTTGAGGGTGTGGATCCTGTGCAGCCAGGGGCGGATCTTCTCCACCTTGGCCACCGAGACGGTGTCGACGAAGATGATGTGCTCTCCCTGGCGCTCGAACAGCCAGTCGAGGGTGTGGGTGGCGAGGTTGGTGTCGAGCACCCAGAGCCGCGCCGCGCCGAGAAAACCGCTCAAGGGGGTGAGCCGGGCCGGTGTCAGTTGATCGATGATCGCCATGTCGTTGACGGCGCAGCTCATCTCGCCACTGCCATCGTGCAGGCTGAGGTAACAGGAGGTCGCCTGGCCATCCAGCATCAGCACCTGACGCACGTCGACGCCAGCGCGCTGGGTCACGTCCAGCAGGTGATGACCATATTGATCGTTGCCCACCGCGCTCAGCAGCCGGGTATCGGTGCCGAGCCGCGCCAGGTTCTCGGCTATGTTGCGCCCCACCCCGCCGGCGGAGGTGCGTACCTTGCCGGGGTTGGAGTCGCCGATGCGCAGGTTGTCGTGGCTGCAGCCGCAGATATCCATATTGGCGCCGCCGATCACCACGGCGTAGGGCCCTTCCCGCAGCACATAACCGCGCCCCTGCACATAGCCCTGGCGCATCAGGCTGGAGATGTGGCTCGCCAGCGCCGAGCGGCTGATGCCGAGCCTGTCCGCCAGCTCCTGCTGGGCAATCATGGGATCCTGACGCAGCAGGGCGAGGATCTCTTGTTCACGCTCAGTCATAGACAAACATCCAGTTACAAACGTTTGTCCATTATTTCCGAAAAACGTTTTCCCGCCATCATCGCATGCAAAAATTGTCGGTTTGCGCACAAAAAATCAGCAGCAGGCTGCGATGAGCTTCTCGTATCTGAATGCCACTTTTCATGGGCGGGTGGGCAACGGCCGCTTATAATGCGGCCGCCACAGAGGAGAACAAGATGAAAGAGTCAGGTCATGGCTGCACAGAGCAGACCGATACACAGTCGCCAACGCAGGAGGCACCGGGCTATTGCTGCATCGGACTGGTCAATCCCAAATCCCCGGAGAACGTGGGGGCCGTGATGCGCGCCGCCGGTTGCTATGGGGCGGACGAGGTCTACTACACGGGCAACCGCTTCGAGCTGGCGCGCCGTTTTGCCACGGATACCAAGCAGATGGTGGACAAGATCCCCCTGCTCGGGGTTGATAACCTCATGGAGATAGTCCCGACCGGATGCGTCCCCGTGGTGGTGGATCTGATTGAAGGCGCCATATCGCTGCCGGATTATGTCCACCCGGAGCGGGCCTTCTATATCTTCGGCCCCGAGGATGGCACCCTGGATCCCGCCCGTTATGGAGCCGTGAAGGACGTGGTCTATGTACCAACGCAAGGCTGCATGAACCTGGCAGCCTCGGTCAATGTGATCCTGTATGACCGCTTGGCGAAACGCCTGCGGGCCGGGCTAACAGAGTAAATCAGTGGTCCATGTGACCACACAGCAAGGCGGCATGCATCTGGCGGCTTAGGTCAAGGTGATCCTGTGTGATCGCTTGGGCAAGCCTCTACGGGCAGAATCGTCGGCAAGCATAATCCCCTAGTTCTGTACCCGCTGTTCCTGCTCATTGATAAAACTGCGATAGTAATCATAAAGTTGGTAACGTCGATAAATATCGGCCAAGGTGCCGTGCCGGATCACATTGACCATGCCCTGATCCCAGAGTTGCTGAAGGTATTTGCCTTTCTCGGTATTGGCAAAGATAGGATAGGTCGGGATCCAGCGCAGGAAGGTGCGCTTCATGTCGGCAGGGAGCGAATCTGCCGAATAGAGCACACCGGCGGTGAGGTAGTAACGATAGCGCTCCTTGGCCAACAGTCGCAGGGCCATGTCATGGCTATCTATCTCGTGCCAACGCATGGAAACCGGGATGTACTTGTCAAGGGCCCATCCTCGCAGCCACAACACCCCCTGCCCTTCCAGACTGCTTTCACCCAGCCACTGGGGCTGCCACTTCTTGAGCATCAGCACGGTCAGATCGTCGGCCGAGGCCGGATAAGCGGGCTGACGCACACCGCTGACTTCATCCCGATAGACTCCCATTGCCATGTCGCCCCCTTTCTGGGACACCAACGCCAGTGCTCTCTTGTAAGGCACGATATGCGGAATGACGTCATAGCCGTTGGGTTGATAGATGGTCCTGACGATATCCAGATAGACGCCTCGTCCATCCGGCTGGCAGAAACCGGGCCAGTCATCGCAATAGACGTGCAGGGGATCGGCTCGACCGGGCAGGGAGAATAGAAGAAGTAGCAACGACAGCAGCAGACGAACCATTTTCACAATTCCCTCGGTGGCGATGTTTTCATCCGGCAGATCAGCCAGCGCGATGAATGCACCAAAGCCATAACCACATCATAAGAAGATTTAGCGCTGAATCACCTCTTTTTCCCGGTTTTGAGAGCGAGTCGAGGGTTATTAGCAGTTGAATGGGTATTATCAACAATAAGATTCATTAGTAGCCCAACCATAGGGGAGCCTTCATATGCCATCCATCAAAACTCTGCTCTGCCCCGTCGATTTTTCCCAGATGTCTCAGTCCGTGCTCGACTATGCGGTGTTCATGGCCCAGAGCCATCAGGCTGAACTCAAACTGGTTCATGTCGTGGACCAACTGCACGGTTTCGACAGCTACAAGATCCTGCACATGACCGCCATCGAAATCACCCATGAGATGGAGCGCCAGGCCAAAACCCAGATGAAAGAACTGGTCGCCAGCCTGCCCATACCCGCCACCTTCGAAGTTCGCTTCGGTCGCGCCGCTGACGAAATTGTCATTCAGGCGAAAGAGGAGAAAGCCGATCTGGTCGTCATGGGCAGCCATGGCCGTTCCGGCATCAGCCACCTGCTGGTGGGCAGCGTGGCCGAGTCCGTGGTACGACACGCTCCCTGCCCCGTATTGGTGGTGCGCAAGTAATCCTTCCTGCACCGTGCGACAACAAAAAGAAGGCCAGCGATTGCTGGCCTTCTTTTTTTGGGCTCGCAGGCCTGCCTCAGCCGTGGGCGTAGATGACGCTGCCTCCCTTGATGATGTCGATGATGGCCCTGGACTGCTCCTTGGGCAGCGCAGGGCATCCCCAGCTACGCCCCAGCTTGTCATATTTGAGCAGATGGCGCGGGCTGGCATAGTCGGCACCGTGCACGACGATGGCCCGCTTGCGGGCATTGCTGTTCTGACCCGGGCTCAGGCCGTCGAGACGCAGCGAATAGCCGTGCTTGCCCTGATAGGTCTCGGCGGTGCGATAGACGCCGAGAGAACTCTGCATGGAGTTGAGCTGGTTGGAAAACTGACGGGCGGCCAACTCGCCCGAGTTGCGACCGTGGCTGACCCAGGTGTGATAGAGCAGCTTGTGACGTTTCACGTCGATGACAAACAGCCGGCGCTGAGTTGAGGGTTTGCTGTAGTCGATGATGGTGAGTATGGGTTTGCGCTTGTAGCGCACGCTTTGGTAGCTGTTGATGGCCTTGCGAAACACTCGGCTGTCGAGCTTGCCTGCCAGCCCCAGCTGGCGATAGAGATCCTGATCCCAGCTGGCGTGGCTGCTGGTACTGAAACAGAGCGCACCCAGCAACAGCGGCACGCTCAACCAGAGCCATCCTAGCCGCGCAATCCAATCTGTTTGCTTCATCCTTGAATCTGCTCCCGTTTTTGTTGGTAGTGCAGTGTGCAAAATATCGCCACACCCCGCTGAATAGTTATATCCAAGCCCCTGATGGGGCGCAAGAAAAGAGCATAAAAATGCCGACCTGAGTCGGCATGGTTTCAGCAGGAGTGGCAACGTCCTCAGGCACGGATCAGATAATCCGCCAATCCCACCCACTTATAGCTGGTGAGCTCGGTCAGCCCCATGGGGCCGCGGGCGTGCAGCATCTGGGTCGAAACCGCCACCTCGGCACCCAGCCCGAACTGGCCACCGTCGGTGAAGCGGGTAGAGGCATTGACGTAGACGGCGGCCGAACCGGCGCCATTGACGAAGCGCTCGGCATTGCCCAGGTCGTTGGTGAGGATGGCATCCGAGTGGCCGGCGTTATGCTCGCGCATGTGGGCCAGCGCCTCGTTCACGTCCGCCACCAGTCTGACCCCCAGGGTCAGCCCCAGCCATTCGGTATCGAAATCTTCCGGACCCGCCTCGCGCAGCGTATCGGCGCCAGCCAGCAACGCCATGGCGTTGGGGGCGGCCACCAGGGCCACCTTGCGCTCGTTCATCAGGCTGACCAGCTGCGGCAGCAAGGCGGCGGCCACCTTTTCATGCACCAGCAGGGTATCGAGGGCGTTGCAGGCGGAGGGGCGCTGCACCTTGGCGTTGTCGATGACCGCCAGCGAGCGCGGCAGATCGGCGCTCTCGTCCACGAAGACATGGCTGATGCCAAAGCCGCCAATGATCACGGGGATGGAGCTGTTCTCCTTGCACATCTTGTGCAGCCCGGCACCGCCACGGGGGATGATCATGTCCACATAGCGATCGAGACGCAGCAGCTGGCCCACCAGCGCCCGATCCGGGTTGTCGATGTACTGTACCGCCTCGGCAGGCAGACCCGAGGCGGCCAGCGCGCGCTGGATCACCCGCACCAGCTCCAGGTTGGAGTGAAAGGTCTCGCGCCCGCCACGCAGTATGCTGGCGTTGCCTGTCTTGAGGCAGAGGCTGGCAATGTCGATGGTGACATTGGGACGTGCCTCGTAGATGACGCCGATGACGCCGATAGGCACCCGACGACGGGAGAGGCGCAGGCCGTTCTCCAGCACCCGGTTGTCGATTTCGGCACCGACCGGATCATCCAGGGTGATCACCTTGCGCACGTCTGCCACTATGCCAACCAGCCGGGCTGGATTGAGCAGCAGCCGATCCAGCATGGCGTCCGACAGTCCGACCTCGCGGCCGGCGGCGATGTCTTTTTCGTTGGCGGCCAGGATCTGGCTACTGCGCGCCTCCAGCTCGTCGGCGATGGCGGCCAGCGCCCGGTTCTTCTGCGCCGTGCTGATGGTCGCCAGTTGATAGGCGGCTTCGCGGGCCGCCTGCCCCATTTTCTCCAGACTCATGATTGTGTCCCTTTCTGGGTGTCGCTTTACGGCAACACCATGTCATCTCGGTGAATGGCCCATGATCCCGTAGCCGTAACCACAGGCTCTATCGAACCGTCTGCCCTAGAGCAGCACCATGTCATCTCTGTAAATGGCCCATGATCCCGTAGCCGTAACCACAAGCTCTATCGAACCGGCTACCTTACAGCAACACCATGTCATCTCGGTGAATGGCCACGGCGCCATAGCCGTAGCCCAATATCTGTTCTATCTGATCCGAGTGAACGCCCCGCAGCTTCTCCAGCTCCAGATGGTCGTAACGACAGATGCCACGGGCCAGCTCGACGCCCTTGGGATCGAGAATTCGCACCACATCGCCGCGCACGAAATCCCCCTTCACTGAGACTATGCCCTTGGGCAGCAAGCTGGAGCCCTTCTCCTGCATGGCGGCCACGGCGCCCTGATCCACCTGGACTTCACCGTGGGGGGGCGGGCCGGCCAGAATCCAGCTCTTGCGCCCTTCCAGCGGCGAGGCCAGCGCCGGGAACAGGGTGCCGATGCGCTCACCCTTGGCGAGACGACCTACCACCTCCGGCATTTGGCCGGTGGCGATCACCACCTTGACCCCGGCCCGGCGCGCCACGTCGGCCGCCTGCAGCTTGGTCGCCATGCCGCCGGTACCAAGACCACCGACACTGCCACCTGCCAACTTGCGCAGGGTGTCATCTATGGTTTGCACCTCTTCGATCAGCTGGGCATCCGGGTTGCTGCGCGGATCGGCGGTGAACAGGCCGGTCTGATCGGTCAGCAGGATCAAGAGGTCGGCATCGGCCAGAATGGCGGCGCGAGCGGAGAGGTTGTCGTTGTCACCCACCTTGATCTCGGCAGTCGCCACGGCATCGTTCTCGTTGATGACCGGAATGATGCGGTGATCGAGCAGGGTGCGCAGGGTATCGCGGGCATTGAGGTAACGCTCGCGGTCTTCCAGATCGGCGCGGGTCAGCAACATCTGGCCGATGTGCAGCCCATAGAGGTTGAACAGATCCTGCCATACCCGAATGAGCTGGGTCTGGCCAACCGCCGCCAGCATCTGCTTGTTGGGCAAGGTCGGCGCCAGCGGGGGGTGACCCAGATGTTCACGCCCGGCGGCAATGGCCCCCGAGGTGACCACTACGACTCTGTGGCCGTGACGGTGCAAGGCCGCACACTGCCTGACCAGCTCCACCATGTGGGCACGGTTAAGCTGGGAAGATCCCCCAGTGAGCACGCTGGTGCCCAGTTTGACGACTATGGTTCTGTTTTCCATGGGAGCAAGAAGGCTGAAAAGTAAGGAATCCCTTTATACCCACGGCCCTGTTGCCCTGCAAGGCAATTAAGCCCACAAGCGCTGCGTGGACGAAGGAAGCTTGCCCTGTGACGAGAGGCGGCTGGCTTGAAGAGAGAAATGGGTAACGGCAGGCAGTGAGACAAGATGGCCCTGCGAGGGAGTGAACAACTCGCAGGGCATCAGTACATCAGGCGGCGGTGACGGTCAGCTCGTTGGTCACCTGCTCGGCAGGGGCCAGCCGACACTCAAGCAAGGCAAGCTTGTCGCTGATGAGCTTGTAGAAACGGTTGAGGGTGCGATCGACTTCCACCTGATGCTTCTTCGGGATTGGCTTGTTGAGCCAGACCCCTTCCGCATTGTAGAAACCGACCTGATAGTGATAGCTGAAGCTGTGGTCCTGCTGCTCCAGCACCAGCCACCAGCCCCAGAACTCCCGCTTGTCCGGCGCCGGTTTGGCGCTGACGCAGACGGAGAGACAATCGAAACGATAGCGCCCCTCTTCACACAGATCTTCACGTAAATAGGGGCCAATTGCAGCAAACTGCCTCAGCAGTCGCTTGTAGGTCACTTTTTCTGACATGTTAACCTCCCTGTTGAACAAGCCATATCATCCTGGGATGATGCTATTTTTTAGCGCTATATCATGTACATAGATGTTTTTTAAGCCAGTCTACCATCTCTTTCAACGCCTCGTCGTACACCTCCAGCAAGGGTTGCTTGTCGAACACCACCGCCTTGCCATTGCGGCTGGCGGACGCCAATGCCCGTACATCCGACTCGGGACAAATAAAATCTTTCTTGTGCCCGATACTTAATATCGGCACGGAGGTGCGAGTCCCCAGCAATCCTTGCGTCTTGAGGGAAAAAACCTGGCATTTGGTGCGCAGCGACTCCCACTGGGCCGCGTCGGCCCCCAGGCGATTCGCCAGTCCGTCGCGCATCATGCGCGGGCAGCGGGCAAACATCTCCTGATTGGTGAACACCTGATTGACACCCGCCCCTATGCAGACCACGGTCCTGAGCTTGAATGGCTCGATGAAGGCCAGCCGCGCCGCCACATTGCCCGCCAGACGAAAACCCACCATGGCGATGCGCTGGTGATCGACCCAGGCCACCTCTGACAGGTGGTTCAGTACAGCCTGATGCAGCCGACTGGTGTCTTGTACCAGCGGCCAGTGCTCGGCATAGCCGATGCCCGGCATATCCAGCGACAACATGCCGATGCCGTTGGGTTCCAGGCATTTGAGATAGAGGTTGAGGAAATCGACCTGCAGCGAGTCGATGCCGCCGCTGACGATGACCAGGGGTACCGGCTTGTCCGTGGTCGGCAGATGCAGATAGCCCTGAATATGCTTGCCACGAAATGGCACCTGTATCTCTTTGAGGGGGACCTTGAACAGGCGGCCCGCCTCGCGGTAGGCCATGTTGCCGAGCAACTGGGCCTGATCCGCCAGCTCGTCATTCTTCAGATGGGGGTAACTGGCGATGGAGTAGTAACGCACCGCCCTGAGCAGATCTTTCAGGGCTGCCGCCGAGTTACCCTGCTCCACCAGCGCACGGCCCTGGTTGAAGTAACGGCCGGCCAGCTGGCTCCACTCATAGACCCAGTTGCCGGACACATAACCCTTGATGGTATCCAGGTAACGCTCGTGGGTGCGTTCCCCTTGTCCCATGGCGATGCAGGCCAGCGTCTGTTCCACCTCGACCGGATCCGCCCCCTGCCAGGCCCAGGTCGGCCGGCGCAGCAAACGATACCAGCGCGACGACATAGAGCCATCGATAAAGGTCTCGTCCAGATTGGCATCTTGCTCTTCCACCGGGCTGCTGTTGGAGATCTCGGAGGTCTCCAGCACCTTCTTGACCCGGGTAAAAAGCTTCTCGGTCAGGTTAAGGTCGTCGTTCAAGTCCAAAGTAATTACTCATACTGTCAGGCAATGGCTCCATCTTAACCATTTTTTCCGCCCGGCAGCCAGTTGCACCACAAAAAAACAGGGCTCCATATAGGAGCCCTGTGAAGCTGATTCAGCGCTTACTCTTCGTCGCAGATAGGCTGGGCAAACTCCAGCGCCATGTCCCAGGGCTGTTCGATCCAGGTGTCCTGCGGGATGGCGACTTCGAAGTCATCCAGCAGCTGCTCACCCATGGGCTTGGCGAAGATGGCGATGAACTTGGCTTTGGGATAGAGCTCGCGGATCGCCTTGGCGGTAGTACCTGTGTCCACCAGATCTTCCACCACCAGCCAACCTTCACCATCACCGGCCGTGGTCGCCGCTTTGACGACCACCAGCTCGCGCTGGCTGTTGTGGTCGTAGCTGGAGATGCACAGGGTTTCGACATTACGGATGCCAAGTTCGCGAGCCATCAGCGCGGCCGGAACCAGACCACCACGGCTGACAGCTATGATCCCTTTCCACTGGCTGACAGGCAGTTGACGACGGGCCAGACGGCGCGCTTCACGTTGCAGGTTATCCCATGAGACGTAGAATTTTTTAGGCATAGTAAATAACTCAATAGCTTACAGTTAAAACAAAGGGTTAGTGCGCAACGCTGCGCGGTAAAGTGCAATGCATACGGAATTCTGCCGCCATTTCGCCGCCATTTTTTACCTATGAAAATGGGTTAGTCAGGGGGTTAAGTCTGACTGCGTCATCGAGGTGTTCGGGGGCAAAATGGGCGTATCTCATGGTCATCGTAATGGAGCTGTGACCGAGGATGCGCTGTAGGACGAGGATGTTACCACCATTCATCATAAAATGGCTGGCAAACGTATGCCTCAACACATGAGAAAGTTGACCAGTTGGCAGGGTAACGCCTGATTTTTCGGCAGCATATTCAAATGCGTCATAGCATGGCGGGAACAATTTCCCATCGACCCGCGCCTGCTTGGGGATCTGCCCATATAACTCGGGCGAGATAGGGACTGACCTATTGCGCTTGCTCTTGGTCTGGGTGAACGTCAGCCGGTATTTGCTCACCTGGGCGCGAGTTAACCCTTGAACTTCGGACCATCGGGCCCCGGTCGATAGGCAGAGCTTTACCACCATGGTCAGGTCCGGCACGCGGGAGTTGGCGCACGACTTGAGTAACAGGTCGATTTCACTCTTGGTGAGATAAGACATCTCACTTTCTTGTGTCTTGAACAGCCGCAACCCAACCAGCGGGTGGGGATATGGCCACTCTTCCAGCCGGATCAATTCGCCAAAAACGGCGTGGAGCAAACGCTGCTCGTTGTTGATCGTCACCACTCCAGCGGCTCTATCCCAGCACCGGCCAGGGAAGATGATCTGTCCACTCAAGCGCCCTTCACGATATGCAGCGAAATGGTTCTTGCTGAACTCTACCGCCAGCGGGTTCCCCATAGCCTCGGCCATCAAGGTCAGTTTGCGATGAACCTGTGTGGCTGCGGCCAACGTTTGCCCATGCAGGCGATACCACTGCTCGATGACGTCTGATAGATGGCGCTTATCTTCCGCGACCTTATTGGTCGTCAGCCAAGGGTTGCTGTTGCTCTCTTCAAGCAACCACTTTTCCCAGACCTGCGCCTCGCCCTTGGTGGCGAACCGCTTGCGCTTGCGAGGGCCATCACGGCCTTGGGGATAGACTTCGGCAAGCCAGAGGCGCGGCTTGCCGTCGTCAAGTTTACGAACGGTCATTCAGATATGATTTCCATGATGTTCCCATCAAGATCTACCTGAGCCACGACCGTGTTTTTAACCACACCACCAAATCCGTTTTTACCGCGAAACGTGGTGGAGACGATGAGCGAATCACCGAGGTCACGATAGGTTGTCTCGACATGCTCATAGCTGTCAGGGTCATTCATGCTCTTCTTAATGGCACTCTCAAGGGTACGGTGAGACCCATCCCATGGGCTGAACTGAGCCTTGACCTTCTTCACTCGCGCCTCGATGACCGCTTTCTTGGCAAAGGCCTTGTCTTTCTCGGCCTGCTTGTCCTGCTCTGATTCGTAGGGGTTCACACCAACGTAATCAATGCCGGGATATGGAAGATGAACATCATCCGGTTTGACACTGTATTTTTTGGCGAGAAAAGCCTTCAACTTCTCTTCATTCAAATCACCGTTTTTGTCCAAGTACCGACTGCGGTTCTTGATCCAGTCCCGATACACGCCCCACTCTTTTTCAGTGACCGTAACGTTGGATGCAGCTACATCCCACACGATGCCGTTGCAGTCACTGCCGGAGAAGTTGCAAGCATCTGAAAAATACGTGGCCTTGGCCAGGTTGCTGCCTTTGCCTGCAAACAGCTTGTCATACTCAACAAATACGGTAACAACGGGGATCCCCGTCTTTTCAAAGATATCGCTGGCCGCCTTTCTGGCTGTTGCCGCTCGGTCACCCTTTGTCTCTGCCAGGGGGGCCGCAACGAAAAAGGTTTCTTTGCGAGCCTTCGTTTTCATATTTCCTGAAATAATGGTGTAAGGCTTTGCCTCACCAATCACTCTCACAAAACCAGCGGGCTTATCCTGCTTATCTACCTGCTCAGCAGCAGTAGTCGCTGGGGCTTTCTTCTGCACACCTGACTCACCAGAAAATCCGATGATGAGAGTCAGCGCCAACCAACCCAATGAAATAACCCGTGCTTTGGTGCTATATCCCTTTCGTAGCGTGAACCATGAAGATACAAACGGGATCAAAATAATGCCGATCATCAAAGGAATGCTGACCTTCCGTGGCCCGGCTTGCAACTGTTCGATTGGTGGTTGAGTAATCTCAGACGCAGTATTGGGCCGCCCACAATGCGGGCAACTCGGGGCTGAATCAGAAATGTCTTTTTTGCAATCAGGACACTGAATAAGCGGCATTACCTTCTCCTTGCATTCGTCAGAATTTTTTACCAGCCCACGCCACGCGGCCAACAATATGCACATCGGCCCGCTGGTCTTTGGTGACCACCTGGGTTTCATAGTCGGGATTGTCAGAGAGCACCTTGATGCCACCGAGCACATCAAATTGCAGCCTCTTGACCAGCAGGCTGTCACCGATGCGCAGCACATAGAGGCCATCGCGCAAAGCCTCGCCGTTGCACAGATTCACCAGGATGATGTCGTTGTTGCTGATGGTGGGCTCCATGCTGTCGCCCTTGGCACGGATCACCGCCAGTCGTTCCGGTGCCAGCCCCTCTTTCTTGAGCCAGTCAGTGCGAAACGCCATTGGGTCGGTTTTCAGCTCATCGGATACGGTTGCTCCGAATCCAGCAGAAGCGAACACCTGGTAGCAGTCGACCAAGGTGTAGTCCTGCATTTTGCTGCTGTAGGTGGATATGGACTCTTCTGACACAGCAGTGTCATCAACATGCCCTGCTCTCACATAGGCAGGAACTTCAGGGAGGAATGTTACTTGCTCGGGCTGCTCGCCGATGCCAAGGCATAGCCACAGAAACAACCGCGGCTCGTGGCCACAGATTTGAGAGACCAAGCCAACAGAGGGCATTGTCTCGCCAGTGAGGTACTTTCGCGTAACAGCATCACTGACACCTGCCCGACGGCTAAATGACTTAACGCTCTCTCTACCTATCAAGCTCTGTAACCTATTGGCGAAACCCTGCATATCAAAGGCCGTACCGTTCAAGATCTCCATAACAAAAGTAACCTCTTGGTGATTTTTATCGCCCTGTGGTTGCGCGCTATTGCGCCAGCGTATATAGTCACCTCAAGATCACGTTAATGACCTATTGCTTACGAGGCTGGTCAATAACGTTCGTAGAGGTGAAAAGTAAACGCATAGGGGCGCAGTATGACGCAACGTGACACCGAAAAACAGCCTTTAGGGGCGCAAGCTGCACCGATAGGTGACGCCGTTCAACCGCCAGTTGACCCGCTGGCAGAAGTGCTGCGCCAGCTGGAAACCATCAAACAACGCCTGGCGCTCTCTATGCTGCCGGCCATCCCGCTCGATGCCTTCCTGACCATGCTGCGTGACGAACTCAAGTTCGATATGCCGCTGCGCACCGCGCAAGCCATGATCAGCGATGGCCGCTTGCCCATCGTTCCCAAGCTGCGTGCTGCCGACAAGCCGTGGGTCAACCTGCAGCGCTGGCGCGAAATGACCAAGGAGCCGTCGAACTACTTCAAGTTTGTTCATGAGAACTCCAATCATCGCGTAGCCAAAGCCGCTACCAAAAAGTCAGCGCAACGCGCTGCCGCCTGACCTAAAGGTAGCGATTGAGCACAGGGGGATAAAGTGTCAAACCAACGCACTCACTCACACAGCCACTTTGCCGGGGCCTGCGACCTGTTCAAACAGGCGCACAACATCAGCCAGCTGGCAGAAGACATTGGCATGTCCAGCCATGTGCTTCACAACAAATTCAATCCGGCGTGTGAGCGGCACAACCTGACCGCCCAAGACTTGATCGCCCTCTATCGTGCCACCGGTGACGACACTCTGTTTGATGGCCTGCTGTTTGACTGCGGCCTGACTGCCGTTCGCCTGCCCGCCGCTGCTACCGCCGCCCCAGAGGCTCGCGCCCAGCAGGCGTTCAACGCCAGCGCCCAGATCATGGGCGTCACTGCCCAGGCGACCACCATCCTCGCCGGTGACCGCGTCACCAAATCCCACAGAAACACCGTCGTCACCGGCATCTGGGCTGGCATCGAGCACCTGGTGCTGATCGCCACCGAAGTCGAAAACAAATTTCAAGCCGTCCCTGGTCTTGCGTGTGCTGCCGACATGGCCCGCGCAGCCCTCGGCGCATAGGAGACCAGACCATGAGATTTCCGTGCCCACATTGTGGTTCACGAAGTGCGATTCGCAGCACCAACCGCATGAGCCCCCTCACTGGGATCCTGCGCTGCCGCTGCAACAACGACGATTGCGGGTTTGTGTTTCAGGTCGGCGTCGAGGTGACGGGGTATTACGTCGCCAGCGCCACCCCAAATCACGCCATCAACCTGCCAAAGCTCAATGGCGTAGGCCGCCACTGGGAACCGGGGGTGAACTTCAAGGATGTCGCCCCAATCCGCTCAACCATCCGCCCCTTCAAAGCGGTAGAGGAAGAACGCAACAAGACCAAGGAGGAAGCATGAAACTTCGCGCCGAGCAGCCGGGGCTGATCCCGCTGCCTCACCTGCTGTTTAACCGCGCCGTCGTGGTGTGTGAACCGGCCGAGCCGGTGATGCGCAACACCACCCGCTTTGATGGCAGTTATCTGGAAGACAACCAGGGCCGCCGTGGCGCCCTGCGCTTCCAGCCACGCCAACAACCCCGCCCGCACTGGCTGACCCAGTTGCTGCAGGCATAACCGGAGGGCCACCCCATGAACACAGCACAGGTTCTGCCGTTTAAACCAGAGCAAAACGTCTCTTGGTCAGAGCGCCTGAGTAGTCAGCAACCGATGTCTGCTGATGAAGCGCTGGCGGAAGTTCGAGCCCAGTTCGGCCGCAATGGGGCGGCCAGCCGCTGGTCACGCCTGCCGACTCGGGCCCGCTCGGTCATCTGCTACGCGGCCGGGGTATCAACCACCGCAGCCGGGCAGGAGCTGGACCAGTTCGACTTTGAGCAGCAAGAGGCGATCCGCCTCGCCCTGGGCGACCTGCTGGGCACCCTGCGGGAATTCGACGGGGCGGTGCTGCACCGCCGCGAGTGGCACCGCACCACCCGCCGCATTGACGGACCAAGCCGCAGCGAGCTGGAACAGGCAGAACACGAAGACAAGCGCCGGGCCGAGCTCAACGAGCAGGCCAGCATGTTGGAAAGCCGCATTGCGGTTGCAAGAAAAGTGGCCGGAAACGGCCAATAACCAAAGCCTTCGGGCTATCAAAACTGAGGAATGACCATGTTTGGAAAAATGTTTGGCAAGAAAGCGTCCGCCGCCAAGGCCGAGATCAAGAAGTTCGAAAACCGCGACTGATGGAAGCCACCGTGGGCGGCTGCCTGCTGGTTGCCTTCGCTGACGGTGAATGTGAAGACGCAGAGCTCAAGACCATCGAGTCCCTGCTGCGCACCAACAAGGCGCTCGAAGGGTTCGGCCATGAGCTGACCGACACCGTCAACCGCTTCACCGAGCGCCTGAAAGCTGGTTACCGCGTGGCCCGTGTCGAGATCCTGCGGGAAATCGAAGAGGTGAAGGGCAACCGCCAAGAAGCAGAAGACGTGCTGGTCACCATGCTGACCATCGCCGAAGCCGATGGCGAGATTGAAGAAGCGGAACAGAAGGAGCTGACCACCGTCGCCGACCGTCTGGGCCTGCGGATTGCCGACTATGCCTAACCCTCGCTGGTTACTGGTCGGTGCCTTCCTGCTGCTGTCGGTGGGGGTCGATTTCAGCTCCCGCATTCTGTCGATGGCAGCGGATGGGCTGCTGGTAGGGGCCGCAATCGCCATCGCCTGGCCGCTGCTGAAACCGAAGAAGTGATGACAACGGGCCGACGGGAATCGGCCCCATCCCTTAGCCGCTACGAGTGGCGGTTAAGGGATGCCAAAAGCAGGCAATAAAAAACCCCGCAAAGGTGGTGGAACACCGCGGGGTTTCACAAACAAAACTGAGGGTTAACTCATGAACAATAGTACAGCAGAACAGGCGATCCGCAAAGTCGCCAACTCCTTGATAAATACCCACCGCCCCCAGTTGGGGGCATGCCACAGCGTGGCGGTCGAATCCAGCCTCGAAGCCATGGCCGAACTGGCCGACGAGTTGGGCCTGCTCGACATCTACGCCGAGCTGACCAAGCGCCTCGAAATCCTGCGCGGTGGCCAGCGTCCGCCAGTGCTGGATGTGGCGGCAGCCAAGCCGCACCTGCTCGCAGACCATCACGAAAACCAAAAGGGGTCAGCCTACACCCAAGGGTTTAACCGTGGCTGGACTGAGGCTGCCGTTCACCCCATCAAGCAGTTCCCTGGCATCGACCAAGGCATTTATGAGCAAGGCCGTGCAGATGGTCGCCGCGCCTTTGAAGAGGCGTCAAAAACATGGTTCCAGTCGCCCTTTGCCCATGCACTGAAAGGCGGTGCCCAATGATCGCCATCACCAGCAAGCACACCGTCTCATCCCCTGCCGATGCCGTCGCCTACCTGGTGCGCCACGGCTACATCAAGGTGCGCGGCCACTGGCTCAGAGGCCAGCGACACGCCGCCCGTATCGAACCCCTGGCCTCTGGCCGTGCCTGTGTACTGGAAGGAGTAGCCGCATGAGCAACACCATCATGACCCTCGCCTGCCTGAAACAATGGATAGCCGAGAACGAAGCTCGCCTGGTACCTACTGCCCCGCTCTGCTGCTGCGGCGAACTGGGGATCTCTATCCGTGTCGAGGCTGGCCATGTCGCCATTGACGAGCCGGATTACAGCCAAGTCGAAGGGGGTGCCCAGTGACTCAAGACCTATTCGAACTGGAATCGCCGGTCGACGAGCTAGGCGGTTGTGAGTCAGGCCCTGCCCACATGCAACCACCTGCACCGGTCAGCCAACTGACCAAGCACTGGGACGTAGCGAGGAAGGAATGGATTGACACCATCCATCTCAACCATGCCACCGAGGCGCTGTTGGCACTGGGCGCTATCAGCGCCGTGTACTGGCTGGCCGTCGGCAGTGCCGAGTTGGCTCTGGCAAAAGAGATCGCCGAGTGGTGGGCCGAATGCGAACCACTCCACGGACTGGGGGAGACCATCAAATGACCACGCCAGAACAAGAAGAGTGCACCACTGAAATGGCGTTTGGCGCCGATATCGCTGCCCTGAAACTCATCTTCCAGGTAAAGAGAGAAACCCTTCGCCAGTTTCAGAACCAGCTGATCGCCCTGCGCAAGGAGCAAAAGCCGATCACGAATGTTTATGCCGTCCGCTCCTTGTTGTTTGCCTGCCGCGAAGAGCGGGCAGGGGCCAATTTTGCATTCGCGCAACTCGAAGTCGGCGAGAAGTTCATTGAAGAAATTCGCCGGGTCAGAACAAGCGAATCATTCAATGTGAACGACCTGTTCGACATGCCGGAGGAGACCATCAAATGAGCCACCAACAAATCATTGACCAGTGGGTCACCAAAATGCTGTCCGCCGAGGCCAGCCTGCACGGCCTGCAGCTCGACCTGCTGGACCTGCGCAAAGACGGCCCCCATGGCCAGCGTACTCCGGCAAGAACCCATCTGACCTTGTGCCGCCAAGCCCGCACTGCCGCCCGCATGGCTTCACGCAAAATCCAGTCCCTCTATACCGGGGGTGCGGCATGAGCAACATCGTAAGCATCACTGACCTGCTGGCAGCTATCGGCAGTGACAACATCAAGTTTCAAGTTCTACAAAATTCACTGCTGGACATCAAAGCCAAGAAAAGAGGCTCAGATGTAACCTTCTGTACCGATGCGATCAACCCAGCGGATATTTTTGCAAACACCGGCCCGAAGGGGCTGATTATCTGGGTTGATAGAGATCTGATGAATCAGCGCCTTGAAGAGATCAAGAGTGGGCAACACACCAATATATCCCGCGCCATCGTGCTCGAGAGCCTTGTTGCCACCTTCGAGCGTGAAGGTAGCGGGACTATCGAAGTTGATGGCAAGCGCTACGTCAGCACCGACCACCTGCGGGATCTCGCTGCGGCCATCCGCCAACTGAATACATCAGAGGGCGCCATCTAATGACCCATCAAAAAACAGCCGGGCATGCCCCGGCTTTGGGCGTCCTGCACCCTGCAAACAGCCAAGCAAAATCGCAACATGTCTACGACTTGGCGAATTTGGACCAGCAGAGCCTTGAGAAACTGGAATGGATGGCTGACGAGTGGGTAAACCGGCTAGAGAACGTCAGGGTGCGCCCAGCATTCCGCATCGACACCACCGATCAGGTCACGCTGGAGCCCTGCACCAAGTGCCACCAGAACTCGGTGTGCATGCCGGTGGCTGGCCGCCACGGTCGCCGCTCCTACCCCTATTGTGTCGAACGCTGCTGGCCAATGGCCCGTGCCGCCAGTGAAACCGTGGTGAAGGCCGCCCCTGCTGCTCGCCCCTCGATGATCTGCAGCTGCTGCGGCGAGTTCCGCCATGTGCGCCCGGTCATCCTGTCTGGCAACCGCATGACCAGCCTGTTTTTCTGCGAAACCACCTGCTGGTCTGATCGGCTGGCAACCATCGACATGGTACCGACCTGCACCCACTGCGGCCGCTACCTGCAACCGAACGAATACACAGATGGCAAATGCGGGGTGTGCAAATGAACGAACCCATCAACAACCTGCAGGGCATCCAGCTGCCCCAGCACTACCTGGTCGGCCACCATGCCATCAATATGGCCGGCGCTGCCGAGCAACTGGCCCGCGTCGAGTGGCACGTTGCCAAGCCGCTGGCCAAGACCTACCTGCACCGCTACCCCGCCAACCCGAAAACCGCCAATGTCTGGCTGCGCCGCATCGTTGACGTGTGCGCCGCTGCGCAAAGCCGGTTCCCGATCCCGGTGGTCGACCTGCGCAACGACATGCGCCGCGAACTGGTCGCCGCCGAGTGGGCCCGCCGCTGCCAGCAACTGCTGACCACCGGCGCCAACGAGCGCACCGCCACCGAGCTGCTGGCTGACCTTGGCGCGCAGGCGCAGGCTTGGCACTTCTGTCCTACTTTGCCGGTTCATCCACGCACCCGCGCCGAGCGCCTGCTGGAAAGACCGCTGACCGACGCAGAGCGGGCCAATCTGGCCCCTGCCGTAGACAAGTTCGAGGGCGATGCCGCCAGCCTGCTGGTGCGCCTGCTCGATGAGTCCTGGTGGCTGCGCAAGATTAACCGCGCCTGGGCCATCTATTGCGAGCTGATCGCCATCCTCACCGGCCAGGTGCGCAAGGGGGTCAGCCCCTACGCCAGCGCCCACGCCGTGCGCGAGTTCACCCAGCGCAAAGCGGCCCAGCGGGCATGGATGGAGAGCATGAGCGCCGTCAACGAGGCGCTGGGGCAAGAGATCGATCTGACTGACGCCATCATGGCATCCGTGGCCAACCCCGAGATCCGCCGTCATGAGCTGATGGTGCGCATGCGCGGCTTTGAAGACATGGCGCAGGAACAGGGCAAGCTGGGCCTCTTCCTGACCTTGACCGCCCCATCCAGCTATCACGCTTGGCGGGTGGGCAAACAAGACAAGGCCAAGACCTACCAGAACGAAGACTTCAACAACGCGACCCCGACCGAGACAAACCGCCTGCTGTGCAAACAGTGGGCCCGCTTTCGTGCCGCGCTGGCGCGGGAAAAGGTCGGGGCCTTTGGCTTTCGGGTAGTGGAGCCGCACCACGACGCCACCCCGCACTGGCACTGCCTGCTGTTCATCAACCCGGAACATCAGCACGTCTTTCTGACCCTGCTGGCCTTCCACTTCACCGCCGCCGAACGGGACGAGCTGAAAATGCCCAACGGTGCCGAGCTGAACGCGTTGGCCCAGTCGCGCATCCGTAACAAGTTGCCGCACATCAAGAGCCTGCTCGACATCACTGACAAGCAGACCATCAAGGCCATCAACCCCAGGGTGAACTGGAAAGAGATAGACCCGACCAAGGGCAGCGCCACCGGCTACATCGCCAAATATATCGCCAAGAACATCGACGGCCATGCCGTGGGGATGGATTACGAGGCCGAGGCCCCCGTTGACCACACCACCATCGCCGTGGCCGCTTGGGCCAGCTGCTGGCGCATCCGCCAGTTTCAGCAGATCGGCGGCCCTGCCGTGAGTGTGTGGCGCGAGCTGCGCCGCCTGGGTGACGAGGTGATCGAGTGGGATTGCATCCTTGAAGCCGCTCGCCACGCTGCTGACAACAACCGCTGGGGCGACTTCATTGCCGCCATGGGCGGTATCGAGACGCCCCGCAAAGAGCACCTGATCCGCCTCTCCAAGCGCCTGGACGAAGCCGCCAACAAATACGGCGAGGATGTGATCAAGCTGCTGGGACTGATCACCGACGTAGGCATGACCACGGCCGTAACCCGCACCGAAGGCTGGCAGATTGTGCGCAAGGGGGCAGCGGTGCAGGGTTTGGGCGAGCAGCGCGAGCATGCAGTGGGCGAGCGCAGCGAGTTGCCCTTGAGCAGCGGCAGCTGCGCCCCTTGGAGTTCTGTCAATAACTGTACGGAAGGATCCGAATCAGGGGTTAAAGGATCCACTCTGGCTAAGGAGTTGAGCCGTATGGGTCTTGATGCAAGCAACGCCGCCCTGCTGCAACACGGCAGCATCATCAATGCCGGTGGTCAGTACGTGCGCCTAGTCGGTGATCGGCTGATTGTGACCCGTCGCTGGCCTGGTGCTGGCGATGCGGTCGCCAATCAGCTGACCGCCGAGGTAGAGGCCGAACGGGCCCGCAACCGCGCCGCCAGCAGCACCGAGCTGGAAGGACAGGCCCGCGAGCTGATCCACACCAGCGGTAGCGTCACCGACTGGCTGGCCGCCATGCCGCTGGCGCAGGCCGAAGAGGCGATCGCCATCTTCACCCGCCTGCTGGATGACGAAGAAGACCGGGGCAGCTATCAGCCCAGCGAACAGGAGCAGGCCCGCGTCTCGAGCATGCGAGCCGACAACGACCGCCATCAGGCGGAGATTGCCAAGGCGCGGGCGCGCCTGGGCGTGGAATAAGGAAGTCAGAAAAATGCATACTCCTGTTTTGCGTTATCACGGCGGTAAATTTCGCCTCTCCTCTTGGCTCTACGGCTTCTTCCCCAAGCACGAGATCTATGTTGAACCATTCGGCGGAGCTGCCTCAGTCCTGCTACGCAAGCCTCGCAGCCATGGCGAGGTTTACAACGATCTCGACCAAGACATATTCAACCTGTTCCAGGTGCTGCGCGACGAGAGGGCAGCCGCCCGTTTGCGTGAGCTGTGCGAACTGACGCCGTACAGCCGTGACGAGTTCCAACTGGCGTACCAGCACACCACCGACCCCATCGAGCGAGCCCGCCGCACTATCGTCAGGAGTGCCATGGGGTTCGGCAGTGGGGCGGCAACGGGCCACAAAACGGGGTTTCGCTGCGAGGCCCGCCGCAAACATGCCACAAGTGCCGATGTGTGGGTGAAATACCCGGCGGTGCTGACATGGGTCGCCCAGCGTCTACGCGGGGTAAACATCGAGAATCGCCCTGCTGCCCAGTGCATAGCCTCTCACGATACGGATCGGACGCTATTCTATGTCGATCCTCCTTACATGATGGAAACCAGGCGTATCGGCAGCTCTGGGCACGTCTACCGCCATGAGTTGACCAAGCCGCAGCACGTAGAGCTCCTACAACAGCTGCTGGGCGTTCAGGGAATGGTTGCCTTGAGTGGCTACGCCTCCGAGCTATACAGCGACATGCTGACCGGGTGGCACTGCGAGACAAAGCAGTCCCGGATCAGTGCTGGTGCTGGTACAGGGATAAAAACTGAGTGCCTATGGTTGAATCCTCAATGCCAGGTAGCGCTGGAACATGGGGCGATAGACATAGGTCACACATCACGCGGGGCATATGTCACACATCACATTCGTCAGCAGGGCACCGAGGCAAAAATCAGCGCCGCGATAGCACATCTTGAGGGCCTGGGATCTAAGGTAACAAAAAAGGCCGTGGCAGCCGTGGCAGGTGTTTCAAGGGAACACATAACAAGAAAATACGGGCACTTGTTCAATGTTGAACAAAGTAATGAGGTGGCGGCATGACTGACACCATCACCCGCGCCGACGTCGAACGCCTGCAACCGCATTGCCTGCGGCACTGGCCCATCATCCAGCAGCACCCGCCGGGATCGGCGGGCCGCAAGGCCATCGCTCGCGAACTCAATGGCCTGCCGGCCGCCGACCGCCACATCTGCGATCAGTTGCTCGACCGGATGGAACGGGTCATCTGCTTCAAAGATGCCTGGTTCCCCTTCTACCTGGGCGAGCTCGATACCCTCACCCCACCGGTGAAGGCCAAGCGGGTGCTACCCACTGGCCCCACCGCCAAGCAGGTATGGAAGGACACCCGGGCGCGGCAGGGTGCGTTTGCCAAAGGGATCACAAGATGAGCAAACCAAAGGACGCGAAATCCAGAAAGCAGGCGCAGCGATCAAGAGACGCTGCGCTCGGTATCCAGCGGGTTGAGGTGCGGCTCTCCATCCGCGAACGCGAACAACTGGAAACCCTGCGCAGTGCCCGAGCCGGATCCGGTGAACCCTACAGCGCCGACGAGTACATCAGTACCCTGCTGCGCCGTGACTGGGAACACTGGCAGCAGCAACAAGCAGAGCTGGCCACGCAGACCTGCCCGAACTGTGAATGTGCTCTGCCTGCTGGATGCGGCGGAGCATTCAAAGGGCAGCCTGAGTGCTGGCACACCCAGGGCGACAAGGCTCTCGCTCTATAAGGAGGCAACATGCAACAGATGCTACAAGTTGAGCCCGCCGTCGGCGGGCGCTACCGGGTGATCCGCCCAGCCGAGTCGGTCGAAGACATCGACGGCAGCCTGATCACCTTTGCCCAGGTCGAATTCGTGGCCGTGATACTGGAAAAACCGGAGAAGGTCATCGCTTTTGACGGGTATAAAAAGGAAGTCGAGCCCCTGCCAGAACACCTTAAAAAGCCGGAATGGCTGTGGATCAGAAAACTCCGTACCGGCAGGACGCAGTGGTTACACCGGGAAACCTGTCAGTTGGTGCCATTACCTTAAAAAACGCTAGATGTGTCCGGTCACAAAACCCAAAACGTGACCGGACACATTGCAGCGATTACCATGTCAGCACAACAAAGCGAGGTACCCAATGAGTTTTAACCTGTGTGACCTGCCGCCAGAAGAAAAGGCCCTGATCGAAGTCGACAAAGCCGCCGCCTACGCGGTGTGGAAGGAACGCAACGGCAAGCTGGCCACGGCAGAGCTGGACAGTTCAGCTTTCACCGGCCATCAGCTTGAGGTTTTCACCAAGGCGCTGGTCAAGTACCGGACAAAGCCATAACCACCGATTGCCAATCAGTTTAAAGCCCCTCATGCAGGGGCTTTTTAATATATTAAGAGTGGGATAAACAAAGTGTACATAGTATGCACACAACCTGTACAAATAAGGCCGTAAGAAGTCGGGCTAGGATGTCAAAACGATATTTTTTTAATATTGAAGTAATATTATTTTGGGTGGTGCGGGGTTGCTTATATACCTGCATATAAACATTGAAGCCGTGCCATCCTAAAGGGGTAAGCATGACTGCATGTCGTGCCATAGGAAAATTGTCAATGTCCACGAAGGACACGGATTCACTGGTGGGTTAGGATGTTGTCAGGCTAAGACAATGACTCGATACTATTGTTTGCTTATGGCTTAAATATTTAGGAAGGCTTAAACATTCTTAAAAAAATACCTAACAAAATGCATTGACTGACAATATTCACGGCGCATAAGATGCGGCAAAACTTGAAGATGAAAACAAAAATCCGGTCATGCAGGAGGGAATCATTTTGTCTGTTAGAAATATAAGTGTATCAGCGGTAAATCTTTACAGCACCAGACCACACCGACAGCAGCCAATCAATTTCAGCATCGCTCATGCTGAGAAATATCGCCCGCTGGTCATGCCTGGATTCCGACAGCGAAAGCCAAGCCGGTGCTGGCAGCATCTGCTGAACGCTGATCCCGAGGTGCAGGCACAGCAGAACGGCGTCTTCCAGGTTGATGAATCCGCCATGCTCATCATCAACCCAGCGCGATACCGTGCTGGGATTGACGCCAATCAAGCGGGCCGCATCTGAGTATGTGAGGTGGGAATTGTCGAGCAACGTCCGCAGTCTGGCCTTGGAATCAAGGAGGTACTGCCGAGCGATAACTGGTAACGGTCTTTTTCGCTTCATCCTGGGCTGTCTCCAACATACTGGACCGCCCGCGCTCTGGTTTTTATGTGAACTGCACCTGTCAGAAGTGACAGTAAAAAACACTCATTTATGCAAAAGCTAGTCGCTGATCGCTGAGATATGCAATGCCGTCCTGAATAAAATGGACTGGCCAAACCAGTGCGCAACGATAAGCCACGGGACTAACATCAATCGGGAGCAAAAAACTATGCAAGCACCAACATCCGCCATCGTCTTTGAGAACATCTACCACGTATCGGCGATGATCACGGAATCGAGTAACCCTGCGCAGCACGGCCACCTGGAATCCATCATCCAGACCCTGACCTGGGCAGGGGCCAAAGCCGACTTGGAGCAGAAGACAACACACCTTGCCAACACAGTTACCAACTGATTCTGTGCATAACTTGAACAACGGGGGCCACTGGCTCCCGTTGCTTTTTACGGGGCTCACAAGTGAAAGGATCTGACGGAAAGTGAAAGATCGTAAAAAGGATCTGGTGAGCCATGCGCGCCCAGTGCTGGCGCGAGGAGCCGCCACTCGGCCACAGTCTTTCACCCGCATGATTTTCCACACATGAAGCGCGCAGGCGAGGCGGGGTCTTGCGGCGCGCTCTCGCTGCGCGGCAGGGTCCCAACCCCCCAGCAGGACACGCCAGCGAGCGCAGGGAGCACTCGCAGGATCCGGCCTTATGGCCGCGTGGGTTTAAGGGGCGATCGCACAGCGGGCCGATGGTGCGCGCATGCTAGGGGTAACTGCGGCAAGGCCAGGACCTTGGCAGGTCAGGCGCTGCCTGACCAGTGACCGGGCAAAAGAAAACCCCGCCTGATGGCGGGGTGGTTGGGATACGCTGGCCGGGTCAGCGCAGCTGATCGCCCTGGCTGGCCGGCTCGGTACCGGCGGCGAGCTTGTACGGATTGAACCGGATGATCTCTTCCCCTGCCCAGTCGTTCATCGCCAGCAGGCTGGCCTTGATGCTGTCGATCTCGTTGACGTCGAACACCTGAGCGGCCTCCGTCACATTGCCAAACCCGCCAGTGCTGTTCGGCATCACCCCCATCAACTGAGGCGGTACCCGATGAGTGGCCAGTTGGTCATCCCGGCTCACGTTCTTGATGCTCAGGAAGTCATCCTTGGCCGCTACCTCGGCCACCGGGATCAGCTTGACCCCGTCCTTGCTGCCGCCCGGCGTGTAGAGCAGCAGGTTACGGAAGTTGCCGGGGCCCTTGCTCTGGCGCAGCGCCTCCTTGAGCTTGGCGATGTCCCCCTCGTTCTGCACCGCGTCAGTGATGTGCATGATGAAGCCGGCATGACTGCCGTTCTCATAGTAGCGGCGACGGAACAGGGTGGCCGACTCGTTCAGCAAGGTCGAATTCAGCCCGCCCACATAGTCAGGGATGCCGTAGATCTCCTGATTGATGTCGCTCTCCATCACATGGCCAACCCGACCAGCGGGCAGCTCCTGCTCCTGCCCTGGCTGGGCAATCCACCAATAGGTGGCCATATCCAGCCCACGCCGGGTGTACTTGGCGCGCAGATGGTCATAGCGCAGCACCCCGCCGATCCGGTTCTGCACCGCCTGCAGGTAGCCGTTGCCAAAAATCAGATAGTCCAGCGCCAGCCCGGTGAAGCCCGCCAGACTCAGTTTCGGATGAGGGATGAAGCAGGATCGCAAGATATTGCGCTTCACCTGAATGGCCGAGGCATGGTGTACCCCGGCCCGATAGACACGCGAAAGCCCATTGAGGGACAGCGGCGGCTCATACCAGCGGCCGTTGTGCATCGCTTCCAAGTAGTCGAACACCTCCCGCTGCGATAAGACCGGCACCGGCTCGCCAAAGCTGAACGCCTCGATGGCCTCGCCACCGGATTGCTGGGTCGCCGTTACCGGCTGGGTAGTGCGCGGGTTGCGGCGCTTTCTCATTCGAAAATCTCCATCATGCTGGTATTGGTACCGTTGGCACCTGCCAGCGGCTCATGTAAAAGGGCCTGCATCGTTGCCCAGGCAATATCTGCGTGGCTGATCTCCTCGGAGCGGCTGGCTTCAAAGGTCGGCATCTTGCCGCTAGCCGTTAACCCTCGACGGATACTCATAAACGCTTGGGCCAAGTCAGTAAAACCGCTGTCAAACTCCAGCCGCCCCTTGTTCATCACGTCCTGCGCCTTCATCACCATCTGCATTTTTACGTTGGCGCTGTACTGAATTGCCGTCACGGCGGGATAGAACTGCCGCACCAATTGCAGCACGCCCTCCCCGATCCCAGTCGAGTCGATGCCGATATAGGTAACGTTGTAGCGATCGCACATGGCCCGGATAGCCTTAGCCTGCGCATCAAAGTCCATCCCATGCCAACGATGCCGCTCCAGCACTCGGAACTTGCCACCGGGTACCGCTGGCGGGGCCAGCACTGCGCAGCCGGCGCTATCCCCCTTGCCGCCCTTGGCAGGGTCATAACCGATCCATACCGCTCGGTTGCCAAGTGGACGCAAGGCATGAGGTTTGTAGTCATCCCACAACTCCCAACTGTCAACCATGCAACGTTGCAGGGTGGCGAGTGGGAACACACTGGCCGTGTCGTCCATGAATTCGCACATCAGCAGGTTGCGATATTCATCCTCCGAATACTCGCTGCGCAACTGATCCAGGTCGAACAGATCGCAGCCACCGCGCACCGCATCCTCAACCGTGACAATCTGCCTCCACTGGCCATCGGCGCACAGCTTGCCGCCGGCCAGATTGGTGTGGCTCAGGTCAATCTCGACCCGGTCGGCCTTGGCCTTTCCCCGGTTGAAGTTGGCACCAGACCAGAACGCATAGGCTGGATGAGAAAGGCTGGAAGGGGTGGAAATGTAGGTCTGGCGCCACTTCTTGTGCATCGCCATGCCAGAGGCCACCTTGCGGAACTCAAGAAAGCCATGGATCCAGAAATACTCATCCATGTAGATGTTGCCGTGGTAGCTCTGGGCGGTGCGGGCATTGGTACCAAGAAAATACATGTGCGCCCCGTTCGGCAGCACCATGGGGTCGCCTTTCAGCTCAACCCCCTCCTCCTTGGCAAACTGGATGATGTACTGCTTGAACACATGGGCCTGCGCCTTGCTGGCCGACAAGAAAATCTGATTACGCCCGGTTACCAGGGCATCAATGAACGCCTCGAAGGCAAAGAAGTAAGTGGCCCCAATCTGGCGCGACTTGAGCAGGTCGCGGATCCGGTGCTGCTTGCCCGCCTCGTACCAGGTGCGTTGATAGCCAAACATGGTCGACTCGAACCGCTCGATTAACCGTTCCTGCTGCTCGGGCTCGACAACATTGCGCTCGGGCGCCTTCTTCGGCCCCTTGTTGCGGTTCGCCACCTTGGGATTGAGGTCGGTTTCATTGCCGCCGTTGCTGTACTTGTTGACCCGGGCGATCCGCTCCAACTGCCTGCCCAGCAGGTCAATCTCCTTGAAGTCGCCGCCGCTCTTCACATCCTTGGCGATCAACTGGCACATCCGCGCCTCAATGGCGAAGTCGACCCGGTCTATGGGTTTGATGTCATCCCAGCCGTCGCGCTTCTTCCAGGTCGAGACTGTCCCCTCCGGCGTTTGCAGCAATTCAGCAATGACGCGGAGCGGGTAGCCCTGAAAGAACAGGTGCATGGCCTGCCGTCTGGGTTCGATATGGGGGAAAAGTAACGGTGCTGTAGTCATGGCGCCAGTCTACCGACCAAGACAAGCACCCTGACGCCCGCGCCAGTGTATCCACCGTGGATACACTGGCCGCCGATTGCACGATCACGCCTATCACCCAGACCATAACCGCGACATCACCACCCAATCACCAAAGGGATCCCAGCTCATGGCTAAGTCCAAATTTTTCCGTGTTGCCGTCGAAGGGGGCACGACCGATGGCCGCACCATCACCCGCGAATGGATTGAACAGATGGCCAAGCGCTACAACCAGTCCACCTATGGCGCCCGGGTCAATATGGAACACATCCGGGGCTATGACCCGACCGGTCAGTTCAAGATGTACGGCGATATCACCGCCGCCAAGACCGAAGAGGTCGACATGGAAGGTGAAAAGCGCCTGGCCCTGTTCGTGCAAATCGACCCGACCCCGGAACTGGTCGAACTGAACAAGAAGCGTCAGAAGGTGTTCACCTCTGTCGAAATCCACCCCAACCTGAACGAGAAAGGCGCCTACCTGATGGGGCTGGCCGTCACCGACAGCCCAGCCAGCCTCGGCACCGAAATGCTCCAGTTCTGCAGCAAGGCCTCGGCCAACCCGCTGGCCGAGCGCAAACAGTACAAGGAGTGCCTGTTCACTGCGGCGCTGGAAACCGTCATCGAATTCGAAGACGAAGCCGACAAAGGCCCAACCCTGGCCGAGCGCATCACCGCCATGTTCAGCAGCCACAAAAAGCAATCCACCGCGGATTTCGGTGACGTGCATCAGGCCGTCGAAGCCGTGGCCAAAGAAGTGACCACCATCGACGCAGACCTGCAGAATAAGTTCACCGCACAGGCCACCACCATCACCGAACTGACCAGCCAGCAGGAAGCCACCGCCAAAGCGCTGGCTGACCTCACCGCCAAGCTGGAAGGCCAGGAAGATTTCAGCCACAAGCGCCAGCCCGCCACCGGCGACAAAGGCTCCACCATCGAAACCGACTGCTAAGGACCCCATCCATGCGTAACGAAACCCGCCAGAAGTTCAACGCGTTCACCGGCCAACTGGCCAAACTCAACGCCATCACCAGCGCCATGGTGCAGTTCAACGTGCAGCCCAGCGTCCAGCAGACCCTGGAAACCAAAATGCAGGAGTCGGTCGAATTCCTACAAATGATCAACGTCATCCCGGTACCCGAAATGAAGGGGCAAAAGGTGGGTATCGGTATCGGCAGCACCATCGCTGGCCGCACCAATACCAGCGACAAAGACCGCGAGCCCAATGACCCGAGCGCCCTCTATCCGCATGACTACGAGTGCGCAAAGACCAACTACGACACCAGTCTGGGGTACAACAAACTGGATATCTGGGCCAAGTTCGCCGACTTCCAGACCCGTATCCGCGACGCCATCCTCAAACGCCAGGGGCTCGACCGCATCATGATCGGCTGGCACGGCACCAGCGTGGCGCCGGACACCAACCGCACCACCCACCCCATGCTGGAAGACGTCAACATCGGCTGGCTGCAACACATCCGTGTGGATGCACCGGCCAAAGTGATGGATGAAGGTACCGAAGGCTCCGGCAAGATCTACATCTACCAGCCGAAGAATGATGCAGACACCAAAGAAGGGGACTACCACAACCTCGACGCCCTGGTGTTCGATGCCGTCAACGAGTCGATCGCCCCCTGGTATCAGGACGACACCGATCTGGTGGTCATCTGCGGTCGCAAGCTGCTGGCCGACAAATACTTCCCCATCATCAACAACGCCGACAACAACCAGGACAAGCTGGCCGGTCAGGTGCTGGTGAGCCAGAAGCAGATCGGCGGCCTCAAAGCCGTGCGCGTCCCCTTCTTCCCGGATGACGCCATGCTCATCACCACGCTGGAAAACCTGTCCATCTACTGGCAGGAAGGCGCCCGCCGCCGCCATATCGAGGAAGAGCCCAAGCGCGACCGCATCGTCAACTACGAAAGCTCAAACGATGCCTACGTGGTAGAGGATTACGACTGCGTCGCCCTGATCGAAAACATCGTCATCGGGCCGAAACCGGCCGCTGGCGGTTAAGGGGGCGACATGACACCTGCCCGTCGCAACCGCGAACGCAAACTGGCCGCCCTGCAAGGGGCGGCCAATCCTCAGTTCGACCAACAACGCGCCAACGCCTACGAGCTGCAGTTGATGCAGCTAGCCGAACACCGTCGCACCCTCAAGGGCATCCAGAGCATCGAGCGCAAGATCGACGCCAAGCGCCCCATGCTGGCCGTCTACAAACCCTGGATTGATGGCCTGCTGGCCGCCGACCGGGGCGGACAAGATGACGTCCTGGTGACCGTCATGCTCTGGCACCTCGACACCGGCGATCTCGAAGGGGCTTTCACCATGGCCGACTACGTGATCCGCCACGGCCTGAGCACCCCGGACCGTTACGAGCGCACCGCCGCCACCATGATCGCCGAAGAAGTAGCCGACACAGCCATCAAGCAGCAAGAGGCTGGCACCGGCCCCAGCTGCGGGCTGCTTTATGCCTACCTCGGCCTGCTTGAACCCTGCGACATCTTCGACCAGGTACGCGCCAAGCTGCACAAGGCCGTGGGCCGCGCCTGCTACGCCGAAGGACTCAAGCCGCAAGCCGCCGAGCACTACCGCCGGGCCATCGAACTGCACGACAAGGTCGGCATCAAGAAAGAGCTCGAAGTGCTCGAACGTGAACTGAAAAAAGAACAGCAGCCCGACGCCAAAGGCGGCGGCAGCTAACCGAGCGAACCCCGCACCCTGGGCGGCTCGGGCCTGACGAATGCCAGCGGCATACCAGACGGCCCGACCACCGCCCAACCAGCGGACCGACCCACACAGGAGCACCATGAGCACCGGATTAATTGCCACAGCACCGACCGCGCCAGATGAAGGGGAGATAACCAGCAACCACTTCTGGCCCGCGATCTCGCTGCCTGACCTGCGTGAAACAGTCCGGCTTGATGGCACCGTCACCACCGCCCGCCTGACCCATGCCGTGGTCGACGCCATCACCAGCGTCAACCGGGATCTGGTGGATTGGCGCACCGCCCGTCAGGCAGAAGGCCACGCCACCCTGGCCGCCGTCCCGAGCGAAGTCATCAACAACGAATCGGTGCACCTGCACAGCTACCGGCGCGCCGTTTATGCCATGACCCGCGCCAACCTGCTGGAACGTTACACCGACTACAGCGCCACCGGTGACGGCGTAAAAGGGGCTGATGCCAAGATCGTGAGCTCGGATGACCTCTACCGGGATGCCCGCTTTGCCATTCGCGACATCCTCGGCACCACCCACAACACAGTGGAGCTGATCTGATGCAACTGCGCAGCCAACAGGGCGACACCCTCGATCTCATCCTGTTCCGGCATTACGGCTACACCGCAGGCATCACCGAGCAAGTGCTCAACCTCAACCCCGGTTTGGCCGCGCTCGGCCCCATCATCCCGACCGGAACCCTTATCACAATGCCAGCGGCCCCCACCCAGGCCGAGCAGCCGCTGATCCAGCTATGGAACTGACCATGAGCCGCCTCGACGACGAACTCGAAAGACTGGCCGACATCAGCGATCAGCAAATCGCTGCTCGCATCCATGCCGCCCGCATCAGCGGCACCGGCCCGCACTACTGCATCGACTGCGAAAACCCCATCCCGCAGGCACGCCGTGAAGCGATCCGGGGCTGCGAACGCTGCGCCGAGTGCCAGACCATCACCGAATTCCAAACCGCTCGCCACTACGGCAGCAAACGATAACAACAGGAGAGCACGATGCCAGAACCGATCTCATCCAGTGCAGCAACCAGCACCCTCACCGGTCTGGCGCTGCTATCACTGTTCCCCGGCCTTGATATCGAAGTGGTGCTGGCAGCATTCGCCGGGGCCATGGTGTTCATCGCCACCACCACAGAACTCGGCAACCTGCGCAAAGCAGGGCTGTTTGTCGCGGCTTTCATCATCGGGATCCTCTTTGCCGATCAGGTGGCAGCCATCATGACAACGGTTTTGCCTGTCAAGGCTGCCGGCAGCCCGCGCGCTATCGGTGCCTTGCTGGCATCGGCAATGGCCGTCCATTTGTTGCAATGGGCCTTGCGCAAAGCGCCGGAAGACCTGTTCAAACTCCGTAAAGGGGGCTGACATGCTGACCATCCTCTACGCCATGATCTGCGCCGCCATCGCCCTGCGACTGGCTACCTTCAACCGCAACGGGGGCGACTACCGCCCCCTGCCTGCTCTGTTGGCTTGGGTCATCACAGTGGCCGCCGGCTCCGTGCCACTGCGCGCCATGCTGGGTGTCTTGCCATCACCAGACCCCGCCGCCGTCCTACTAGCAGCCGTGGTGCTGACCGCCCTGCTCGGGTCGCGGGGATCCGTCATGCGCCTGATGCCGCGCCGCCGCCAGCAGCCAACCACCGCCCGCCACCTGAACGGGAGATTTCAGCCATGAGCCTTAAAAAAGGGGATACCGGCACCGCCGTGGCCGATCTGCAACGCCGCCTCACCAAAGCCGGTTATCCGGTGGATCCTGATGGCTGGTTTGGCGATGCCACCGAACAAGCCCTACTCGCCTTCCAGCGAGACTACATGATCGCCGCCATCGGTCAGGCTGGCCCCCGCACCATGGCCGCCTTGCTCGGCAGCGAACGCGGCAACCAGCTGACCATCAACCACATGCAGAGTGGGGCTGACCTGCTGGGCCTGCCGCTCGCCACCATGGCCACCGTCGCCCAGGTTGAGAGCATTGGCGAGGGCTTCACCGACGCTACTCGTCCGGTGGTGCTGTTCGAGCGGCATGTGTTCTACAAGCAGCTCACCAAGCACCTGGGCAAGGCCACCGCCGACCAGATGGCCGCCAATTACCCCAACCTGGTCAACCCCAAGCGCGGCGGCTATGCCGGCGGCGCGGCAGAGTGGGAACGGCTGCAACTGGCCATCAGCCTGCATCGGAATGCCGCCATCGAGTCGGCCAGTTGGGGCATGTTCCAGATCATGGGCTACCACTGGCAGGCGCTGGACTTTGCCTCGGCCAGCGAATGGCAGGCGGCCATGCAGCGCAGCGAGGTCAACCACCTCACCGCCCTGTGCCGCTTCATCCAGCAAGACGCTGCCATGCACAAAGCCCTGCAGGGCCGCAAGTGGGCCGACTTCGCCCGCCGCTACAACGGCCCCGCCTACAAAGAAAACGACTACGACACCAAGCTGGCCAAGGCATACGACCACTTTGCCAAGGTCTACCAGGTACAGGAGGTAGCAGATGCCTAGGCCTAAGTGCGGTCACTTGGCAGGGAAAACCTGTATCAAGCTGGATGCGAAGTGTCTGGAATTGCGCTGGCTTGGTGGCTGCGTGGTCTGCCCGTTCAGAGGATGTAGCCAGAATAAGCCGCAGCCCACACCACCACCGAGGAAACCGTAATGGCATTACTACGATCCCCCCTCACCTGGTTGCTGATCGCCTTGGCCATCGCCTTGGGTGGCTGGGGCTGGTCTGCCACCTCGGCGGCGACCGCCAAGGGTAAGGTCACCACCCTGCAAAGTGACCTCAAGGCCGCCGACGACAAGGCCAAAGAGGCCGAGCGGCGGGAACGGCTCAAAGACACCACCATCACCACCCTCACCGGCGAACTGACCGCCCAGGCAGAAGCCGCCGCACAACTGCAAAGCCAGCTCGGCGAACTGTCGATGACCGCCGCCACCCGTGCCGACACCATCAAGAGGCTCAAACGTGAAAATGCTGAACTTCGGACTTGGGCTGATAGCCCTTTGCCTGTTCCTGTTGTCAGGCTGCTCAAGCGCCCCGCCATCACCGGCGCCGCAGATTATCAGGCTCACCTGTCAGGGCCTGACCCCTTGCCAACTGCCACCGGCCAGCCCGGTCAATAACGGCGACCTGCTCGACCAACTGACCCAGACCGAGGCCGCCTGGGCCAGCTGCGCCGCCAAGGTCGACAGCCTCATCACCTGCCAGCAACGGCAGCAACAACAAGGGAGTGGGGATGGAAAAGCCAAAACAGATCCGTGAGGTGCTGCAGCAGTGCGTCCCGCTGCTGCGCCAGAACCCGGATCACATGATGATATTCGTCGACAAGGGCAAGCTGGTTGCCACCGGCGCCGCCAGCCTGTCGTTTGAATACCAGTACGAACTGACCATCATCGTGGCCGACTTTGCCCAGAATGTGAACACCGTCATGGTGCCACTGCTGGCATGGATTAGGCAGTACCAGCCAGAACTGATGATGAACAGCGACAAGCGCGAAAACGCCATGCGGTTCGAAGTCGAGATCCAGAACAACGAAACCTGCGACATCGAAATCAAACTGCCGCTGACCGAGCGGGTCAAGGTCTGGAAGGATGAGCAGGGCCTGCACTTCGAACACCTGCCAGAACCGCCAGAAGACCCCTACGATGGCATCACCTGGGAACTGTTTATCAACGGGGAATATCAGCCATGGCCGCCGATCTCGACCGACTGACCCACTTTGCCGCTAGGGTAGAACTGATCCGGGCCAACCTGTCACAACGGGAACTGGCCCGCTTTGCCGATCAGATGGCAAAAGAGATGCGCGAGAGCAACGCCAAGCGCATCAAGGCCAACGTCACCCCGGAAGGCGACCAGATGGACCCGCGCAAGCCGCAGCGTGGCAACCGCGAAATAAAATTCATCTACACCACCAGTGACAAGGAAGTACGCCACCTGAAAAGCTGGCGCGGTACCCGCAGCTACATCATCGGCTTTGATATCATGCGGGGCGGGATCCGCACCTTCAAACGCTCCCGCATCAAACGATTCATCAAGGTCGATGCCAGCAAGGGCGACGCCATCAACAAGAGCAAGATCAAGCGCAAGATGTTCTCCCGCCTGATCAAGTCGAAATGGCTCAAGTCCAAGGGCTACAGCGATCGCGCCGAGGTCTACTTTGCCAGCACCGCCGAAAAGGTGGCTCATATCCACCACTACGGCCTGAAAGACAAAGGCAGCAAGGGGCAAGACATCCAATACCCGGAACGGCCCTTGCTGGGCATGGATGCCAAAGACGTCGACAAGGTCGAAGACCTGCTGCTTGCCCAACTCACCAAGGGGCTGTAATCATCGCGGCCAGTGTATCTACCGTGGATACACTGGCCGCCGCTCGCCTTGCCTGCCATTGCCCAAAACAATGGCCCCATGCAACCGACCCTGACCGAACTCCAACGCCTGATCGACAACCTGATCCGCATCGGCACCGTGACCGAAGTGCGATCCAAGGAATGTCGCGTCAAAACCGGCGACATCATCACCAACTGGCGGCCCTACACCACAGAAAGGGCCGGGGCTAACCGCACCCGTCACCGCCTGAGTATCGGCGAACAGGTCATCTTGTTGTCAGTCAGTGGCGATCTGCGCAATGCGTACATCCTCGGCTCGCTCAACGCCACCGCCGCAGACGAGCCACTGGCTGACGATGACAATCCAGATCTCGACCGTACCGAATACAGTGACGGCGCCGTCATTGAATACGACCCGGCCACCGGCGCGCTCAATGCCACCGGCATCAAGTCAGCCAACATCGAGGCATCCGTCACCGTCAAACTGATCACCCCCCTGGTGGAATGCACCCAGGCGCTCAAGGTGGGCACCACCATCACCGCTGGCGGCAAGATCACCGCACTCAGTGCCAAGATTGGCGGCATTGAGGTCACCACCCACAAACACAGCGGCGTCAGCACCGGCAGCGGACAAACAGGGGGCCCGGCATGAACTGGCTCGGCATGAATGCAGCCAATGGCCGCACCATCAGCGCCACCGACCACATCATCCAGTCGGTGCGTGACATCCTCGGCACCCCGGTGGGTACGCGCGTCATGCGCCGCAACTACGGCAGCGAGCATTTTTACCTCATCGACCAACCCCAGCATCCGGCCACCCGCCTGCGCCTGATGGCTGCCACCGTGCAAGCCCTCATCAACTGGGAACCGCGCATCACCATTACCCGAGTTGATGTGCAGGGCGGCGGCATGAATGGCGCCCTCACCGTCGAACTCACCTGGCAGCGCAAAGACGGCGGTGCGCCGGAATCTGCCTCTATTGCCATCCCCACAGGAGCCGCCAATTGAGCAACGTGGATTTAACCCAGCTCCCGCCGCCCTCGGTGGAGGAAACCATCGACTTCGAAATGATCCTGGCCGAACGCAAGGCCACCCTGATCAGCTACTACCCGGCAGACCAGCAAGCAGCCATCGCCGCCACCCTCGAACTCGAATCAGAACCGCTCAACAAGCTGTTGCAAGAGAACGCCTATCGCGAAGTGATCCTGCGGGCTCGCATGAACGATGCCGCCAAGCAAACCCTGCTCGCCTTTGCCAGCGGCACCACCCTCGACCATGCGGTCGGTGAATACAACATCGCCCGCCTGCTGGTCACTCCGGGCGATCCCAGCGCGACACCGCCTATTGAGCCGGTTTACGAATCAGATGATCGCCTGCGCATGCGTGGTCAGATGGCCTTTGAGGGGCTGTCCACTGCCGGCCCCATCAATGCCTACAAGTTTCACGCCTTCTCGGCCAGTGCCGAGGTGGCCGATGTCGCCGTCGACAGCCCCACGCCGGGCACCGTCAGGGTGACCCTGCTGTCACCTGCGGGCCAACCGAGTGCCGACACCATCAATCGGGTCAGTCAGGCCCTCTCGGCAGAAGATGTGCGCCCCCTCTGCGATCTGGTGGCCGTCGAACCGGCCCAGATCAAGCCCTATGCCGTCGACGCCACCCTCAACGCCATCGGCCTGGGCAAAGAGCAAGCCCTTGCCGCCGCCAACGAAGCAATGACCAACACCGCCGCCGCTTACTACCGGGTCGGGGCCACCGTTCCGCTCTCGGCCATCTATGCCGCCTTGCATCAGCCCGGGATCGACAGCGTCACCCTGCGATCACCGCTGGCTGATGTGGCCTGCAGCCCACAACAGGCCGCCAAACTCACCACCCTCAACCTCAATTAAGGAACCAGCCCATGGCAAACGCCCTCTACGACAAAGGCCGCGAGAAGTTTCTCACCGGTGCCATCAATGCCAGTGCCGATACCCTCAAGTGCGCCCTGCTCAAAAACACCTATGCTCCCACCCTGGCCAGCGACGAGTTTTTCAGCACGCTGTCGGCCCACGTGGTCGGCACACCGCAAACCCTGACTGGCAAGACCGTCACCGGTGGCGTGTTCGATGCCGCCGACGTCACCTTCCTCGCCGTCCCCACCGCCACCGTCACGTATTGCGCCATCTACAAAGACACCGGCACAGCCGCGACCAGCCCGCTGATCGCCCTGTTCGACACGGCGGCCGGTCTGCCGGTCAGCACCAATGGCGGCGACATCATCATCGCCTGGGATAGCGGCGCCAATAAGATCTTCAAACTCTGATGGCAACCCTCTATCCCATCTGGCGCGGGTCACTGACCTACCACGACGGCACTCTGTCATTCGACGGGGCGGCTATCTATCGGGGCACCCAGCAGGGTGAAGATGATCCCGCGCCAGATGCCATTGCCGGGGTCAGTGTCGGCCTGACAGTGGCCGGGATAGAAGAAGGTCAAGCAGGGCAGGCGTCGCTCACTCAGCGCGCGAAGCCAACCGGGATCAGCCAGTTTGCAGCCGGGGCCAACAAGCTGACCAGCCGCGCCAAGGCCATCGCTATCAGCGATGGCGCCCAGGGTGATCCAGCAACAACCATCCAGGCCACTGTTGCAACAATGGGCGACCTGCTCGCCATGGGGGCGGCTGACATGTCTACACAGATCACCCTTGCCGGGCTTGATGCGGGGATTGTCGGCACGGCAGGGGTAAGAACCCGGCTAGGTACCGGCGGGTTACAGCCTGACGCCATCGAGGCGCCGACGGTTCAACAACTTCTGGCACCTGCAGGGTTCGATCTCGGTGCCCTGGGCAGCCACAAGGCCAAGGTGCGCCAGACCATCGGCGATCTGTCTGACGGTCAACAAGGTGACCCACGTCTCAAGACCAAACTGGCACAGACTGCCACGGCCTTCACCGGCGCCATGGGGTCGCCGATCGCCAAGTATGCCCAGATCATCTACCCGGCGGCGCCGGCATTGCCAGCCGAAACCTTGCCAGCCCTGACCATCACCCTGGCGCACAGTGCGCTGGCGGCGCCGCTGCTATCTCCGATCTCCGCCCGCGCTTGCCTGGGTGTTCGTGGTATTGACGCGGGGGCATTTGGCTCGACAAAGGTGCATCGCCTGCCCCTGCCATCACCCGCCACTCGCGACCTGCTGCCCCCCTCTGTCACCCGGCTTGAACACTTGGCCGCCGCGACACTGGCCTGCAACCTGACGCCAGAGGTGATCACCTCCACCCGCTTTGCTGATACCTGCCCGGCACCATTGCTGCCATGGCTGGCATGGGCGCGCTCGGTGGACTGGTGGGAACTGGCCGAGTCAGAAGACCAGCAGCGCGCGCTGATCCGTGCCTCGTTCAAGCTGCACCAGCACAAGGGCACCCCGTGGGCCATCAAAGAAGCACTCAACGTGCTGGGATTTGGTGACAGCACCATCATCGAGCGCGCCACCGGTCGCCGCTATGACGGCACCCTCAACTACAACGGCAATGAAACCCACGGCGACCCGACCCGCTGGGCGGTGTATCGGGTCATTCTTGCCCGCCCGGTCACCACCGATCAGGCCAACCGCATCAAACTCCTGCTGGCAGAAATGGCCCCGGCCCGCTGCCACCTTTCAGCACTCGATTACACCAGGGCGCCCGTCACCTACAACGGCGTCGCAACCTACAACGGCAACTACAACCACGGAGCCTCGTGATATGGCGAATTTACAAGAGGTAGTCAGCTGGGATGCTGGCGTCTACCAGCTCGAAACCGGTGACTCGGTGCTTGGCGGCCCCGGCGGAACGTCCAACAAGCAGGCCCAAGCCCTGGCCAACCGCACCGCCTACCTGAAACAACATATGGATGACCTTGAGGACGGCGATACCGCAGCCGGCAAGGCCAACAAACTCGCCACCGCCCGTAACGTGGCGATCGCGGGTGATATCACCGGCCAAGCCTCGTTCGATGGCAGCGCCAACATCACCATCACAGCGACCTATAAAAACTCAGGGGTAGTAGCGGGCACCTATCGATCCGTCACCGTCGATGCCAAGGGCAACATCACTGCCGGTACCAACCCCACCACCCTGGCGGGCTACGGCATCACCGATGCATTACCAGCAACCGGAACGGCAGCCGCAGCCCAGAAGCTGGCTACCGCCCGCGCTATCGCCCTGGCTGGCGATGTGACCGGTCAGGCCAACTTTGATGGCAGCGGCAATATTAGCATCACCACCACCTATAAAAATTCCGGGGTGACCGCTGGCACCTATCGCTCAGTCACGGTCGATGCCAAGGGCAATATCACTGCCGGCACCAACCCAACCAGCTTGGCTGGCTATGGCATCACCGATGCAGCAACCAAAACCGAGTTAGGAACCGTACAAACGGGGCTCAATAACTTGGGGGATGGCACAACCGCGGCTGGGAAAGCCGATAAACTCAGCACCGTCCGCCTGATTGCGCTGGCTGGCGATGTGACAGGTCAAGCGTCATTTGACGGCAGTGGCAATATCAGCATCACCGCCACCTATAAAAACTCGGGGGTTGTGGCGGGCACCTATCGCTCGGTCACTGTCGACGCCAAGGGCAACATCACCGCTGGTTCCAACCCCACCACCTTGGCTGGCTATGGCATCACCGATGCGGCAACCAAGAGCGAGCTGGCCAGCTCGGAATATCCGGTAGGTGCCCCCATTCCCTGGCCACTCGCTGCTCCACCTGTTGGATATTTAATGTTGATGGGACAGTCATTTAACAAAGCAACCTATCCAAAACTGGCCGCAGCATACCCGAGTGGAGTCCTTCCAGACCTGAGAGGAGAGTTTATTCGCGGATGGGATAACAACAGAGGTGTTGATATATCAAGGCCACTTCTTTCATATCAGTCTGATGAAGTAAAAGAACACAAACATTACATCCCATCGAAATATGCAGGTGGCTCAGAAACATCATCATTGAACAGCCTACAAGCAGGGTACGAAACATCACTAGATACGAATTATTCATACGGGACAACAGGTGTTGAAAATCTCGACGGCAGCCCGGCAGGTGGTGGTGAAACCAGAGTAAGAAACGTAGCGTTTAACTACATCGTGAGGGCTGCATAATGGCAACAATAACGTGGGATGAACAAGGTTTTGCTGAACAAGATGGCACTGTTACCGCTTATAAAGCAGACCCAATCAGTAGGGAATGTCTGGGGGCTACAACAGTGTGGGTATCAATGGGTACAGGATTGCCAGCAGATATCTACATGGATGCTCCAACGAGCGAAACCAAAGCAGGATTTGCCATTGTACGCGCATCAACAGGCGATAGATGGCAGCAAGTGGAAGATCATCGCGGCACCACCGTTTACGACACGGTAACAAAGGCAGGCAGTGATATCACGGTGCTAGGGCCCATCCCTGACGGGAAAACTGACCAGCAACCGACCTCTCAATATGACAAATGGAGCGGCTCCGCATGGGTAACGGACGAGGGCGCTGAACAGCAAGCCACTCTGGAGGCTTCAATGGGTGAACAGGCCAAGCGCATAGCCATGGCCACCCAACAAATCGCCATCATCAATCCGGCAGTCGATGGCGGCTACGCCAAGCCGGAGCACACCCAACTACTGGCAGACTGGCAGCGCTACCGTTACGAGCTGACGTCGGTACCGGAGCAACCCGGCTGGCCGGAATCACCGCAATGGCCAGACCAGCCTGAAACAATCATCTAGCCCAACACCCCGCCCTGTGCGGGGTGTCTCGTTACTGCCGCACATCAACCCATTGTCACCGCCGTTCCAGTGTATCCACGCCGGATACACTGGCCGCCGCTCGCCTGTCATCCCCTGCCCCTGCATCCTGACCCTGCTCGCATCACATGCACCAAGCTCCGTCCGGACAACAGGAGAACCTATGGCACTGGACCAATTTCACCACGGCGTGCGCGTCGTGGAAATCAACGAGGGCACCCGCACCATCCGCACCGTCGCCACGGCGGTGATCGGCATGGTCTGCACCAGCGAAGACGCGGACGCCACCTACTTCCCCCTCGACAAACCCGTGCTGATCGCCAACCTGCCGGTGGCCATCGCCAAAGCGGGCAGCGAGGGCAACCTCAAGAAGTCGCTGCAAACCATCTATGACACCGTCAACACCATCGTCATCGTCGTGCGCGTGGCCAAAGGGGCCGATGCCGCAGCCCTGACCAGCAACATCATTGGCACCATCAAGCCAGATGGCAGCTATACCGGCCTCAAGGCGCTGGAACGGGCCGCCCCGGTCACCACCGTCAAGCCGCGCATCCTCTGCGTGCCGGACAACTGCACCCTGCCGGTGGCCACCGCCCTGGCTGGCATGGCCAAGAAGCTACGCGCCTTTGTCTACGTGCCGACCATCGCCGAGACCGTCGAAGCCGCCTTGGCCTATCGTGAAAACTTCGCCAGCCGCGAGCTGATGCTGATCCATGGTGACTGGACGGCGTGGGACGTGGCCGCCAATGCCAGCGTCAAGCTCGATGCCTGCCTCAAGGCCGCAGCCCTGCGGGCGCTCATCGACAAAGAGATCGGCTGGCACAAAACCATCTCGAACGTCGGCGTGACCGGGGTAGACGGCATGACCAAGGCCCTGTTCTGGGATCTGCAAGACCCAGACACCGAGGTCGGCCTGCTCAACGCCAACGAGATCACCGGCCTGATCCAGGCCAATGGTTTCCGCAACTGGGGAAACCGTACCTGTTCGGACGATCCCCTGTTCTGCTTCGAAAACTACACCCGCACCGCCCAGATCCTGGCCGACACCATGGCCGACGCGCACATGTGGGCCAACGACAAGCCCATGACCCCCACCCTGGTGAAAGACATCGTCGAAGGGATCAAGGCCAAGGGGCGCGAACTGGTGACCGGCGGTTATCTGCTCGGCTTTGACTGCTGGTACAACGAGGAGCTCAACGACAAAGACACCCTCAAGGCCGGCAAGCTGCGCATCGATTACAACTACACCCCGGTGCCGCCGCTGGAGGACCTCGGCTTACAACAACGCATCACCGACCACTACCTCATCGACTTCGGCGCCCGCGTCGCGGCTGCAGCATAAGGAGCCACCATGGCACTGCCAAGAAAAGTAAAACAGCTGAACGTGTTCACGGACGGCACCAACTGGATTGGCGAAGTGGAAGACTTCACCTTTGCCAAGCTCTCCCGCAAGTTTGAAGCCTATCGCGGCGGCGGCATGGGCGGCGCCGTCAACATCGACATGGGGCTCGATGACAGCGCCCTCGATACCTCTTTCACCATGGGCGGCTACAGCGCCGAGATCCTGGGCAAGATGGGCAACAGCAAGATCGACGGGATCGCTCTTCGCTTTGCCGGCTCCATCCAGCGTGATGACGTCGTCGGCGTGGAGGCCATAGAAGTGTTCACCCGAGGACGCTTCAAAGAGATCGACTGGGGCACTGCCAAGCTTGGCGACAACAGTCAGGCCAAGGTCAGCATGGTCAACACCTACTACAAGGTGACCATTAACGGGGCAGTCATCCACGAAATCGACCTGCTCAACATGATCGAGATCGGACCAGATGGCGTCGACCGCATGGCCGAACACCGCAAAGCCATCGGCCTCTAATCCACCCAACAACCCAACGGGCGGCCAACAGCCGCCCTCACCACATCAACATCAGGAACAAGCACCATGGAAAACAAGACCGTAACCCTCGACCAGCCAATCCAGCGCGGCGACACCACCATCACCGAGGTGCAACTGCGCAAGCCCAAGGCGGGCGAAATGCGCGGCCTCAACATGGCCGACGTCCTGCAGATGGACGTCAACGCCCTCACCAAACTGCTGCCACGCATCACTACCCCGATCCTGACCGAAGCCGAGATCGGCAACATGGACCCGGCTGACCTGCTGCAGCTGGGCAGTGAGGTGGCCGGTTTTTTGATGCCGAAGAAAATGGGTTACCTGGCTGCGTAGATGACCTGATGGCAGATCTTGCCATCATCGCCCACTGGCCGCCGTCCGACATGGCGGCCATGGAAATCAGCGAGCTGATGGGCTGGCACCAACGCCTCGTTGAGACTCACAACCGCATCAACGGGGCAGAAGAACAATGAACCCTCTCAAACTTCAAATCTTACTCGGGGCGGTCGACAAGCTAACCGCCCCCCTCAAAGCCGTCAGCGGCCAGAGCCGCACCACCGCTCAAGACCTGCTCGCTACCAAAAAGCGCATCAAGGAGCTGGAAACCCAGAGCGGCCAGATTGACGGCTATCGCACCCTGGGCCGCCAGATTGGCGCCACCCGTGCCCAACTCACAGCCGCCCAGCGTGACGCCCAACAGATGGCCCAGCAGTTCGCCAAAGTCGAACAGCCGACCAAAGCCATGACCCGTGCCATGGAGCAGGCCAAGCAGAAGGTGCGCGACCTCTCCCAGCAAGAGCGTGAAATGGTCGCCCGCCACGGCAGCCTGAAACGGGCCATGAACGAAGCCGGCATCAACACCAAACAGCTCGGCGATCACCAGCGCCGCCTCAAGACTGACTTGGCTGCCGCCAACGGCCAGCTCGACCAGCAGCGCGCCAAGCTGGGCCAACTGGCTGACCAGCAAAAGCGCCTCAACCAGGTCAAAGCCAGCTACCGCCAGACCCAGGAGCTGCGTGGCCAGATAGCGGGCCACGGCGCCACCGCCATCGCTGCGGGTACCGCCATAGGCATGCCGGTTTACAGCGCCATCAAAGAGTATTCCGGCTTTGAAGATGCCATGAAGGGGGTAGCCAAGCAGGTGGATGGTGCCAGAACCGATTCCGGCGAGCTGACATCCGTTTACTATGACATGGCCAAAGAGATAAAGGCCATTTCAGAAGAGATCCCACAGCTCAACGGCGCGATCGACATCGCCGCCCTGGTTGAAGGGGGCGCCCGCATGGGCGTGCAGGGCAAAGACAACCTGCTCAACTTCGCCAAAACCACCGCCAAGGCGGCAACCGCCTTTGAGCTGCCGGCCGGTCAGCTCGCCGAAGACATGGGCAAGATTGCCAACCTCTACAAGATCCCCATCAGCAACATCGAACAGCTCGGCGATGCCATCAACTACCTCGACGACAACGCCCAATCCAAGGGGGCAGACATCATCGACGTGCTGCAACGTCTGGGGGGCGTGGCCGACAAGCTCGATTACAAGAAAGCGGCCGCACTGGGCTCCACCTTCCTCAGTCTGGGGGCCGCACCGGAGATCGCCGCCAGCGCATCAAACGCCATGGTGCGTGAGCTGTCCATCGCGACCATGCAAAGCAAGCGCTTCCAGGCTGGGATGCAGGCGGTCGGCCTGAAATCGGCTGACGTCGAAAAAGCCATGGCTACCGATGCCATGGGCACCATCACCAAAGTGCTGGAGAAAATCAAAAAGCTCAAAGCAGAAGACCAGCTCAGGGTCACCACCCAGATATTCGGCAAGGAATACGGCAAAGATGCGGCCAAGCTCTCCAACAACCTGGATGAACTCTATCGCCAGTTGAAACTGGTGAACGCCGAGAAGTCGAGGGGGTCGATGCAACGTGAGTCAGACATCGACAAAGACTCGCTCTCATCCCAATGGCTGATCCTGCAGGCTGGGATAACAAACGTGAAGGCAGACCTTGGCGAACTGCTTCGCGGATCCCTGATGGACATCATCACATTCACCAAAGAGATCGTTGCCGGTACCCGCAACTGGGTTGAAGCAAATCCAGAACTGGCCAACACCCTGGTCAGGATTGCGGCCGTGACATCCATCATCGCCATTGCACTGGGCGGGCTGTCGTTGACAGTTGCCGCCCTGCTCGGCCCCTTGGCCATCATGAAGCTCATCTTCGGGGTGCTGGGGGTCACCTTTGGCGGCATGCTGGGTGCGATAGGGGCACTCCTTGCCCCATTGGCTGCCCTTGTCGCTCTCGGCATTGCCATCATCAAGTTTTGGCAGCCCATCAGTGCATTTTTCAGCGGGCTATGGCAGGGCATCATGACCGGGCTTGCTCCCGTCTTTGAGGCCTTCAAGCCGTTCGCCCCACTGATTGATGGCCTCGGCACCGGGGTTAAAGCGCTATCGGGCTGGTTTGGCGACCTGCTCGAACCACTCAAGTTCTCCAAGGAAACGCTGGAAGGGTTCGGCAGCGCTGGCCAGTTCGTCGGCCGCATCCTGGGAGAAGCCTTCAATCTGGCACTGACCCCGCTCAAGGCCTTCCTGAAAGGGATCGAATGGCTGCTCGAATCGCTGGGGATTTTAGAAGCCAAGAAGCTGCCGAGCTTCCAGATGCCAGCACCGACACCATCAACACCGGGTTACCTGAATGGAAACTTCGGCACACCAGCACTATCTGGCGGGTACAGCTACGGCCCTCGCATCGTGCAGACCGCCAAGCCAGTTGCAGCCAGAGGAGCATCGTCAACCACCCAGATCAACGCCCCGATCAACATTGTTCAGCAACCGGGGCAATCCGCCACTGAGGTGGCTCAAGAAATAAGCCGCGAGCTGGACAAGCGCGAACGGCAGGCCGCCGCCCGTGGCCGTGCCACTCTGGGCGATCGCAACTAAGGAGCAATCACCATGATGATGACCCTGGGCTGGTTCGTGTTTATGCGCTCGACCGTCGCCCCACAATCCCAGCAAGACGAATGGGCATGGCGCCACCCCGGCAATAACCGGATCGGTGCCCGCCCTGCCTATCAGTTCCTCGGCCCTGACGATGAAACCAGCACCCTGAGCGGGGTGCTGTTACCCGAACTGACCGGTGGCGTCCTCTCCCTCGACATGCTGCGCCAGATGGGTGACAGCGGTGAAGCCTTCCCCCTGATCCAGGGCGATGGCGTGATGCGCGGGTCATTCGTGATAGAAGGTATCAGCACCACCCGCACCGAGTTTTTCGATGATGGTGCAGCCCGCAAGATTGAATTCAGCATCAAGCTCAAGCGGGTCGATGACAACGACACCACCTTCGGCAATACCCTGCTCAATCGCACCGCGGGCAACCTGTTTGGCCGCCTCGGTGTGGGCAAGCTGATCGGCAGTATCGGCAACAAACTCGGGGGGATCCTCTGATGGGTGCCTTCGACCAATTCGGTAGTCGCCTGGCCGAGAACCTAGGCATCACCAACCCGCTCGATGCCCTGCGCCAAGGTCACCCGGTACCGGCTTACCAGGTGCTGGTCGATGGCAGTGACATCTCGGCCGCCATCCGCCCACGCCTGATGTCGATGACCATCACCGACAACCGGGGATTCACCGCCGACACCATCGAAATAACCCTCGATGACAGCGACGGTCAGCTCGACATGCCACGCCGTGGGGCTACCCTGCGATCCCTCATCGGCTGGCAGGGCAGCGCCCTGGTTGACAAAGGAACCTTCAAAATTGACGAAGTGGAACACAACGGGGCCCCCGATGTGCTCACCATCCGGGGCAAGTCGGCAGACTTGCGCGGCGGCATGAACAAACTGCGCGAACGCAGCTGGCACTATCAAACCATCAGCGCCATCGTCGAACAGGTCGCCGCCCCCTACCAGCTCACCCCCTGCGTGGGTGACTCACTCAAGGGCCAGATGATCGACCACATCGACCAGACCAACGAAAGCGATCTGGCCTTCCTCACCCGCTTGGCGGGTCAGTGTGATGCCATCGCTACCGTCAAGTCTAGCCGCCTGATGTTCATCAAGGCGGGCCAGGGTACCACCGCCAGTGGCCAGCCCCTGCCGGCCATCACCATCACCCGCCAAGATGGCGACCAGCACCGCTTCTCCGTGGCAGACCGCGACGCCTACACCGGCGTGACGGCCTACTGGCAAGACAACAAGGCCGCCGAGAAAAAGAAAATCGAGGTGAAGCGCAAGAAGAAGACCAAGCCGAAACAGGAACGGCCCCTACCGCCTGGTGTCGTCGTCAACAAGAAGGAACATGAACTGCTGGTCGGCGACAGCGAGAACGTCAAAGAGCTGCGCCATGTTTACGCCAACCAGGCCAACGCCATGCGGGCCGCCCGTGCAGAGTGGGAACGGATCCAGCGCGGGGTGGCCGAGTTCGACATCACCCTGGCCAAGGGCCGCCCCGAGCTCTACCCGGAACAACCAACCACCGTCAGGGGATTCAAACCCGATATCGACGCCGCCCCATGGCTGCTCACCCAGGTAGTGCACGACCTCACCAATCAGGGTTACACCAACCGCGTACAACTCGAAGTGAAGCTGGAAGAACTGCCAGAATGAAAAATGGCGGCAGAGCCTAAGCCCTGCCGCCACTATCGATCATCAAATCCCCTGCCGCCACTTTGCCGCCACAACCGCTTAACCAACCAGCGAACATGAAACCAAGGCATTGTTTTTAAATGACTTTTTCTATGTTAAAAAATCAACACTAAAGAGCGTAGAATTTTTTCGGCATGTTATCGATCTCGAAGAGTTATATAAAACAATTACTTAAAAAATAATCACCTCGCGTTCTCACGCGCGGCTGAGTCAATGCTGGCGCCTCTGCTTCCCGAATTCGGCTTGCATTTTGGCTGCCTCAGGGCGGGTACCTCGGCAGCAAAAACAGATTCAATGAAAGCAGGATGGGCATAGCTGGCGGCCATGTCGTTCGGAGGAAAGACCGCGGACAGGCTGTTGGGCCGGCATGATAGCATCGTTTGCGGATAAATTGACTGGCAAACGTATGCGAAATGCAGGAAAAAGCGGCCCTGCTCCCTGTCATCCCGCCCGGCGTCAGGCATACAGCCCCCTTCACCACATCCGTTTCCGCCCGTAGCAGATAAAAAAATAGCAGGGGGAGGATGGTATCCTCACTCACCTGCTGCTTCACATCTTGCTGCTTGTCCCCGGCGGGGCGCCCCTGGCTTAGCGGTAAGCGAAGGGATTCGGGTAGCTATAGCCCTGGGTGTAGAGCGATTGGGCAAACCAATAGGTTGAATTGCTGCCTGACATAGTAAAACTCCTGATTGCTTAACAAGTTACGTACCTTTATGCGGGCTCAGATCCTTGAACAGACACTCGGTTCCATGGAGGCGCACTTGCTTTGCTTCGGTTCCCTGGAGGCATTCATCGTCATCCTGACGGGTGGCTAACCACGGCCACCAATTTACCAGCCGGCGCCATAAATACAATATTTTTGTGACATGCATCACATAATTTCTTTTGTGCTGGGCATTGTCACCTCAACCTCGGCTGTACGCTGTGAACAATCCGATTACCAGCACAAGCCGCGCGCAATTTGCGCTGATCGCTCACATTTTTGTGTGATTGACTGTATTATCGTTATCCTCTTCCTCGGCCCTCTGGGCCCGGTCAATTTCCGTGCTGGTAAGGAGCCCCGACGTGGCACAGCTTAGCTCTCTCTCTCCCAAACTGATTTGGCACTTCTTCGAACAGATCTGCTCCATCCCCCACCCTTCCAAGCACGAAGCCCGCTTAAGCGCCTGGATAGTCGAGTGGGCCCAGGGGGAAGGCCTGGCGGTCAAGCAAGACGCCGTGGGCAACATCATCATCAAGAAACCGGCCACGCCGGGGATGGAAAACCGCAAGGGTGTGGTACTGCAGGCCCATATCGACATGGTGCCCCAGGCCAATGCCGATACCCACCACGACTTCACCCAGGATCCCATCGATGCCTATATAGACGGTGACTGGGTGACTGCCCGCGGCACCACCCTGGGCGCCGACAACGGCATGGGCATGGCTGGTTGCCTGGCCGTGCTGGCCGACAAGAACCTCAAGCACGGTCCGCTGGAAGTGCTGCTGACCACCGACGAAGAGACCGGCATGACCGGCGCGTTCGGGCTGGAAGCGGGCTGGCTGGAAGGCGAGATCCTGCTCAACACCGACTCCGAAGAGGATGGCGAGGTCTACATGGGCTGCGCCGGTGGGGTGGATGCCAATATCCGCTTCCCGCTGGAGCAGGTCGCCGCCACCGAGGGCGAAGGGTTCGAGCTGCAGGTCAAGGGGCTGCGTGGCGGTCACTCCGGCGTCGACATCCACCGCGGTCGTGGCAATGCCAACAAGCTGCTGGTGCGCCTGCTCAAGGCGGCCGAACCGCTGGGTCTGCGTCTGGCCGAAATCCACGGCGGCACCCTGCGCAACGCCATCCCCCGCGAGGCCCGTGCCAAGCTGCTGGTGCCCGCCGCCAGCGTCAACGAATTCAAGGCTCTGGTCGACCGCTATGCCGGCATCTACCAGAGCGAGCTGGCGGCCACCGAAGCCAACCTGACCGTGCTGCTCACGGCTCAGGAGAAACCCGCCAAGCTGATGAGCGAAACCTTGCAGGCTCGCCTGCTGGACGCCCTGATGGCCTGCCCGAACGGGGTCATGCGCATGAGCGATGCCATTCCGGGCGTCACCGAGACCTCCACCAACCTGGGGGTCATCAAGACCCAGGATGGCGAAGTCTATGTACAGTGCCTGATCCGCTCCCTCATCGACTCCGGTCGCGAGAGCGTCGAGCAGATGACCCGCTCCCTGTTCAATCTGGCCGGTGCCAGCTGCGAATTTACCGGAGCCTATCCTGGTTGGGCGCCGGACGTGGACTCCCCCGTGATGGCGCTGGTACGCAACAGCTACCAGACCCTGTTCGGCGAGATGCCGAACGTCATGGTGATCCACGCAGGTCTCGAGTGCGGCCTGTTCAAAAATGCCTATCCTGACTGGGACATGGTCTCCTTCGGCCCGACCATACGCGGTGCCCACTCGCCGGACGAGAAGGTACACATCCCGGCCGTCGAGCGCTTCTGGCAACTGCTGGTGCACGTGCTGGAGCAGATCCCGGCCAAATAAGGCGCCAGTTCCTCTGTACCCGCAGTCGACCTGATGCATACCCCGCCCAGTGCGGGGTATTTTTTTGCACGCATGTGCCCGTCACCGCCATCCACGCCAGGCTCCTGAGGGTCGCCTTTCTTTCAATACCCCGGCCCTTCATCTGCCCATCAGGGGCTCACTTTCGGCCCGCCATGGTGCCCTGAGTTGCTCTGAAACCGTCTCCATGAACAGAACTGGGTTTGAAAACCCTTTCCATGATTTATGTAAATTTACCACGCAAAAAATTGATCCAGCTCACATAAGACCATAGGATCAAATTGTGACTCATGTCACACACTACAACTAGATAACAGAGCGATGAGGTGAATATATGTTTGAGAACCTGGCAGTACTGTTCCACCTTAAGGGTGCAACCAGCAAGAAAGGCGCCGTAGAGAAAGACACCTACGCCCCGTCAACCCGTGAGTATTACTTCCGTTACGGTGCCTGATGCATCGGAGAAAAAGATCTAACGTAGTAAAATTACACACATCATAATCATTGCAACAGCCATCCCCTCTCGGGGCCGCGGTCCTGCCCTGGCCAGACTTTCCACGGCCAAACCTGAACTCCAACCATGAAGATGGGGCCCACAGGCCCCATTTTTTTATTGCTTGTCTCCCGTGCCACTCTGGTGCGATGCGGGCACCGGCATCATATCGCCTTTCCCAGGGGCACAGTCTCCACCGACGCCAGGGGGAAGTGACAGGCTACCTGATGGGCCGCCCCATCACAGATCCGCAGGCTCGGCGCCGTACGGCGGCACAGGTCCGTGGCATAGGGGCAACGCTGGTGAAAGTGGCAGCCACTCGGCGGCGAGATGGGGGACGGCACATCGCCGGTCAGCAGGATGCGCTGGTTGCGACGACGCGGATCCGGCACCGGAATGGCCGAGATGAGCGCCTGGGTATAGGGGTGGCGCGGCGCCAGATAGAGCGCTTGAGCCTCTGCCAGCTCGACAATCCTTCCCAGGTACATGACCGCAATCCGGTCCGAGATGTGTTTCACCACCGACAGGTCGTGGGCGATGAAGATGATGGCTAGGTTCATCTCCCGCTGCAGGCTGAGCAGCAGGTTGATAATCTGGGACTGCACCGAGACATCGAGGGCCGACACAGCTTCGTCGCACACCAGCAGCTTGGGCTTGAGGGCGATGGCCCGGGCGATGCCGATGCGCTGACGCTGACCGCCGGAAAATTCGTGGGGGTAGCGATCCACCGCACTCTTCGGCAGGCCCACCTTGTCCAGCAGCTCCAGCACCCAGGCTCGCCGCTGTTCTGCATTGCCCTGGCCGTGGATGATGAAGGGCTCCTCCAGGATCTGGCCGACCGTGTGGCGGCTGTTGAGGGATTCTGCAGGATCCTGAAACACGATCTGCATCTCCTGGCGCAGAGAGCGCATCTCCCGGGGCGAGAGATGGGTGATGTCCCGCCCCTCGAAGCTTATCTGGCCTGCGGTCGGCTCGAACAGCTTGAGCAGGGTACGGCCCAGGGTGGACTTGCCACAACCTGACTCCCCTACCAGCCCCAGCGTCTCCCCCTGTTTGAGGTCGAAGCTGATGCCATCCACCGCATAGACACGATACTTCTTGCGCAGAAAACCACCGCCAAGCTGGAAGTGCTGTTTCAAATCCCGCACGGACAACAACGCCGTCATATCGTCAACTCCTTCCAGTGATGGCAGGCCACCCCATGCCGGGCACCGAGCTGCTCGGTCGCCGGAATGACCCTTATGCAGAGGTCGGTGGCGTGGGGGCAGCGATTGGAGAAGCGGCAACCCGCCGGCATCTCGTGCAGAGCCGGCACCTGACCCTTGATGGTCTTGAGCAGGCTCTTGGGCACGTCTTCCAGTCGCGGGATCGAGCTCATCAAACCATGAGTATATGGATGGCGCGGGTGGTCAAACAGCTCGAACACGTCGGCCTGTTCTACCGCCCGGCCGGCATACATCACCACCACCTCGTCGCACAACTCCGCGACTACCCCGAGATCGTGGGTGATGAAGATGATGGCCATGCCGGTCTGGGCCTGCAGCTCCTTCATCAGCTCCAGGATCTGGGCCTGAATGGTGACATCCAGCGCCGTGGTCGGCTCGTCGCAGATGAGCAAATCCGGCTCGCAGGAGAGCGCCATGGCGATCATCACCCGCTGGCGCATGCCGCCGGATAGGTTGTGAGGATAGACGGCAAAGCGCTGGGCAGGCTCCGGGATCCCCACCTTCTGCAGCATGGCGATGGCCGCGGCTTTGCGCTGGGCCCGGTTGTAATCGGGTCTGTGCAGGCCAAACACCTCCATCAACTGCTCGCCCACCGTCTGCACCGGATTGAGGGCCGTCATCGGCTCCTGAAAGATCATGGAGATGCGGTTGCCGCGCACCTTGTACATCTGATCCGGCGCCAGGGTGAGCAGGTCTTCCCCCTGAAAGCGGATAGATCCCGCCACCACCTGACCATGGGGCTTGGGCAACAGCCCCATGATGGCCAGCGAGGTGACGCTCTTGCCGCAGCCGGACTCGCCGACGATGCCCAGCGTCTGGCCTGGGGCGACCTTGAAGCTGACCCCGTCGAGCACCTTGATCTTGCCGTCGTCGACGGCAAACTCCACCTCGAGATCGCTTACCTCGAGGATGGGAGCCTGTATGTTGGGCATAACGGCCGCTCCCTTATCAATGGCATCAATGACGTGCATAGGTCTTGTCGAGCAGGTTGATGGGCGTCAGCGCCTCCCCTGCCTCCTTGGCCTTCAGGGTCTCTTCCTTCACCTTGGGATCGAGCCAGAGCAGGCCGCCGCTGCTGTGAGGGTAGCCATCCATGGGCCAGTAGAGCAGATCCGGCGTGTTCTTGGTGGCGGGCACCTCGGGCAGCATCACGTAGCGCCAGCTGCTGGCCCGCACGTAGTTGAGCTGTACCCCGGGCACGAAGATGGCCAGATCATAGATGCGCTGCTGGATCTGGCGAGAGAGCTCGGCCCGCTTGGTCATGTCGAACTCGACGTTGTAGGCGTCGATCAGCGCGTCGAGCTCTTTGTCGGCCACGTTGAACAGGTTGTTGGTCTGCGGTTTGTTGGCGTTGGCGGAGTGGAACGACTCCCAATATTGCGGGTAGAGACCGCCGCCAGCCCAACCCATCCAGGCTGCTTCGTGTTTCTTCTCCAGCATCACTTTGAAGCCGGTAGCGCCATCCACCAGATTGAGCTCCAGATCCAGACCGGCCTTCTTGGCCTCTTCCTTCAGCACGGTCAGCCGCTTGGAGTGCTCCTGGCTGGTGTAGGTGAGCGCCAGCGTCAGCCGCTCGCCCTTGTCATTTTGCAGGATACCGTCCGGCCCCGGCTTGGCGTAGCCACCCTTGGCAAAGTACTCCCGCGCCTTGCCGATGTCATAGGCCCGCTCCGGCAGCTTGACGTTGGTGAACTCGCCAAAGCCCGAGCCGAAGGTGGTGGCTCTGTCGTAGTCGCCGCGCAGCACGGTTTCGATCATCTTGTCGATGTTGAAGGCGTGCTGGATGCCCATGCGCACGTTGATGTCCGCCAGTTTGGGGTTGGCCACATTGAGGTGAACGCCCTGACCGCCCTGCTTGGTGTCGGTCATGGCCATCACCTTTTGCACGTACCCCTTTTTGTACTCCGGGGTGACCGCTTTTTCATGCCACCAGTTGGGCAGGATCATCTCGAAGGTATCGAGCTCCCCCTTCAGGAAGTGACGGAAGGCGATGTTGTGATCGCGGATCACCTGCACCTTGATGGTGTCGATGTTGAATCTGTGCTGGTTGTAGCGATAGCTCTGGGCCCACCACTCCTTCTGCTTGCTGAAGGTGATGGACTTGCCTTTCTTCACGTCGCTCATCACGTAGGGACCAGTGGTGGGCGCTATAGCCCAGTTGTACTGCTTCACCCAGTTGGGAGTGAGCTTGTAGTAGTGCTTGGGCTGAGGGTACAGCTCGGTGGTGTTGAGCAGGTCCAGCTTGGCCTTGCGGTTGCCCGTCTTGACCAGAATGGTGTGATCGTCAACCTTCTCCACCGCCACCACTTCGGTGGTGTAGTAGTTGTTGTACCAGGGGGCACGGATGTCCTTGGAGCGCATCATCTCGTAGCCAAAGGTGTAGTCATCGGCGACGACAGGCTTGCCGTCGGACCACTTGGCCTGCGGATCCAGCTTGAAGTAGACGGTCTGATTGTCTGGCGCGATGGCCCAGTGGGTCGCCAGCGACGGGATGGGGTTGCCGGTATTGGGATGGAAGCTGATGAGCCGCAGCTGGTTGTCCTGGATGAAGGAGCGGAACGCGCCGTTGGAGTCGGGGCCCACGGTACGAAACGTCAGCGGAAAGCTGTCGATGAAGAGGTTGAGAGTACCACCGGGCAGCGCCTTGGGAGAAGCGAACACAGGGTCGGTATCGTTGGTCTCCCACTTGAGATCCGCAGGCAGGCTGGCCGCCCACCCCCAGGATCCGTTCACCAGCAGAAAGAGAGCACCTATCCATTTGATTTTATTGTTCATGCTTGACTTCCATGTCTAGCCCCTGCACTGGGGGCATCTCAATTAAGGGTTGGATACCCACGACGATGAAGCACGCCGTGAGTCACTGATAACGGGTAAATTTGCGCGGGTCGAATGCCTCGCGGATCGCCTCGCCGATGAAGGAGACCATGATCAGCACCAGACTCACCGCCGCGACGACCGAGCTGACGATCCAGATGGCATCCAGATTGTTGATACCTTGGGAGAGCAGCTCGCCCCAGCTCGGGGTTGGTGGCGCCAGCCCGAAGCCCAGATAGTCCAGCGCCGTCAGGGTCGAGATATTGCCCACCACGGCGAACGGCGCCAGGGTGACGATCATCATCAGGGTGTTGGGCAGTATGTGGTTGAAGATGATCCGTTTGGTGCTCGCCCCTTGCGCCCGCGCCGCCATCACATAGTCCCGCGCCCGCTCCTTGTAGGTGAGAGTGCGCATGTACCAGGTGATCCCCATCCAGCCAAACAGCACGTTGATACCGACAAACAGGCCGAAGTTGGGCTTGGCCAGCGACACCAGGATCATGATGACGTAGAGAAATGGCACCTGGGACCAGATCTCGATAAAGCGCTGCAACACAAGGTCAAACCGCCCGCCGAGAAAACCCATCATGCAGCCGATGCTGACCCCGATGGCATAGCTGGCTGCCAGGGCGATGAAGGCAAAGCCGATGGCGATGCGAAAGCCATACACCAGCCGTGCCAGTACGTCGCGACCGCTGGTGTCGGTGCCGAGGAAATGGCGCTCCTCGGCGCTGGGGGCATAGGGCGGATAGGCATCCTGCTTGAAATCTTGCTCATAGGGGTTCCAGGGCACAGGCGGCAGCAGCACCCAGTCGCCCTTGCCTTCCTCTGCGAATTTGGCCTTGAGCTGGCGGTAGTTGGTCTCGTACTCGTAATCGAGTCCGAAGTAATTGCCCGGGATCACGTCACCATAGGTGGGGAAGTGGAGCTGACCCTGATAGCTCACCATCAGCGCCCGGCTGTTGACCAGCAGCTCTGCCAACAGGGAGAGCAGCACCAGGGTGGTGAAGATAATAAACGAGTAGTAACCACGCTTTATCGACTTGAAACGCTTGAGTTTTTTCAAGGTAACCGGATTGAGCTTCATGCTTGTTCTCCAAACCGCACACGAGGGTCAACGAGGGGGGCACAGATGTCGGAGACGATATGGCGTGATATCAGCATCGGCATGACAAGAGAGATCAAGTTCATATTCACTCTCCAAACCGCACGCGAGGGTCAACGAGGGCAACGCAGATATCGGAGACAATATTGCCCACCAGCATCAACATGGAGGTGATGGCCAGAATGCCCATGACGGTGGGGTAGTCCCGCTCGACGATCGCCTCGTAACCGAGCAGGCCGATGCCGTCGATGTTGAAGATGGTTTCGATGAGGAAGGAGCCGCCGAAGAAGACGGTGAGCACAGATCCCAAGTGACTGGCGATGGGGATCAGACTGTTGCGCATGGCGTGGTCGGTGACCGCCTTGCGAAACGGCAGCCCCTTGGCCACGGCGGTGCGCACATAATCCGCCGACAGGTTCTCCATCAGGCTGTTCTTCATGGTCATGGTGAGGATGGCAAAATCGCCGATGGCGTAGGCGATGAGCGGCAACAGGGCGTGGGCGAAGACGGTACGGATCTGATCCCAGCTGCTCTCCATGGAATCGAAATCGTCCCCCGGGGGGCCTCCCATGGGCAGCCATTCCAGATGGAAGGCGAAGACGGTGATGAGGAAGATCCCCACCACGTAGGCGGGCAGCGCATAGGCCATGTAGATGAGCATGGAACTGAGCGAATCGAAGCGGCTGTTGTGCCTGAGGGCCTTGGCCACCCCGAGTGGAATAGAGACGGCGTAGCTCAGCAGAAAAGTGGCCAGCCCGAAGAACGCGGTCACTGGCAACCTGTCTTTGATGAGGCCCCATACCGGCTCGTAATAGCGGGTCGATTCCCCCAGATCCAGCACGGCCAGCTTCTGCAGCCACTCCCAATAGGCGACCAGCATGGGCTTGTCCAGCCCGTAGAATGCTTTCAACTCCTCGATCTGCTCATCGGAGAGGGCCTGCGCCCCCTTGCTGCCACTGGAGCGCCCGGTCTCGTTTTGTGACACCTGCGCCTGCAACAACATGCGTTCGACCGGGCCGCCCGGCACGAAACGGGTAATGGTGAAGACGAGCAGGGTGATACCGAGAAACGTCGGGATGATCAAAAACATCCGGCGTAAGAAATACGACAGCATGGTGAAACCTCGTCCTTGTTGTTCTTGTGTGGCTAGTCAATTCCTATGACCGGCCTGTCCTTCCTGGCATTACTCACTGGATAGGCTGTTATTGGCAGACAATCCGCTGGGTCACTGTAAAAGCTCTGCAACAAAAATCAAGTAGAACGAAGGGAGTAATATCTACCTTTGGCAAATAGCAGAATTTACTGTGATTTTTTTATGAAAAACCCAACTTCAAGATAAAAAACTACCCACGGACCAACTCAACCATTGTTTAACTTTTAAATTAAAATAATAAAAAAACAACATAAAAACAATAATTCATTACAAAACAAATAGTTAAAATCAAATCAAATCAAATTACCCTATCTATATACACATGTCTTAATTCTGCCAAACGCCAAGACTGAACAGAAATATAACCCACCATAAAAACAGCCGGTAATTCTATAAAAACCATCTTTCACGAGATAAATATCAGTGCGACATACCCGTTATCAATAAGTTCAAAATTAATCAATAAAATGGAAACAAATCGATTTAACACCGATTTCACATCGTGAATGAATGACAAGACAGAATAAAAATCTGGTAATGGCGAACTAATAAAACATAGTCATCTTATTGTCTCCCCCTACCCCATCCGTACCGCCTCAATTGACGTCCACCTCGAAAGCTTGATAAGCCTTACGCATCGCTCCAACGAGGGCGGTATGGAAGCAAACAAAAAAACAACCAGGAAGGATATAAGCGATGCTTAGGAAAAGCAGACTCTCTGCTGCCGTTGCGTTTGCCTTGGCGAGCGCGGCAGTGGTAGTTACCCCCGCTATGGCCGAAGAAGGCCAAAACGTCGAAAAACTGCAGAAAATCAAGGTTACCGGTTCCCGCATCTCTCGTGTCGATGTGGAGGGTGCCACCCCGGTCGTCTCCGTCACCAAGGCCAAGATCGAGCAATCCGGTCAGCAGACAGTGGCTGACTACCTGAAACAAGCCTCATACAACTCCTTCGGCGGCGTCTCCCCTGCCTCCGGCAGCTCCTTCCAGTCCCAATCCACTGTCGGCCTGCGTGGCCTGGGTTCAGAACGTACCCTGGTTCTGCTGAACGGCAAGCGGGTGGCGGGTTCCCCCACCATGGGCGGTACCTCTATCAACCTGAACACCATCCCCATGGCGGCCGTTGAACGGGTCGAAGTCAACCTGGACGGCGGCTCCGCCATCTACGGCTCCGACGCCATCGGTGGTGTCATCAACGTGGTGCTCAAAGAGGGCTACGAAGGGTTGGACTTCCAGGGCCGCATCGGCTCCCCGAGCGAAGAGGGCGGCGACGAAAAGAGCGGCTCCATCGTGGCAGGCGTTGCCGGCGAGAAGGGCTCCCTGATGGCGGTCTACGAGCACGACAAGAAGGACGTCATCTACAGCCGCGATCGGGGCTATCTGGCCAAGCAGGGCAATGATGCCCCCAGCGCCTACGGCCGTAACGTGGAAGGGATCACCGGCCTTGACGCCAACGGCGATCCCATCTGGAAATACGGCCCCCTGGCCGGCGCCACCAATGCGGATGGCACCTGCAAGGAACCCTTCGTCGGATTCGAGGACGGCTGTAACTTCAACTACGGCCAGGTCGCGGCCACCACCGCTTCCCGCAGCCGTGACACCCTGTACGTGAACGGTCGCTACCACATCAACGACAACGTGGACTTCGTGCCGCAGATCATCGGCTCCCGAGTTGAGAGTTTCGGTCGCTTCGCACCGGCCGCCGGTGCCTTCACCATAGACCCGGCCAACCCGAAAAATGCCCAGTTTTTCACCGACAACGGCTTGAACGCTGCCGCCACTCAGGGTCTGGGTGAAGCCGCCTACGCCTACTATCGCTTCAGCAACGTAGGTCCCCGTGATAACTATGTGACCGACGTGACCGGCAGCATGAACCTCGGCTTCGAAGGCACCATCGCCACCGAAAGCGTCGGCGACATGCAGTGGAACGCCGGCTACATGTACTCCAAGACCGACAACAAGGAGAACGGCACCGGTTACGTGCTGAAATCCGCTGCCCAGCAGGCAGTCGCCGACGGCAAGTTCGTCGGGGGCGAGTTCGATTCCAAGAGCACTGCCGCCATGGCCGCTGATACCAGCCGCCGCGCCACCATGGACTTCTACCAGTGGTACGCTGGTGTCCAGTGGGACATGGGCGAACTACCGGCCGGTCCGGTCAGCTGGTACGCGGGGGCCGAGTACAACGACTGGGTCTATAGCGACAAGTACGATGCCCAATCCGAAGCCGGCAACATCATCGGCTCCGCCGGTAACTCCTCCGGCGGTGTTCGGGACGTTACAGCTGCCTACATCGAGTCCCTGGTACCCATCACCGAACAGATCGAACTGAACGTGGCTGGCCGCTTCGACAAGTACAGCGACTTCGGCAGCGCCTTCTCGCCCAAGGCGAGCCTGCGCTACCAGCCGCTGGACAACCTGATGCTGCGCACCTCCTGGTCCCGTTCGTTCCGCGCCCCCAGCCTGAGCGACCTCTATTCGGCAGATTCTGAGTCCGCCGACTGGGCCAAGGACTATGTCTACTGCGAGGCCAACGGCATCTCGGCCGCCGACTGCCCGAACCGCCAGTACACTACCACCCGCACCGCCAACGAAAATCTGAAGGAAGAGACCGCGGATACCTGGAACTTCGGGGTGGCCTACAGCCCGCTGGACGACCTGAACCTCTCCCTGGACTACTACACCATCAAGATCGAGGACGTGATCCAGCTGAACACCCTGCAGTCCGTCATCTATGACGAACTGAACAGCGGCGGCTCCAGCAGCATCACCCGCAACAGCCAGGGCAAGATCAGCAGCGCTATCGCGCCCATGGTCAACCGGGGCACCCTGAACACCAGCGGTCTGGATCTGAAGCTGGATTACCGCTACGACCTGAACGCCGCCACCATCCGCTATGACCTGGGCGGCACCTACATCCTGGATTACAAGGAAGGCCTGTACGCTGGCGGTCCTGTCATCGACAAGATCGGCCAGAACGGCAAGCCACAGATGCGCTTCAGTTCCGGCGTGGGTGTCAACGTTCCCCAATGGTGGAATATGGATACCTACCTGAGCGCCAGCTACATCGACTCCCAGAGCCAGGACTACATCGCCGACACCGGTGAGGAAGTGGGCCACATCGCGTCCCAGACCACCTGGAACCTGAACGTCGGCGTGGATGCCCCCTGGAACGGCAAGATCCAGGTCGGAGTGAAGAACATGTTCAACGTGAGCCCGTCCCTCGAGAGCGATGGCTTCACCTACGACGACGAGCTCTACAGCATCGACGGGCGCATCTACTACCTCGACTACACCCAGAAGTTCTAATCAAGCTCGTTGATATACAACCCAAGCCGGCCCGGTCGGGCCGGCTTTGCCCAAGGTTCCAAGGAAGTTACGGAGATAGGGTAATCCTATGAAGACAAGGACCATTACAATGAAGAAAGCGCTCCTCGGCAGCCTGGTTTCTGCTGCCTTGCTGACCAGCTTCAATCTGAGTGCCGCCTCTGCCGGTCAGGCAGTGGACGCTCAAGCCGCCACCGACAATACATCCAAAGTTTCCCAGCAGAAGATCGACAACTATGCCGAGTCTGCCGAGTCTGCCCTGGCGCAGTACAAGGCCGCCCTGCGCCAGGTCGACAGTTTGCGCACCTACAACGAGCAAGTGGGCAAGATGGTCGACTCCCAGACCACAGAGCTGGCCTCGATGCAGCGCCAGATCGCCCAGATCGACCAGACCAGCACCGAAGTGGTGCCGCTGATGCTCAAGATGATCGACTCCCTCGATCAGTTCGTCTCCCTGGATCTGCCGTTCCAGAAGGTCGAGCGCGAGGACCGCGTGGCGGCCCTGACCGACCTGATGAACCGTGCCGATGTCACCATCTCCGAGAAGTACCGCAAGATCCTGGAGGCCTACCAGATCGAGGAGGGCTTCAGCCGTACCATCGAGTCCTACAAGGCCAGTCTGGACAAGAACGGCACCGAGAAGACCTACGAGTTCCTGCGCGTCGGCCGCATCGCCCTGCTCTACCAATCCCCGGATGGCAATGAGACCGGCATGTGGAACAAGAAGACCCGTCAATGGGAAGAGTTGCCCCAGGAATATCGCAGTGCAGTCGAACAGGGCTTGCGTATCGCCAAGAAGCAGGCGCCCCCCGCGCTCATCAAGCTGCCGGTTCAAACTGCGGAGAAAGCATCATGAAAGGAATCAAACTTGCCATTGCCTCCCTGATTGCGGGAGCCACGCTGATCACCCTGCCGGTGACCGCCGCCGAGAAACCGGTGGATTTGAACGCCTTGCTGAGCCAGGTCAAAGCCTCCAGCCTGAGCGAGTCCCAGCTCAACAAGGAACGGGAAGCCCGCTTCCTGGCCGACAAGAACGAGCAAGGCGCCCTGCTGGCCAAAGCCAAGGCCGAGCTTGCCGCCGAAACCGCCAAGGGGGAGCAGCTCAAGGCCACCTTCGATGCCAACGACAAACAGCTGACCGAGCTGACCGACACCCTGCGCCAGCGTTCCGGCAACATGGGCGAGATGTTTGGCGTGCTGCGCCAGTTTGCCGGTGAGTTCAAGGGGATCTTCAACGCCTCCGCCCGCCGGGTCGAGCACCCGGAGCAGGCGGTGCTGCTGACCCGCCTGGCAGAGAGCAAGGAACTCCCCTCCAGCGATGACCTGACCGCCTTCTGGACCACCACCCTCAGCCGCATGGTCGATGGTGGCAAGGTGAGCCAGATGCCGGCGACCGTGGTGTACGGCGAGGGCAACCAGGCCGAGAAGACAGTCACCCAGATCGGTGAGTTCAATACCGTCTCCGAGGGCAAGTACCTGACCTTCGTACCGGAAACCGGCAAGTTCGAGCAGTTGCCCCGTCAGCCCGACAAAGGGGTGCTGGAGCCCATCGCCGAGTTTGAACAGGGTGGTGGCGGCGTCAAGCCCATCTTCGTCGACCCGTCCCGCGGCGTGATCCTCTCCCTGCTGGTACAGTCGCCCACCTTCAAGGAGCGGGTCGATCAGGGCGGTGAAGTGGGTTACGTCATCATGGTGCTCGGCGTACTCGGTACCCTGCTGGCCCTGTTCTGCGGCGCCCGTCTCTCCCTCATCGGCGGATCCATGCGCAAGCAGCTGAAATCCGATCAGATCATCAAGGGCAACCCCATCGGCGACATGCTGGGGGCTTACCAGAGCCATCGCGGTGACAACATCGAGGATCTGGAATCCAAGCTCGACGAGATCATCCTGCGCAACGTGCCCAAGTTCGAAAAGGGCATCAGCATCATCAAGCTGATCGCCTCGGTCGCACCGCTGCTGGGTCTGCTGGGTACCGTAGTCGGCATGATCGCCACCTTCCAGGCCATTACCCTGTTTGGTACCGGCGATCCCAAGCTGATGGCAGGCGGTATCTCGGAGGCCCTGGTCACCACCATGCAGGGTCTGGTCGTGGCCGTGCCCATGCTGTTCCTCTACACCATAGTGCAGACCCAGAGCCGTCGTCTCATCCAGGTGCTGGAAGAGCAGAGCGCCGGTTTCGTCGCCCGTTATCAGGAACGTCTGCACGCCTCCAAAGCCGCAGCGTAAGGAGTCACCCATGTGGTTCTGGTTGATTGAAGAAGTCGAGTCGGTCCGCCGGTTTCTGGGATTGGGGGGCGACGTACTGGTCGCCCTGTTCTTCCTGACCCTGATGATGTGGGCCCTGCTGCTGGAGCGCTGGTTCTACTTCATGGCGGTCTACCCCAAGCAGGTGAAGCAGACCAAGGCGACCTGGCTGGCCCGCAGCGATCACCTCTCCTGGTCTGCCAAGCAGATCCGCCGCGAGCTGGTCTCCCGGGTGGCCATGGCGGTAGACAAGGGAATGCCGGTCATCAAGGTGCTGATCGCGCTCTGTCCGCTGATGGGGCTGCTGGGAACCGTGGTCGGCATGGTGCAGGTATTTGACACCCTGGCCATCACCGGTACCGGCTCCCCCAGAGCGATGGCCTCGGGTATCTCCAAGGCGACGGTACCGACCATGGCGGGCATGATTGCCGCCCTTTCCGGCCTGTTTTTTGTCAACCAGCTCGATCACAAGGCCAAGCTGGCGGTCGAGAAGCTGGAAGACAACCTGAAACACGGTTGATGCAGGATGCACTCCCCCGCCGGGCGCGAGTCTGGCGGGGGCACAGAACAAGCAAGGAGTTTTTGCCATGAGAAAACGTCACAGCGACAGCAGTGCTGATGAGGCGGCCATCGATTTGACCCCCATGCTGGACATAGTGTTCATCATGCTGATCTTCTTCATCGTCACCACCTCGTTCGTCAAGGAGTCCGGCGTGGAGATCAACCGCCCGAGCGCCAGCACGGCCGAAACGGTGAAGAAGGGGAACATCATGGTCGCGGTTCGCGAAAATGGTCAGGTCTGGGTCGACAAGCGCATCGTCGAAGTGGGTGCCGTGCGCGCCAACATCGAGCGGCTGCGGGCCGAGAACCCGGAGAGCGCAGTGGTGATCCAGGCCGATACAGAATCCCGTTCCGGTCTGGTGGTCCAGGTCATGGATCAGATCCGCATGGCCGGTGTCCAAAGCATCTCCATCGCGGCAGACAAGAGCAGCTGATGCCGGAGCGAGCGCTATGAGATACCTGATATCGTTGGCTGTCTCCTGTGTGGTGGTGTTCTTCCTGTTTCTGGGAATGAACAAGCTCATCACACCGGATCACCGGGAGTTGGTGGAATCCGAAGACGTCAGCATGACCGACTTCATCCGCCTCAAGCCCCAGGAGACGCTGCAAGAGAAACAACGCGAGCTGCCCAAGCCGCCGCCGCCGAACCGGCCGCCTCCCCCTCCCGAGATGGAAGTGGCCAGCACGGAGCGGCCGCAGATGGAGAGCTCGCCGATGGACATGCCCAAACTCGACATTCCGGTCAACATAGGCGGCGGCAACGCCCTCGGAGCCTACAGCACAGGCGGCGGTGGTGGTGGCATGGGTGGCAACAACGGTGCCATTCCGATGGCGACCTTCGAGCCCATGATGCCCCGCAAGGCGGCGCTGGCCGGCCTCGCCTCCGGCAAGGTACTGGTGGAGTTCACCGTCACCGAACGCGGCACCGTCAGCAACGTGCGGATCGTGAAAGAAGAGCCCCGCAGCTATGACCTCGGCAAGGAGGCCCGCAAGACCATCGCCAAATGGACGTTCAAACCGGCCATGGTCGATGGCAAGGCGCAGGCTACCCGCATGCAGCAAGAAATCGAGTTTGCGGTCAACTAAGGAAGGTGGCGATGAAAAAGTTACACACCCTGATCCTCGCCCCGGTTGCCATGGCGGTGCTGCTCAGCACTGCCAGCTGGGCCGCCGAGCAGCCGGCCCTCTCCGACCGCGCCTATCGCGCGGTCAACAAGGCACAGGCACTGATCACCGAGAAGAAATACGGCGAGGCCAATGCCAAGCTGCAGGAGGCGCTGTCCGGCGCCGGCGAGCGGGTCTACGACAAGGGGGTGATACTGCAGACCCTCGGCTTCGTGGCGGCGCAGCAGGAGAAGTACGGTCAGGCGACCAAGTACTTTGCCGATGCCATCGCCACCGGCGGCCTGCCGCAACCGGTGGCCCAGCAGGTACGCTACAACCTGGCCCAGCTCTATATGGCGGAGGGCAACTTCAAGGCCTCCATCAGTACTATGAACCAGTGGTTCGCGAGCCAGGGCAAGGACGAGAAGCCGACCCCGCATGCCTACATCACGCTGGCCAACGCCCACGTACAACTCAAGCAGTATCGGGAGGCCATCCCGGCGGTGGACAACGCGATCAAGCTCTCTGCGGGCAAGGCGCCGGAATCCTGGTATCTGCTGAAAATGGCGGCCCACTACGAGCTGAAACAGTACAAACCTGCCACCGAAGTACTGACGACCCTGGTCGACATGTACCCGGCCAAGAAGAAGTACTGGACCCAGCTCTCAGCCATGCACATGCAGGCGGGCAACGATGCCAAGGCGCTGGCGGCGCTGGAATCGGCCTACAACCTCGGCATGCTCACCGAGGCGGCCGAGTTGCAGCGCCTAGCCAACTACCTGGCCTTCGCCGGCATTCCTCATCGCGCGGCACGCGTGATGGAGAAGGCAATGAAGGAGGGCACCATTGAGAGCAGCGCGACCAACTACAAGGCACTGGCCAACTACTGGCATCAGGCCAAGGAGCTGGATCCCGCCATCGATACCCTGGCGAGATCCTACCAGCTGGCTCCGGATGCCGAACTGCAGCTGAAGATGGCGCGCATGATGATCCAGAGCAAACGCTATCAGGATCTGGTGGCCCTGGCCGCCAAGCCTGCGGCCAATGCCAATGGTGAACAACGCGCCGATCTGAAGTTCCTGACCGGGGTCGCCTATTTTGAGCAGCAAAAACCGAAGGAAGCGCTGAGTGCCTTCACCCAGGCCGCCCAGCATGGCAACGTCAGTGGCCGCGCCTCCCCCTGGATCAACTTCCTCAAGGAGCAACAGGGCGGCGCCGTCACTCAATAAACAAGGTGCGACTTGGCCCCGGCCCCGCACTGCAGCGCGGGGCCCCTCCCCGCCCGCTGCATATGACAAGGGGTTCACCCGCAGGTTGCCTTGGTGGCAATTGGCCGCTCTTCGGAGCGGTCTTTTTTATTCCCCTCTTTATATACTCCGCCATAAAAAATCCGGAGCCTGAGCTCCGGATTGATCATGCTGCTTGCTGGTGCTGCCTTGCCACGAATGGCGTCGGCAGCCCAGACCCCATGCAGGGGTTATCAGTAACTACATACCTGCTTCCAGCTGCCATCGGTAGCCTTGGGTTCACTGCTGGTCCACCAGTTCGCCTGCCACACCACCTTGTTGTTGGTCACGCGATCGCCGCCGTTGGCGTGATCCCCTTGCGGCCAGGTCGGATAGGCCTTGTAGGCCGCCGGATTGACGTTCTGGCTGCTGCAGGTGGCGCCGCCCGGATTCTCGCCGCCACCCGAGCCCAGTACGGCCTCCGGCAGGGTCGGGAACTCGGCCTTGAGCCCTATGGTCTGGCTGCCGCTGATGATGCGCATCCCGCTCGGCACGCCGGCGGCGGGCAGGTAGTAGGTCATGGCGACTTCAACCTCGGCACCCGGTGCCAGGGTCTGCCAGCTCGGCAGGGTCATGGCGACCTTGTGGAAGTCCTTCTCGTTGGCAATGCCTTCCGAGTTGTCGTTGCCACCGCTCTCCACCACTTTCAGCCCCATGCCACTCTGATCCGTGATGGTGTCAGAGGTGGAGGTGGGCACCAGGAACTCGATCTTGGCGCCGCCCGGAATGGTCTGGGTCGACTTGTTGACCAGCTTGAGTTTCGGGTTGATCGGGTAGTTGGAGTCCCCTTCCTTGAAGCCGGAGAGGCTCACCGCGATGTCGAGCTGGGCGCTCGGCGCAGCCAGCTCGTTCTGCTTGGCGTTGTACGGGGTCGCCTTGGCGAACTTCTCGTAGGCAAGAGTAGTCAGAGTGCTGCCCATGCCGTACTCGTTCTTGGCCGGATCGAAGGCGTAGTCGCCCGCCATCTCCCAGAACATGACCCCGCCCAGGCCCCGCTTGATGATGTAGTCCAGCTTGTGACCCATGGACTCTTCATCTTCGGTGGAGAGGAACACCTTCTTCTCTTCGTTCCACAGCCAAGGGGCCTGCGCCTTGTCATCATAGTAACGAACGTACTTGCCCTGCATCACGTGGGCCGGATTGTTGGGATCCAGACCCCAGGCCGTGCCATAGCTTGGCAGAGTCGTGATGCCCAGGCTGGCCGCGTTCTCCAGGTTTTTGGCATGCCACATGGGCACGGCGCCGCCGCCTATCTCCTTGCCGTTCTTGTCCACATCGTGCCAGATGTTGTCGATGCCGACCGCCCCGTTGCCGCACGGAATCGTGCTGCCACCGGTGCCCGGCTGACAATCGCTCTGGCTCGGCAGGGCTGCCTTGCCGCCCAGCCCGTTGCTGCCGCCGCTCACTCCTTGCCAGCCGCGGGTGTAATAGGGCACACCCACGTTGATCTTGCCGGCCGCCAGTGCGCCGCGGAAGTAGTGGGCAGACCAGGCCGCGTTCAGATAGCCGATGCCACCAAACTGGGCCTGGCTATAGACGCCCCAGTGGGAGAGCTCGGGATCGGCATTGTTGTCGAACAGGGCCGCGTTGTGACCGACGAAGTGGTTCCAGGCACCGTGGAAGTCATAGGTCATCAGGTTGACGTAATCCAGGTACTGAGTGACCTGGAAGTTCTCCATGCCGCGCAGCAGGTAGGCCGACGCCGGCGAGGCAATGGTCAGCATGTACTTGCGACCGTCCTCGGTGCCGGCATTGTCGAGCCGCGCCCGCAGGGTCTTCATCAGCACCTCGTAGTTGGCGAACAACTTGGCACGGCACTGGTTGGAGAGCGGGAAGTCGTTGGGGTTGCCCGCATCCTTCATGGAGGTGGGGTACTCGTAGTCCACGTCCACCCCATCGAAACCGTACTGGCGAATGAAGCTCACCGCCGAGTCGGCAAAGGCGCTGATGCCGGCGGTATTGACCGAGCAGTCGCCCTTGGTGGTGGCGGTGTAGAAGCCGCGGGTATCGGCCCAGCCACCCACCGAGATCAGGGTCTTCACGTCCGGATACTGTTTCTTGTACTTCGACAGCAGGTTGAAGTGGCCCTGATAGGCGAATTCGGGATCCATTTCGGCGCCCGGCACCCCGTTCCAGGTCATCTTGGTGGCGGCATCGTCCACCTTGATCAGGTGGCTCTGCTCATCCACCGCCGCGAAGGCGTAGTTGATGTGGGTGATCTTGTCCCAGGGGATGTCGCTCACCAGGTAGGAAGGCAGACCGTTCTTGCCGGTACGCCAGGAGGTGAAGTAGCCGATGACGCGACGGGCGTGGTCATCCCCCATGCACTCGTAACCGTCCGGACGATAGATCTGGCGGATGTCGCAGGAGAGGTTGCCCCCTGTGGGCGGCAGGGCCGCTTCTTCCACCTGCACATCGACCTGGCTCGATTCGCCGATCTGGTTCTCCTTGTCGGTCGCCACCAGCTTGAGGCCGGCAGCCCCCTTGCTCTGGGGCGTCCAGCTCACCTGCCAGGGGGCGCTGACGTCTTCGCCCACCTTCTTGCCATCGACGAACAGCTCGACCTTGGCGACGTCGTTGTTGGCATCGGTGACATTGCCACTGACCGCCACGCTGCGACCCAGGGTCACCTTGGCACCGCTGGCCGGGCTGCTGATGCTCACCCTGGGTGCTTCTGGCGCGACCACGGCGTTGACACTGAAGCTGGCATCCGCCTCGCTCAGCAGCTTGCCATCCTTGTCCAGCCCACGAGATTTGAGTTGATGGGGGCCGACACCGGTAGCAACCCAGCTGGCCGACCAGGGGGATGCACTGCTCAAGGCGACCTGCTTGCCATCGACCAGATACTCGACCTTGACCAGGGCGCTGCTGTTGCCGCTCAGGGTCACAGCGAGCGCCACCGATGCGCCCTCGTTGAAAGCGCTACCAACGGTGGGCGAACTGATTGCCAGTCCGAGCGCCGGTGGTGGTACCTCGCCGCCATAGAGCTTCCAGGCATCGGCCCAGACCGCCCCCACGCCAGGCTCATAGTGATAGGGCGAGGCCCCGCACCAGCCGGAGTAGGGAAACTCTTTGCATTCGTAGAGGTTACCGACATTGCTGACGACATCGCCAGCCTTGTAGGCGGTGCCGGCCTGATAGGCGGGATAAGCGGCTTGTGCCCAGGCGGGCATGGCAGCCAGGGCCACCAGCATGGCAAGCCTGCTGGGCCTAAAGGTCTGTTGCATATTGTTATCTTCCTTGTTTTGTCTTGGCATTGGTCACTAGGACAAAGAACAATCGCAACCTGCGTGATGGGGGGCAGACAACTGGCAATGGACCTGCCACAGACTCCACCATCACCCCGGGAAGCCCCGCTATCTGGATCGACTGATCTGAAGACCGGAAGCATTGCGTCCCGGCCTCTCGGCCGGTTTGCCCTTTACCTGGGTTCCGTGAGGAACAAGCCGAGTATAGGAATCAACCAGCCGAGTCTCAATCTTCATTCTCGAAGAAAAATATGTGGATGCCAGCCAGATCACAGTTTCCCGTCTTGGTTGAATTAATGATTTTGTCATTAATTTCATACTGTTAGCCAAGTCAAAAAAACCGAGATTGCCCTCATTTGCATCCCCGTAATGTGCGTTGGCTCACTGGTATGACATGCCAGAAATGTGACAATGCGCGCCCTTGGCCGATGCGCCAAGGCTATGGAAACACTGGCAAAAAATAAAAAAGGAACCGTTATGAAAGGAACACGTACCCTGCTGTCGCTGGCCGTGGGGCTTGCGCTCGCGTCCCCGTCTCTCCATGCCGCCAGCTTCAGCTGCCCGGCTGACAGTGCCCTCACCCCCATCCCCGTCATTCAGGGCAGTGGCGACAAGAGTCCGCTCATTCCCAGCGACAAGTTCGAGAGCCCCCAGAGCGTCATGGTCAAGGCGGTGGTTTCCGCGCTTGGCGAGAGCCTCAACAAGGGCTTCTACCTGCAGGATGTGCAGGGCGATGGCAACCCCCAGACTTCGGACGGCATCTTCGTCTACCTCAACGACAAGAACTTCGCCAGCAAGTACCCGGACATCAAGCCGGGCGCCGAAGTCTGTCTGGAGGCCAAGGTCGAGGAGTACTACAACCACACCCAGCTCAAGCCGGTCGTTGACAGCGGCACCCCGCGCCTGCAAGTCCTCGCCCAGGGGACGGCCCCTGCCGCCGTGCCGCTGCGGGTACTGGAAAACGAGACCCTGGCCCGGGCACTGGAGCGTCACGAAGGGATGCGGGTACGACTGGATGCCGACAGCGCGCTCAAGATAAGCCGCAACTTCAGCTATGACTACGCCGCCAAACGCAACAACCTGGTGATCTCCCACCAGGCGCCGCTGATGAAGCCAACCCAGCTGCACAATGCAGGCAGCAAAGAGTCCAAGGCACTGGCCAAGGCCAATGCCAACAACCGGGTGTTCCTCGAATCCGACTTCAAGGCCGCCGACGGCAAGCTGCCCTGGCTGCCGGGCTGGGAGCCGGAACAGGGTTACCTGCGCATCGGCGATGCCCCGGTCAATCTGGATGCGCTGGTGAGTTACAGCTACAACGAATACCGGCTGATCGTGCCGCAGGATCAGGTGATCACCGCCGGCGATCTGCTGCGCACCAGCGACAACGATCGCCAGAGCGCCCCGGCCCGTGCCGATGGCACCGACCTGCGCATCGGCAGCTTCAACGTGCTCAACTACTTCACCAGCCACTCCAGCGTGGGCGGAGCACTAAACGTGCTGTGCAAGGATCAGGCAGATGCGGACAGCGCCAAGGGCTGCAACCGCGGAGCCAAGAATCTGGAGGACTTCCAGCTGCAGCGCACCAAGATAGTCAACGCCATCACGGAGATGGATGCCGACCTGCTCGGCCTGATGGAGATGGAGAACAACGGCTTCGACAGCCACTCCGCCATCAGTGATCTGGTGCAAAGCCTCAACGCCCAGCAGAAGGACGCCAGCAAGCAGTACGCCCTCGTGGCCCTGCCCAAGGCGCTGCTTGGCAACGAGCGCTTCTTCGGTGGCGACGCCATCATGGTGGCCATGATCTACCGACCCGCCAAGCTGACGCCACAGGGGGATGCCGGCGTCATCACGCTGCCGGTGCAGAAATACCAGGATGCGAAAGGGGTCGAGAAACAGGCCTCCCAGCGTGACTCTCTGGTGCAGAGCTTCACCATCGAGGGCAGCAAGGAGCCGCTGACCCTGGTGGTCAACCACCTCAAATCCAAGGGATCAGGCTGCCTCGAAAACCTGGACGGCAAGGAGCCCGCCGATCTGCAGGGCAAGTGCACCGAGTTCCGGGTCAGCGCCGCCAAGGTGCTGGGCGAGGCGGTGAACTCGCTGCCGGGCCAGGTGCTGCTGGTGGGGGATTTCAACTCCTACGCCAGGGAAGATGCTATCCGGGTACTGACCGACTATGTGCCGACCGAGGGTCAGCGCAAGATAGTCTCCGCCTCCCAGACCTTCCTCGGCGCTCAGGTCTATGAGCAGACCGGCAGCGAGGTGAGCAAGAGCTACGGCCTGGTGGACATGAACGTCAAGTTCAACAAGGAGAAGGCCATCTCCTACAGCTACGAGGCCGAGCTCGGCACCCTGGACTATGCCCTCGCCAACCCGGCGCTGGCCAGCAAGGTAGTGGCGGTCGCCGACTGGCACATCAACTCGTTCGAGAGCAGCCTGTTCGAGTACGGCCGTGACTTCAGCGGCGACATGATCAAGTCCGGCAACCCGTTCAGCGCCTCCGACCATGATCCCATCATCGTCGATCTCAAGCTGAAGGAAGAGAGCAGCGGCGGTGGCGGAGCCATGGGCGCCCTGCTGCTGGCCCTGCTGCCGCTGGCCTGGCGCCGTCGCCGCAGCTGATGCGGCTTTGCCATCACGCCAAAAGCCCGCTGCGATGCGGGCTTTTTTACGGGCAAGCGATGGGCATGAGCCAAAACAAAAAGGCCACCGCGATAACGGTGGCCTTTCGGCTTCTTGTAACAAGAATTTGGTGGAGCTACGCGGGATCGAACCGCGGACCTCTTGCATGCCATGCAAGCGCTCTCCCAGCTGAGCTATAACCCCAAATTTCGTACTCAACAAATGGTTCTGGCGGCCATCTGTCGCAAATAGTGGTGGAGCTACGCGGGATCGAACCGCGGACCTCTTGCATGCCATGCAAGCGCTCTCCCAGCTGAGCTATAACCCCAAACTTCGTACTCAACAAATGGTTCTGGCGGCCATTTGTCGCAAATAGTGGTGGAGCTACGCGGGATCGAACCGCGGACCTCTTGCATGCCATGCAAGCGCTCTCCCAGCTGAGCTATAACCCCACAAAGGTCGGCCTGGGTGATACACACCGCACTGCCCTGGGTACTGCATTTTACAATCGGAACCTGGTGGAGCTACGCGGGATCGAACCGCGGACCTCTTGCATGCCATGCAAGCGCTCTCCCAGCTGAGCTATAACCCCTTTGATTCCAGATTGTTCGAGGAGAATTTGGTGGAGCTACGCGGGATCGAACCGCGGACCTCTTGCATGCCATGCAAGCGCTCTCCCAGCTGAGCTATAACCCCAACTCACCTCGGCGCTACCAAAGTTATCTCCGGCAACGGAGGCGCATGATAGGCATCACCCGCTTTGCTGTCAACCCAAAAATAACATCGATTCGCGCGTTTAGTCAAAATTCAATCAGTTAGCTGTTTTTACCGGCAACCTTGCCGCTATCTCGCTGTTTTATGTCACAAATCTGGTTAGCCAACAAAAACAAAGGGCCCCCTCGCGGGAGCCCTTTCGCATGCCATAACAGGCGCTTATTCAGCGGCCATGCGCGCTTCGATATACGCCAAAGCGCGGTCGATGCGGGCAAGTACCCGCTCCTTGCCCACCAGCGCCATCACGGCGTCGATGCCGGGGGAGAGATTACCCCAGACCGGTGACGGCAATGTCGACGGCAAGCTTACTCGGCAGCCATACGCGCTTCGATATACGCCAGGGCGCGATCGATGCGGGCGAGTACCCGCTCCTTGCCCACCAGCGCCATCACAGCGTCGATACCTGGGGATTGACCCAGACCTGTCACGGCCACACGCAGCGGCATACCGACCTTGCCCATGCCCTGACCCAACTCGGCGGCGGTCGCTTCGATCAGCTCGTGCAGCGCTTCGGTGGTCCAGGTCTCCAGTGCAGCCAGCTTGGCCTTGGCCAGTGTCAGCGGCTCGGCAGCGACGCCGCGCAGGTGCTTCTTGGCAGCCGCTTCGTCAATCGCTTCGTACTCTTCGAACAGGTAACGGCTCTGGGCGGCCATCTCTACCAGGGTGTTGCAGCGCTCGGCCAGCAGAGTGACAACCTCTGGCAGGGCCGGGCCCTTGCTGGTGTCGATCTGCTGATTTGCCATGTGCCAGACCAGGTGCTTGGCCACATAGGCCGGATCCAGGCTGCGCATGTAGTGGTTGTTCAGCCACAGCAGCTTGTCGGTATTGAAGGCGGAGGCGGACTTGGAGATGGCATCCAGGCTGAACAGCTTGATCATCTCTTCCAGGCTGAAGATCTCCTGATCGCCGTGGGACCAGCCCAGACGCACCAGATAGTTCAGCAGCGCTTCCGGCAGGTAGCCATCGTCGCGATACTGCATCACGGAGACGGCGCCGTGGCGCTTGGAGAGCTTGGCACCGTCGTCGCCCAGGATCATGGAGACGTGGGCAAACTCAGGCACAGGCGCGTTCAGGGCCTTGTAGATGTTGATCTGGCGCGGGGTGTTGTTGATGTGGTCTTCGCCACGCACCACGTGGGTGATCTCCATGTCCCAGTCATCGACCACCACGCAGAAGTTGTAGGTCGGCGCACCATCGGTACGACGGATGATCAGATCGTCGAGCTCGGTGTTGGCGAACTCGATGCGGCCACGCACGTGGTCATCGAATACCACGGCGCCTTCGGTGGGGTTGCGGAAGCGAATGACGTGGGGCGCATCGGCCGGGTGATCGTGGGCCGCATCACGGCACTTGCCGTCATAGCGGGGCTTCTCGCCGCTGGCCATCTGGCCTTCGCGCAGCGCGTCCAGTCGCTCACGGGAGCAGTAGCACTTGTAGGCACGGCCATCGGCCAGCATCTCGTCGATGATGCCGTTGTAGCGATCGAAACGCTTGGTCTGGTAGTAGGGGCCCTCATCCCAGTTCAGCTCCAGCCATTCCATGCCCTCAATGATGGCGTCGATCGCCTCCTGAGTGGAACGTTCCAGGTCGGTATCCTCAATACGCAGCACGAACTCACCGCCCTGGCTCTTTGCAAACAACCAGGAATAGAGTGCGGTACGGGCACCGCCGACATGCAAAAAGCCGGTCGGGCTGGGAGCAAAACGGGTTTTGACTTTCATCTTTAAGCCTTGTGTAGAGGGCCTTGGGCCAATTCGTTAGAAAAAACCGTCGCATTTTAGCACTCAGAATCCCGGATGGGAAAACCATGAGGCGGCGGCGCGCTAAAGTAGGGGGTTAAATTGGCCGGGCGACCGCTTGACACCTGATATTTGAGGGGGATCGCAAAACCGAAGCGCCATTTCCGATTTGCTATGGGAAGTGTTGGAGAGCTGCCTCCTCCGGCCGATATTCAAATAACTCTCACACTACTTCTCACGAACAAGGAAGAGACGATGCAGTTCCGTTCTATCCAGAATCGTATTCTGGTGATGGCCGGGATCGCCATGACCACAGCCCTGGTCATATTGATCCTGCTCAACCAGTATTCCGGTCAACAGACCCAACAACTGACCATCAGTTCCAGCCGTGCCGCCCTGCAGCAGGAGGCCTGGCAGAAGGTCAGTGCCAACGCGCGCGCCGAGGCCGCCACCATCACCCAACTGCTGCAAAAAGGGCTCTCCTATACCCAGCAGATGGCCAGTACCCTCGCACTGCAACAGGAGGGCAAGCTGCAGCTGGATCGCCAGCAGGCCACGGATCTGCTCAAGGCACAGCTCAACCTGGAACCGCAACTGTATGGCGCCTTCGCCGGCTTCGAGCCGAACGGCTTCGACGGCCAGGACGCCGCCTTCGCCGGTCAGACGGCACTGGGCAGTGACAGCCAGGGCCGCTTCGTCCCCTACTTCTACCGTGACAAGGATCAGATAGGCACAGACCTGCTGCTCTCCATCGAGAAGAGCGATACCGACGAATTTGGCAATCCGGCCAACGACTACTACGCCTGCCCGAAACGGGAGGGACGCTCCTGTCTCATAGATCCCTTCAAGGTGGACATCAACGGCCAGCAGGTGCTGGTGAGCACCATCACCACCCCCATCATGGTGGCGGGTCAGTTCAAGGGCGTCGCCGCGCTGGATCTGGCGGTGGACTCCATCAGCCGGCAGGCCCAGTCCCTCAACAGCAACATCTATGACGGCAAGGGCGAGACCCTGATCGTCAGCGCCGCCGGCGTCATCACCGGCACCAGCGGCGACGCCAGCCTGCTGGGCAGCCGGGCCGACAAGCTGCTCGGCAACCAGTGGCAGCAATATCTGAAACCGGAAGTGCAGCGCCAGGAGCTGGACGAGTCGTTTCGTATCTCTGTGCCCATTGCTGTGCCGGGCATGAGCCGCAACTGGGCCATCATAGTCACCCTGCCTTACAAGGTGGTGCTGGCGGGTGCCGACCAGCTGGAGAGCCAGCTGAGCGACATGAACCGGGCCGCCATGACCCAGCAACTGGTGGGCGCCCTCATAGTGCTGGTGCTGGCGCTGGCCACCATGCTGGTGATAGCCCGCAGCATCACGGGCCCCATCCGCCAGATGGTCAGCCTGGTGGATGACATCGCCGATGGCGAGGGAGATCTCACCAAGCGCCTCACCACCCGCTCAGTCGACGAGCTGGGGGATCTCGCCAAGGGCATCAACCGCTTCATCGACAAGTTGCAGGTGCTGCTGGGGGATGTGCTGAAAACCGCCAGCGAGGTGAACCGCCATGCCGGCGATACCGACCGCATCGCCGGCCAGACCGACACCAACCTGCAGCATCACCAGGCGGAGATGGAGCAGATGCTGACCGCGGTGCAGGAGATGTCCTATGTCAGCCAGGAGGTGGCCACCCACGCCAACAACACCGCCGACTCGGCCAAGCAGGCCCAGGGCGCGGCGGATCAGGGCAAGGTACGCTTCCAGCAAGTGATCCAGTCGATGCACAAGGTGGCGGCCGAGGCCGGCAAGGGGGCAGAAGTGGTCGAGGGGCTGGCCCACGACAGCGAGCAGATCACCAGCATACTGACGGTGATCCAGGGCATAGCCGATCAGACCAACCTGCTGGCGCTCAACGCCGCCATCGAGGCGGCCCGCGCCGGTGAGCAGGGCCGCGGCTTTGCGGTGGTGGCCGACGAGGTGCGCAAGCTGGCGGGCAACACCCAGCAGGCGGTGCAGAATACCCAGGAGCTGATCGAGAAGATTCGTCACAGCTCGACCAATGCGGTCAACGCCATCCAGCAGAGCCAGCAGCTGACCCACCAGGCGGTGGGCGAGGCGGACTTGGCGGAAGAGGCGCTGGGCAGCATCTACAAGGCCATCTCCACCATCAACGACATGACCTACCAGATAGCCTCCGCCGCCGAGGAGCAGAGCTCGGTTTCCGAGACTGTCTCGGGCAACCTGTCAAAAACCAACGCACTGGCCAACGACATCGCGCTGGATGCGACCGAAACGGCCAAAGCCAGCCAGGCATTGCGTCAGGCGGCCGAGCGTTTACAGCAATTACTGGGACAATTTCGTCTCAGCTGATAATTTTCCACGTCAGGACTCTCCCCCTCGGGGGCGAGTCCGTTTACCATAGGCACGAATTTGCCTGATGGCAGGCAATGTAGTGAGAGGTAAATGCCGTGCCCACCCCGGACCGTCGCCCACGTGGCCATAACAGACGAGCCCAGCAGCGTCGACAAGACGAATCACAAGGATCCCTGCTCCATCGTATCAATGCCGCTACCCTGCCCCTGCGCCAGCGCATAGGCCAGGGGATGCGTGGCCTTGGCCAGCGCGGCCAGGAGGCCAAAGCAGGCAAATTCAAGCTGACCAGCCCGCTGCCCCGCAAACACACCATAGGCCTGCTGGTCCTGGTGCCCATCTGGCTGCTGTTGCTGGCCTGGGAACCCGCGCCTGCCGCCCCGAAAGTCGCCCCGTCCGGCTCGCTCGAGGTCCCCCTCGCCGTGCCCGCCCAGGCCCTGACGGCCGGCAATGGCAACTCGGCCGCCGCCAAGCCGGTTGAAGAGAAAGTCAACGGCACCTGGCTGCAGCACGACGTGCAGGCCGGCGAGACCCTCTACTCCATCTGGCGCAAGTTCGAGCTGCCGGGGGCCGAGCTCAGCCGCCTGATCGCCATCGAAGGGCCGGATCGCCCGCTGACCCGGCTGCAATCGGGCAAGTCTCTGTTCATCCTGATCGATGACAACCGCCGCATCCAGCGGGTCGAGATCCGCTCCTACGGTCAAGCCATCTATCGCTATGACCGGCAGGGCGAAGGGTTCGCCCTCAAGGAGTAATGAAACGGGAGGCCATGGGCCTCCCTTTTTGACGCTGTCCCAAATACGTTGAAAGGCTGGCCTTGAAACAGGCCATCACACCGAGGGGCGGCAATCGCGAATATTCAGGCTTTCATCTCTCCTTCCCCATTGCTCGCGCCATATTGCCCAGCAGGCTTTCGTGATTGCAGTCGGCATCGCTACCACCGCAGTAAACCGCCTTTGTACCTCATTCAGACTTCACCCAGGCCCCATGTGATAGCCGATCGGAAAGAGTGATCCCCAAGAGCGGTATGCCAAGCTGAGAATGGGGACATATCGCATGCAGATACCCCAAGAGCACTACCACCGTGGGGGATGCAAGGCGTGGCAATCCGTTAATGAAGAATTATCTCGGTTGGCGAAGAGTACTGGATAGCTTGACGGGAAGGGCGCGGATATCAGGCGAGGTTTGCATGAGACGCCGGGGCGCCCCATGCAGCAGGTAAGCGGGATATAACTTCTTTAGGCTGACAGCGGATTGCCGCCCTCAGCGAATGCCACGAGCTTCCCGGATCCACTCCCAGGCCTGCTGGATCTCCTGAGTCTTCTCCTTGGCCATTTCCATCATCTCGGGCGGCAATCCCTTGGCGGCCAGTTTGTCCGGATGATGCTTGCTCATCTCCTTGCGATAGGCACGCTTGATCTCCTGATCGCTGTCGCTCTCGCTTACCCCGAGCAACTGATAGGCATCCTTGAGACGATCCTTGGAGGGCGCCTCCTGTCGATACTGTTGCCCGCCGTGCCCATCGTCCTGGTACTGGCCACCATGAGCCCGGTTGAAGAAATTCATCTGCGCTTCGGCCATCGCCAGGATGCGAGCCAGCTCGATACGGCTGAAGCCCAGCTCATCTGCGATGGTATGCAAAATGGCACGCTCGTTGGCTTCGACCTTGCCGTCGGCAAAAGCAGCCTGCAGTTGCACCTCCAGGAAGAAGCGCAATATGTCGCGCTGCCCCAAGCTGGCACGGCGGAATTCGGCCAGGGTTTCCCGCAGCGGGAAATCAGCCTCCTTGCCCTGCCGGAACGACTCCTGGGCACGGGCACGTTGATCGCCCACCAGTCTCATCCGGTCCATCAGGTTGGAGGCAACCCGGATCTCCTGCTCTGTGACCTGGCCGCTCGCTTTGGCGATATGACCCATGACGGCGAAGGTAGCGTGAAAAAATATCGCCTGTTGTTGCTGGCTGGGGGCACGACGAAAGCTCATACCCATGCCCCGATCGAAACGATGGCCGATCCAGAGGCCAAGCAGGGCACCAACGATATTGCCGAGCAGAAAACCGAAGAAGGCGCCAAGCACCTTACCCCAAATACGCATGGTTCAAGACCTCGTGATGTTAATGAGTGCATCCCTGCGGTTGATCATTCTGCTCGTGCAGAGCATGACGGCTTGCAGGGTATTAAGCGCCATTTGATGTCAATCTTGACGACGATCGGTGCGGGCGCACAACTGATCATCCAGTTCGTGCAGCCGCGCGACTGTGCCGATGTCATGCCACTCGCCGGCCAGCAGGCTGCCGCCCACCCGACCTTGTGCCATCCAGTCGCGCAACAGGGGAGCCAACTTGCGCGCCCCCGGCGTGAGCCCGGCAAAGGCGGCCGGGTGATAAAGCCCGACACCACTGAAAGTGAGAGCCGGCGCATCCAGTACCCGACCAGCCTCCAGAGCGAAGTCTCCGTGCGGATGCTGGGGCGGGTTGGGCACCAACCAGAGATAGGCCAGATCCTCCCCCAACGGCAGGGTCACCAGGGAGCGATAGTCCAGATCGAGCCAGGTATCACCGTTGATCACCAGAAAAGGCGCAGGGCCAAGCAGTGGCAGTGCCTGCACTATGCCACCGGCGGTTTCCAGCGCGATCGCCTCTGCCGACCAGTGAATGTGGACGCCGAGCTGACTGCCGTCACCGAGCGCCTCCACCAGCTTGTGGCCGAGCCAGGCGTGGTTGATGACCAGTTCGGTCACCCCGGCCGCCTTGAGTTTTTCGATATGGTGCACGATAAGCGGCTTGCCCCCCACCGCCAACAGCGGTTTGGGCAGGCTGTCGGTGAGCGGGCGCATGCGCTCGCCACGGCCGGCGGCCAGGATCATCGCTTTCATGGCGTCACCTGCGCGATGCGGCTCATCCCGGGCAGCACCACCTGCTCAAGCCACAGGCCGAAGCGAGCCAGCACCGGATACGCGGCGCCATGCTGGTGGCACGTGTCCACCACATAGCCCAGGGTACGAGGAATGTCCTTGAGATAACCTGATTTTCCGTCGCGATGGTAGAGACGGGTAAAGATGCCCGCCGCCTTCAGGTGACGCTGCATGCCCGTCAGATCGGCATGGCGACGAAACGCGGCGTATTCGAGCCCGTCGAGCAACCCGGCCTGGCTCAGAATGTCGAAACCCTGCCGCATGCCCTGTTCGATCACAGCATCAGGCCAGCGCACGTAACAATCTTTCAGCAGCGAGACCAAGTCATAGCTCAAGGGGCCGATGACCATGTCCTGGAAATCGATGATGGCAAGCTGGCTGCCATCCGGCGTGTCACCACCACAGACCATCAGGTTGCGACTGTGGAAATCCCGGTGCATCACCCCTTGCGGTTGGGCCAGGTTGTTGGTGGTGAGACAGGCAAAGGTCTCATCCAGCAGCCGTTGCTCTTCGGCACTCAGGGTCAGTTGTAGATGGTGACCCAGCAGCCACTCGGGGAATATGCTGTTTTCACGGGCCATGAAGGCGGCATCAAAGGGTTCCAGATCCAGTGTAACCGCCCCCAGAGCCGGCAGCAGCGCGATGGCCTTGCCGTACCAGGCCAGCACGTTGTCTGCGTTCAGGCAACCAATAAGCTGGGTGTCCCCCAGATCCGTCACCACCAGCAGGCCCTGCTCGTAGTCCACCGCCCGTACCTCGGGGGCCAGCAGGCCACCTGCATGCAGGGCCGAGGCATTGCGGACAAACTCATGATTTTTTTCAGTTTTCGGATTGGCGTCCACCCACACCAGGCCGGCGCCACGGTGGTAGCGGCGAAAACTGGCGTCACCGGAAATCAGGGTCAACTGAAGGTTGGCATCACCGGAGATCCGGCGCGCCCATTGCAATAGCAGGGAATCGCGATCGTGCATAAGTCGGGGACCAAATTGGAAAGCAGCACTTGGCTGTTAGCCCTGGCCGCAATAATGCTTTATCATTGCCGGCTAACATAAAGCAATGACATGCAATGTCAACTCGATGAATCCTGTCGTAAAATGCATGTTTTGAATCAGCCGTAGCTACCACGGATTGCGCGAGTCTTTCACATGACAAAATGGACACTGGGGTACGCTTATCCCATCGCCCTGACCATCAGCCTTGTTCCAGCCTTGACCCCTGCCATCGTGCAGGCGGCGGCGCTGACGCCGCCCCCCGCCACCGGGATCCTGGACGGGCTCTGCTATGACTATGTTCCCAAAATAGAGAAGCTGGCCCCCGGCAAAGACGCCAACGCCCAACCGGTCGAGGTGGATGCAGATCGGCTTGAGGCCAAGCAGGGCGGCACTGCCGTCTATCAGGGCGATGTCAAGGTTCGTCAGGGGGTGCGCAAATTTGACTCAGACTATGCTGAACTCGACCAGAAGAGCCGCGATGTCATCGCCATCGGCAACATCTATTACAACGATGGCCAGATCACCGTCACCAGTGACAAAACCCTGAAATCCAACCTGGATACCAAAAATTCCGAGCTGGAAGACGGCAAGTATCAGGTGCATGGTTCGCCGGTACGTGGCTCCGCCGACCGGGTCACCATGACCAACAACAACCAGAACATCACCCTGGAAGGGGCTCAGTACACCACCTGCCCACCGGGGCAGGAAGTGTGGACCTTGAAAGCGGGCAGCATCGACATCGATCAGACCGAGGTGTTCGGGGAGGCCTGGAACGCCAGTCTCTGGCTCTATGACTATCCGGTGTTCTACTTCCCGTACATCAACTTCCCCATCAAGGATGAACGCAAGACCGGCCTGCTCTACCCGGGTTACACCCAGAGCTCCAAGAACGGCATGGACATCACACAGCCGTTCTACTGGAACATAGCCCCCAACTACGACGCCACCATTACCTCCCGTTTCATGGACAGACGGGGCCTGATGGAGCAGGTCGAGTTCCGCTACATGCCGGATCCGGCCCACGTCGGCAGCCTCTATTTCGAGAACCTGGCCAACGACAAGCAGTACGACGAGACCCCGAGCCTCAACGATTACCTCTCCGATGGCCATCGTTATCTGCTGAATGCCCGTCACACATCCATGTTCATGGACAACGCCATGCGGGTATCGGTGGACTACACCAAGGTACGGGACCGGGATTACAACTATTTCAACGACTTCTCCCCCAAGGTGGGCACCCAGGTCGACAACCAGTTGCAGCAATCCCTGATGGCCGGTTACTTCCAGCCCAACTGGAACATCAATACCGAGGTACGGACCTACCAGATCCTGCTGGCCAGCGCCCAGCAGCCCCACGAGCTGATGCCGCGCATCGATCACAACTACTACCAGCAGGGCAGCTGGTACGATCTGGCCTGGAATACCGAGATCACCAAGTTCGGCTACAACAACGCCCAGGCCATCGCCCAGAATCAGGGCAGCGCCTACACCGGCACCCGGGTCTACACAGCCCCCACCCTGACCATACCGCTGATCGATGAGGCAGGTTACTACCTCGACAGCCAGTACAAGCTGATGTACACCCGCTACGATCAGGAAGTGCCGGACGACATGAGTCAGACCTTCGTCAGCCGCTTCACTCCTGCAGGAGCCAACGGGGTCACGCTGGATGAAGGGATCATCACTCGGACTCTGCCATCCTTCCGTCTCAAGGGCGGCATGACTTTCGAGCGCAACCAGAACTGGTTCGGGGGCGATGCCAACCAGACTCTGGAGCCTGAGTTCCAGTACCTCTATGTGCCCTACACGGATCAGGACAACATTGGTGTCTATGACTCCACCACCATGCGCCAGGATTACTACAGCCTGTTCAGCGACCGCCGCTACGCGGGTCTGGATCGCATCAGTGACTCCAACCGTCTCTCGGTTGGTGTCACCAGCCGGGTATATGATGAGGCCGGTGATGAACGAATTCGGTTGGCCGTTGCCCAAGCTTTCGATTTTGTTGCGCCCAGGGTCAAGCTCTACCCCAGCGACTCCCTGACCACCAACACCCGCTCCCCACTCTCCTTCGAGGGGGATGCCAAGATCAACGAACAGTGGTTTGCCCATGCCGGCGCGCAATATGATGTAGACCAAAGCCAGTTCAGCTCCGCCAACAGCGCCATTGAGTATCGCCATGAGAAGCTGGTCAGCCAGCTGAACCATCGTTTCGTACGCGATGCCAACATTGTGCCGAACACCAATAACGAGGTCACCGATCTCAACCAGATCGGCTTGCTGCTGACCACGCCGCTCAATGATCAGTGGCACCTCTACGGGGGTTACTACCAGGAGCTCGATCAGAGTGTGAAATCTGATCGCAAGGTTGGCCTGAAGTACGACTCCTGCTGCTGGAGCATCAACTTCAACCTGGAGTGGGTCAATACGCCCAACAACGTGAACAATACTTCCACAGCCGAACGCAGCTTCGGCATTCAGTTTGAAATGAAAGGATTGGGTAGCGTGGGCACCGGCTCCAAGGGAACCTCCCTGGATACCGAAGCACTGCCCTACATTCGTCCGTTTAACCTGCGAGACCAATAAGCGGTCTGGCAAACGCCTTGAGAGATGGATATGAAGAAGACGTTGATTTCCCTGCTGACTGCAGGTCTGTTCGGAGCCATGAGTCAGGGAGCCTTCGCCGCTCCCGAGCTGATGGACAAGGTGCTTGCCGTGGTCAACAAGGACGTGGTGCTGGCCAGCCAGCAGGAAGCCTTGGTCCAGAAAGTGAAAATGTCTGCCCAGGAGAGCGGTCAGTCCCTGCCCGATGACGCCACCCTGCGCAAACAGGCGCTGGATCGCCTGATCCAGGAGAGCCTGCAGTTGCAGTTGGCGGATCGTCAGGGCCTCAAGATCAGCGACACCCAGCTGGAACAAGCCATTCAGAGCATCGCTGCCGACAACAAGATGACGGTGGAGCAACTGCGTGCCCAGCTGGCCCGCGAAGGCATGACCTACGCTCAGTATCGGGAAGAGGTGCGCCGCGAGATACTGATGAACGAGGTACGCCGCAACCAGGTGCGCCGCCGCATCAATATCTCGGAACAAGAGGTCAAGCAGGTGGTGGATATCCTCGCCAAGCAGGGCCAGCAGCAACAACAATACCATGTCGGCCATATCCAGATTGCCCTGCCTGACAACCCGAGCGCCGAACAGCTCAATGCTGCCAAGAGCAAGATTGAACGCATCCTGGCCGAGCTCAAGAAGGGGGCCGACTTCCGCGAGCTGGCCATTGCCGAGAGCAGTGGACCCAAGGCACTGGAAGGGGGCGACTGGGGCTGGATGAGCCCGCAGGAGATGCCGACCCTGATGGCCGAAGCAGTACAGGGTGCCAAGAAGGGTGACATTGTGGGTCCGCTGCGCTCGGGCGCCGGCCTGCACATCATCAAGGTATTCGATGCCAAGGGCCAGCAGCAGGTCGTGCAGACCGAAGTGCGCGCCCGCCACATCCTGATCAAGCCCTCCATCATCTTGAGTGAAGAGAAGGCCAAGGGCATGCTGGACGGCATACTGCACGACATCAAGAGTGGCAAGGCCAGCTTCGCCAGTCTGGCGGAGAAATATTCCGAAGATCCGGGCTCCGCAGTACAGGGCGGCGAACTGGGTTGGTCCGATCCCAACGTCTATGTGCCGGAATTCCGCGACATGGTCAACCGCCTGCAACCGGGTCAGATCAGCGAGCCCTTCCGTACCACCCACGGCTGGCATATTGTCCAGCTGGAAGAGCGTCGCAGCCAGGATGCCACCAACAAGGCCCAGGAGCAGCGCGCCTATCAGCTGATCTACAACCGTCGCTTCACCGAAGAGTCCCAGGCCTGGCTGGACGAGCTGCGTGACGAGGCCTACATCCAGATTGAAGGCGCCGGCAGCTGATGAGTTGCCGTCGTCTCGCCGTCACGCCGGGTGAACCGGCAGGAATAGGCCCGGATCTGGTGCTGCAGATAGCCCAGCAGGATTGGCCCCACCAGCTGGTGGTGATCGCCGATCCCGCCCTGATGCTCGAACGGGCCGCCCTGCTGGGGCTGCCCATCGAGCTGGAACCCTATGATGCCAAGGCCCCTGCCCAACCGCAGCGGGCGGGCACCCTGACCCTCTGTTCTGTGCCCCTGGGTACCCCCGTGGTGCCGGGTGAACTCGATGAAGGCAATGGCGCCTATGTGCTGGCAACCCTGCAGCGCGCCTGCGACGGCAACCTCAGCGGCGAGTTTGCCGCCGTGGTGACCGGCCCGGTGCACAAGGGGATCATCAACCAGGCGGGTGTCTCGTTCAGTGGTCACACCGAATTCTTCGCCCAGCAGTCGGGCACCGCCGATGTGGTGATGCTGCTGGCGACGGAAGGCTTGCGGGTGGCGCTGGCGACCACTCACATCCCGCTGGCCTACGTGGCGATGGCGATCACCGAAGATCGTCTCGGCAAGGTGATCCGCATCCTGGATGCGGATCTCAAAACCAAGTTTGGCATCGCCAAGCCCCGAATTTACGTCTGCGGCCTCAATCCCCACGCAGGGGAAGGGGGTCATCTCGGCCGTGAAGAGATTGACGTGATCGAACCTGCCCTGGCCGGCTTGCGCCAGGAGGGGATCGATCTGGTCGGCCCGCTGCCGGCCGACACCCTGTTCCAGGACAAATACCTCAAGGATGCGGATGCGGTACTCGCCATGTACCACGACCAGGGGCTGCCCGTGCTCAAATACAAGGGCTTCGGCAGTTCGGTCAATATCACCCTTGGACTTCCTTTCATCCGCACTTCGGTGGATCACGGCACCGCGCTGGATCTCGCAGGCAAAGGCCTGGCGGATCCGGGCAGTCTGATCACCGCGATTAACCACGCCATCAAGATGGTAGAGAAAAAAAGATATGAGCAGTAAGGTGCAGAGCAACAAGGTGCACATGGGCCACACCGCCCGTAAGCGTTTCGGTCAGAACTTTTTGCACGACCGCTATGTAATCGATCAGATAGTGGCCGCCATCAACCCGCAGCCGGGCCAGAACCTGGTGGAGATAGGCCCGGGGCTGGCCGCGCTGACCGAACCGGTCGCCTCCCAGATGGACAAGATGACAGTGGTCGAGCTTGACCGGGATCTGGCCGCGCGCCTGCGTGAGCATCCGACCCTCAAGGACAAGCTGACCGTGATCGAGGCCGACGCCATGCGCTTCGACTTCGGCACCCTGATGGGGGAAGGCAAGGGGCCGCTGCGCATCTTCGGCAACCTGCCCTACAACATCTCCACCCCGCTTATCTTCCACCTGTGCGATTTCGCCGACCGGGTCGAAGACATGCACTTCATGCTGCAAAAGGAAGTGGTCCTGCGGATGTCCGCCGGTCCGGGCAGCAAGGCCTATGGCCGCCTGAGCGTCATGGTTCAATACTACTGTCAGGTGATCCCGGTACTGGAAGTGGGCCCCGGTGCCTTCAAGCCGGCACCGAAAGTGGATTCGGCCGTGGTCCGTCTGGTGCCGCACAAGAATCCGACCATAGTCGCCAAAGACATCCGCTGCCTGAGCCGCGTCTGCACCGAAGGCTTTGGCCAGCGCCGCAAGACCATCCGCAACAGCTTCGCCAATTTCATCACGGACGCCCAGCTGACCGAGCTTGGGATCGATGGCAACCTGCGCCCGGAGAATCTCTCCCTGGAGCAGTTCGTCATGATCGCCAACTGGCTGGCGGATCAGCAACAGGCCTGATCCCGTGGCGCACCCGTACATCGTGATCCGCCCATACCCCCGTTATGTGGCGGATACACAAGACCCTTACCAGTTCCACTATCTGATCGAAATTGAGAATCTGGGACCCGGCCCGGCGCAACTGCTGCACCGGCGCTGGCTCATCACGGATGCCAATGGCAAGATGCTGGAAGTCGAGGGACCCGGCGTGGTCGGGGAACAGCCGGTGATCGCCGAAGGAGAAACCTTCCGCTATCAGAGTGGCGTCCCCCTCGCCACCCCGCTGGGGGTGATGGAAGGAAGCTACACCCTGCAAGATGCGTCAGGACAGCAATTCGAGGCGCCCATAGCGCCTTTTACGCTGGCCATCCCCCACATTATTAATTGAGGTTTCATGGCGAACTGTTTTGTTGGCGATATCCAGGGCTGTTATGACGACTTGCGCCGTCTGCTGGATCTGGCCAAGTTCGATCCCGCTAACGACATGCTCTGGCTCTGTGGTGACCTGGTCGCCCGCGGCCCGGACTCACTCAACACACTGCGCTTCGTCAAATCGCTGGGTCAACGGGCCATCACAGTGCTCGGCAACCACGACCTGCATTTGCTGGCGGTCGCCGATGGCGTCGCGCCGCTCAAGAAGAAAGACAAGCTGCAGGCCCTGATGGAAGCCCCTGATCGGAACGAGTTGCTGGAGTGGCTGCGTCATCGTCCCCTGCTGGCGGAGCACCCCGAACTGCCCATCATGATGGTGCATGCCGGTATATCTCCCGCCTGGGATGCCCGCACGGCACGCAACTGCGCCCGCGAGGTGGAAAGCCTGCTCCGTGGCGACCAGTACCAGTGGCTGCTGCACAACATGTATGGTGATCAGCCCGATGGCTGGCAGGACGATCTGGTGGGCATCGAGCGCTACCGCTATATCATCAACACCTTCACCCGCATGCGTTTCTGCTATTTCGATGGTCGACTTGACTTCAAATGCAAGAAGGGCCCCAAGGAGTCGACCCCCGGCCTGCGCCCCTGGTTCGAGCAGCGCGAGCACCACGTGGATGACCCCATTCTGGTGTTCGGCCACTGGGCAGCTCTGATGGGCAACACCGGCAAACAGGATATCAAGGCGCTGGACACCGGCTGCGTCTGGGGCAACAGCCTCACCCTGTGGCGCTACGAAGATGATGCCCTGATCGCCACCCCCTGTCCGGTTCACGCCAGCTAGAAGCTGCGCAGCAATCAGGCGGTCGCTACCGTACGGATTGCCAAGACCCTCATCAATAACAAAGCCCGGCAACCTACCGGGCTTTATGTCTTTTATATTGATAACGGATGAGTGTCATCAATTAAATAAAGACTCATTTTTCGTACAATGAAATATTTTAAATTATCAAATACCAACCGATAAAAATGACCACGATTATTACACTAAGGTACTTAACTAGGGCATCCGCATGAGTTTTTTGAGCAACAAAGCGTTGTGTGTGACCAAACATCACATAATTATAACTACAGATTTAATCATCTAAAAACGCTTATACCGCAGACCATATTGCTCAATAAACGCCTACCACCTTGTCCTGCTGTGAACCACACCGGGGTGGCCAATCTGGGCCCGCAGGGTAAATCTCCGATCATTGCTTATGTGGAACTGGATTATTCACGACTTGCAGAATATTCTTCGCTGGTTGTGGATAATATAATTCATCTCTTCTAACGTAGGCGTGTATGAACTCCTAATTAACCTTTCAGATGAATTTTCTTGTTACATATAACGTTGCCGGAAGTAGCGCAGGAGACGAGAGTTTGATAGCCTTGCGAGAAATTTCATTTATATGCTCTTTTTTCCAACTCACGAATGAGACCTTTCATTTCATCAACTGCATGACGATTCCAAATAATCTTAGTACCCGTCGCAAATGCTATAATTTGACTAATGCGATTGGAAAATATAATTAGAATCTCCAAACCTAGTTTGGATCCTTTTTCACCCCTTGAAAATGAAAATGTAACATCCGTCCGATTTGTCGTATGAATAATGCCAAGTACTCTCACCTTACTTTTCAGTGAAACCAAATAAATTTTATCGCCAGGGATCAACTCTTTGAGCGCGTAGTGGTGAACTACATCCTGAAAGCCTGCGCTTTCCTTGATCCTTATAAGTCCGCCTTCTTCCCAATTTTTGTCAAGAACGCAAAATTCTTTATGTGCTTTACTTAAGCTAGTATAGAACTCCGGAATTCCAAGATATGCAGCATAAGCTGTTTCCTTATCGAGCGAGCATTGGGCTTCACAATAAATTCTGATACTTGTTCCATTCTCTCGATATGCTGCGATAGCCGATATCAGAAACCAAAAAAAGCAAACATATAGAATCACCATATTTTTTCTCCACATTCAGAACTTACAGTCATAATAGTGACTAGATGGAAGGCTGTACTAATCATATAGTCTAGCCTTCTATATAACGAGGCAGTTTAGGATAGTAGTTAACCGCATGAATTGGCTTGTCGATAGGTAAAATATAAATTCAACGTACGCCCCCAAAGCACACCGCTAATCAGACCACTTAAAACACCAAAATAAATATTGAACCACAATGAAAATTTCAACTCAGGCTCTATATTCAAAAAAACATTTAATGTGTACTTTGTAAAAAAAGTAATTATCACGAAAATGATAACCCACGGAGTTCCTGGCCAGATAATTAAATGAGAGCCCTCTTTGCTCTTCAACTGACGCCCGCCCCTCGAGAGAGACCAACCAGCCCCATAACCAAGCAGCAACCCCACCGACATCGCAGCCAAGCCCCAGAATAAGAAAGCCAGTTCTTCAATCACCGTGATGCCACCCCACAAGAGAAAAAACAGTGGCATGATGAATAATCCTCTAAGATTCATCTCTCTATCACTTAATGCATTTACCCCTATAAGGACGAGAAAGGAAAACAAAATCCAGACCCATAGAGGGGTCTCTGCTAAAATATTTAACAGCAACATATTGCCATCCTTAATAGAAAACAAAATAATGTTATCTAATGATAATTGTCATATATAATTTCGTTCACGAAATGAACCCCCTGCCAGCCAAAACTATCTTGTAGCGCCCATCTCAAAATAAATTTCAGCCATATCGTGGGAATGCCCATATTCAGGGGGGTAGATATGATGCGGTAATATAAATATGGGTAAAGGTATGATCGTGTTGAAATTACAACTTGCGCCCCAGCCGCTTCTCGATCTGGCGCCGCTCCCACTCCGGGCCAAACAGCTTGAAGGGTTGGTACACACTGATACCATGGGATGCCAATCCTAACCCCCACCCCAGCGCAGGCCACCAGACCCAGATATACTCCGGATTGCTCAGGTAGTTAATAACGAACAACCCGCACATAACTAAAAAATAGCTAACAGCATGGTAATAGAAACCTTTGAGCGCCTCCACATACTTCATCGCGGCCTGCTCTTCCATCGATACTTGCAATACATTTTTATCCATCGTGCCACTCCCTCTCATCTCGCGCTCCTGTTGCGCTGACCCATCCAGTTGAGCCACATCGAGTTCAAAGACAGAGGCCAGGGCCTTGAGAGATTCCAGTCCGGGTTGCTGCCCCTGCTCGATCCGCTGGATAGTGCGAACACTTAAACCAGTCATCGTCGCCAACTGATCCTGGGACCAACCCCGTTGCAATCTCAACTTCCTGACGATCATCTCGAACTCCTTGTGGTAATTGACAGGGCCAGCTTACGGGCTCAGATGTGACAAGCGACACGACAGATGCCTGACATAAACCTGACTTTCCTTTTAAATCAATACATTAAGCTCATCATATCTGCCTTTTTCAAGCACAACCGGTGAGCACTGCAGACAGGTGTCGGTCACCCGACAGCAACCCGGTAAACGCTATCTATTCAAGATAGCGTTTACCGAGGCTCAAACCATGGATTAGAGACTCTGCATCAGCTCGGCAGCGATCTCGAAAGAACGCAACCGGGCCTGATGGTCGACGATGGGGCCATTGAACATCAGCTCATCGGCACGGGTCTCGGCCAGCAGCGCCTTGAGGCCGTGACGCACCCGATCCGGATCGCCGACCAGAGAGCGGGCAAGGGTCTGCTCCATCGCCATCAGTTCGCGGGGTGACCACTCTTCCCCCAGCTCGATCACGGGCGCGGGCAGCTTGCCTGCGTCACCGCGGTAGAGACGCAGGAACTGCTGCTGCACAGTGGTGAACTGGAAGCGGGCCTCCCGCTCGCTGTCGGCGGCGATCATGTTGATGCAGACCACGGCATAAGGCTTGGGCCAGCGCGCCGAAGGGCGGTACTGGGTACGGTAGATCTCCAGCGCCTGCAACAGCAGGGCGGGGGCGAAGTGGGAGGCAAAGCCGAATGGCAGCCCCATGGCCGCCGCCAGCTGGGCGCTGTAGAGGCTGGAGCCCAGCAGCCAGATGGGCAGGTGCAACCCCTGACCCGGCACCGCCTGTACCGCTCCCGCCTCGTCCCCAAAGTAGCTCATCAGCTCGCGCACATCCGCCGGGAACTCGTCCACCTCGCCGCTGCGCTGGCGCCGCAGCGCCTGCATGGTGCGCTGGTCTGTGCCGGGCGCCCGACCCAGCCCCAGATCGATGCGATCCGGATAGAGGGAGGCCAAGGTGCCGAATTGCTCGGCGATCACCAGCGGCGAATGGTTAGGCAGCATGATGCCACCGGCGCCGATCCGCAAGGTGTTGGTGGCACCCGCCAGGTGGCCGATCAGCACAGAGGTGGCGGCGCTGGCGATGCCCGGCATGTTGTGGTGTTCGGCCAGCCAATAACGCAGGTAGCCCCAGCGCTCGGCATGTTGCGCCAACTCGCGCGAACGACGAAACGACTCGGCCGGCTGGGATCCTTCGGGGACGGGCACCAGATCGAGCACGGAATAGGGGATGGCAGACATGGGTCACTCCATTGATTTACAGGCCAGTAACAAGGAGGGCAATGTAGCACGAGATACCTGAATGAATCACGCGACAGGGCATCAAGTGACAAGTTACTCTCTCGTCGCAAGGGCCTTTCCCCGGTCATATCCTGATATTTCTGAGTGGGTTATTGTGTTTTTTGTCATCCTGTTGGCACACTGCAGACTGATCGTCTCTGCAATCGCCCGTGTGACAAGGATGCGTCCATGACAACTGCCAGGCCAGGTCGTAAACCCTTTTATGTGCATATCGCCACCCTCTTCATCCTGCTGTTTACCCTGCTGGGCAGCGCCCTTATCGCCTTGCAGTTCCAGCAAGGGGCGCGCCAGGGGCTGGAGCATGAGCGACAGAACTTTCTGCAATACCGGGAACAGTTGTCCCTCGCGCTCCAGCTGAATGAGCGGCCGGCCCGCATGTCGCTCAGCCTGTTGCGCAGCGGCCAGCTGGCGGCCATGACCAGCCTGGATGATCGCCTGGGCTACCTGCCGCAACTGACGGAGGTGCTGGCCAACAGCCCCAGCTATGGCGCCGTCTACGCCGGCTATGAGGATGGCGACTTCTTTCTGGTGCGCAAGCTGACCGAGCGGGCCAAGACCCAACTGGGCGGCGTGCCGGCCACCAGTACCCTGCTGGTGCAAAGCATCAGTCAGGGCAAGGGGGAGTTTCTCTATTTCGATCAGCGGCTGACCCTGATCGAGCGCAGGGCCATGCCCCACTACCGTTACGATCCCCGCAGCCGCGACTGGTACAAGCAGGCACGCTGGCGCGCGGGGATCGCCACCACCAGCCCCTATCTCTTCTTCACCACCAAGGAGCCGGGTATGACGCTGGCGGTGGAGAGTGATGACAGACGGGCGGTGATCGGGCTCGATACCAGTGTCGAGGGGCTGTCAGCCCTGATCGGCAAGTTGCAGCTACCCGCCCAGAGCCAGGTGATCCTGTTCGACGAATACGCCACCCTGCTGGCCGCAGATCCCAGGCATCTCCCCAGCTTCGAGCAGCTGAGCCAGCTGCCCACGCTGGCCAGCCTGCCCCACCCGGCCCTGCCCGACCTGCAACGGCGGATCATCAGCCAGCCCGCCTTGCTGAGCGACCCGGCGGAGCTCAACCTGACCGCCGCCGATGGCAGTGACTGGCTGATCAACCTCTCCCCCCTTGGGACCGATTCCCCCTTCCATATCGCCCTGCTGGTATCGACCGACCTGCTCTATCAACAGGCTCGTGACGAGGCGCTGGTCAATCTCGGCTGGGCACTGACGGGCCTGCTGTTGCTGCTGCCGGTGATCTGGCTGGTCTCCCGCCGTACCGCCACCCCGCTGCTGGCCCTGACCCAGGAGGCGGAGCGGATCCAGCACTTCGACTTTGGGAAGAGTCAAGTGCCGGAGTCTGCCATTCGCGAGATCGACGATCTGGCCCGTACCATGTCCGGCATGCGACTGACTCTGGGCAATTTCATGAACATGGGCCGCGCGCTGGCGGCCGAGCACCGCTTCGACTCTCTGCTCAACCGCATCCTGCATGAGACCATAGCCGCAGTGCAGGCTGAAGGGGGCTGTCTCTACCTGGCTCAGGAGCAGGGCATGGTGGCGGTAGAGGCGAGCTGGCGACAACAAGCCATGCCTGCCGGGCAAGTCCCCTGGCAGGAAGCGCTGCTCGGCAAGCTGGCCCGGAGCGAGCGACTCACCCTTCCCGTCGACGATCATGTCTGGCGGCAGCATCTGGCGAGCTGGGGCCCCTTCCCCGGCCCGTGCCAGCTGGTGGTCGAGCCTCTGCGCAACCATCGCCAGGAGTTGATCGGCTGCCTGTTGCTGATCCTGCCTGACTGTTCGGCGCGCGAGCTGGCCTCGCGCATCAGCCTGATCGAGGCGCTGGCTGGCACCTCGGCTTCTGCCATCGAGAACCAGCGCCTGCTGGAGGAGCAGAAACAGCTGCTGGAGTCCTTCATCGAGCTGATGGCCGGCGCGATCGACGCCAAGAGCCCCTACACCGGCGGGCACTGCCAGCGGGTGCCGGAGCTGACCCGGATGCTGACCGAGGCGGCCTGTGCACAACAGCAAGGTCCGTTTGCCGATTTTCGGCTCAATGAGGAGGAGTGGGAAGCCATCCATATCGCCAGCTGGCTGCACGACTGCGGCAAGGTCACCACGCCGGAATTCGTGGTCGACAAGGCTACCAAGCTGGAGACCCTCTACGATCGGATCCACGAGATCCGCACCCGTTTCGAGGTGCTCAAGCGCGACGGCTACATTGAAGCGCTGGCGGCGCGCCTGCCGGCATCGGAGCGGGAAGCGGCCAGGAACGAGGTGGCACCGCTCTGGAGCACCCTGGACCAGGAGTTTGCCTTCGTCGCCGAGTGCAACCTGGGAGGTGAGTGGATGGCACCGGAGAAGCTGACACGGCTGAATGCCATCGCCGACCGCACCTGGTTGCGCACCCTGGACGATCGGCTCGGCATCAGCCGGGAGGAGCTCAAGCTGCGCCAGAGCGAGCCGGCCACACCGCTGCCATGCGTCGAGCCCCTGCTGGCGGACAAGCCAGCCCACCTCATTCCCCGTCCCGCCCACGATCAGCTGGACGAACGCAACCCCTGGGGTTTCAAGGTCAAGGTGCCTACTCATCTCTACAACCGGGGGGAGCGCTACAACCTAGCCATCGGCCGCGGCACCCTCACCGAAGAGGAGCGCTACAAGATCAACGAACACATCATTCAGACCATCCGCATGCTGGAGCGGCTCCCCTTCCCACGCCATTTGCGCAGCGTGCCCGAGATTGCCGGCGGCCACCACGAGCGGATGGACGGCAAGGGCTATCCACGCCAGCTGCTGGGCAGCCAGATGAGCATCCCGGCCCGCATCATGGCCATCGCCGACATCTTCGAGGCGCTGACTGCGAGCGATCGCCCCTACAAATCGGGCAAGACGGTGTCCGAGTCGCTGGCCATCATGCAGAGCATGGTACGTGAGCAGCACATCGATCCCGCCCTGTTTGCCCTGTTTGTCAGCAGCGGCATCTGGCGCGACTACGCCGTGCGCTTCCTCGCCCCCGAGCAGCTGGACCAGGTGGATGAAACAGCCCTGCTGGCCACACTGGCATAGGGGCGGGTCATATTTTCTTACATTTGCGGACTGGCCTGAGCACACCGCGCTGGTTATAACAGTGCCCCTATAGCGAAGGGGGAGCAATAGACTCCCCCTCACTCTTTGTCACACCACACTGTTCAGGTTATCTATGTCAAAACATCTCATCCTGCTGGGCACACTGACGCTGTCCGGCTGCTCACTGTTGTTGCCTCCCCCACCCACCGTCACCCCGGTACACCTGGCCGACACCAACCAGCGCGGCTTCTACATTGAGTGCGGCAGCATGACGGCCTGCTTCCAGCAGGCCAACCAGACCTGCCCGCAGGGCTACAAGGAGACGGATCGCCGTCAGCAGACGCTCTACTCCACCCAGTACACGGCGGGTAGCTACGACGACGAGAAGAAGGTCTACAAGGCCGGCAAGCCCTATCGCATGACCAACACAGTCCATTCGCTGACCATTCAGTGTCCTACGGACTTGAATATCGCGCCTCGCTAGCAAGAGCCGGCAACGAAAAAGGGGCCTCGGGTCCCTCTTCAATTGCGGCTAAACCGTCTCAACGCGCCGCCTTGGCATACTGGCGGGCAAGCTCGCGGCTCATGGCTTCTCGCATCTTGAACTTCTGCAACTTGCCGGTCACCGTCATGGGGTACTCCTCCACGAAGCGGATGTATCTTGGCACCTTGAAGTAGGCGATACGGGCCGAGAGGAAGTGCTTGATCTCCTCCTCGCTGACCTCATGCTGCGGCCTGAGCTTGACCCAGGCGCATACCTCCTCGCCGTAGCGCTCGCTGTCGACCCCGAACACGGCCGCATCCTGCACCGCCGGATGGTCGTAGAGCAGCTCCTCTATCTCGCGCGGGTAGATGTTCTCGCCACCACGAATGATCAACTCCTTGCTGCGCCCGACGATCTGCACATAGCCCTCTTCGTCCATGATGCCGATATCTCCCGAGTGCAGCCAACCCTCCTGATCTATCGTCTCTGCCGTCTTGGCAGGATCCTGCCAGTAACCCTGCATCACGCCGTTGCTGCGACAACAGATCTCGCCACGTTCACCGATAGCGACAGTCTCACCACTCAGATCGACCAGCTTGATCTCGGTATGATCGAGGGCCCTGCCGACCGTGGTGACCCGCTTGTCCAGCGGCGCATCAATGGCGGTCATATGGTTGATGGGGCTGCACTCGGTCTGGCCGTAAGCGATGGTTACCTCGGTCATGTGCATCAGAGTCTGCACCTTGCGCATCAAGGGCTCGGGGCAGATGGCCCCCGCCATGATGCCGGTACGCAGGGAGGAGAGATCGAACTCACCAAAGCCGGGCAGCTCCAGCTCGGCAATGAACATGGTCGGTACGCCATGCAGGGCTGTGCAACGCTCCTCGCTCACCATCTGCAGGGTCGCCACAGGATCGAATGCCTCCGATGGAAACAGAGCGCAGGCCCCCACACTGATGCAGACCAGATTGCCGAGCACCATGCCGAAACAGTGATAAAGCGGAACCGGAATACAGAGCCTGTCCTGCTCGCAGAACGCCATGCCCCGCGCCACCTGACGGCCGTTGTTGAGTATGTTGCTATGGCTTAACGTTGCCCCCTTGGGATTGCCCGTGGTGCCCGAGGTAAATTGAATGTTGATGGCGTCATCGGGTTTGAGGGTGGCCGCGATCTGCACAAGCCGGGCCGGATCCTGCTGGTCCCCCAACGCCAGCACCTCGGGGAAGTTGAGCATGCCCGGGGTGGTCTCCTCACCAAGCCGGATCACCATTTCCAGACTCGGCAAGCGGGCGCTGACCAGCTGCCCGGGCGATGAACTGAGCAATTCCGGGGCCAGCTCATTAAGCATCGCCAGGTAGTCGCTGCCCTTGAAGACACTGGCACAGATGAGGGCACGACAACCCACATTGTTGATGGAAAATGCCAGCTCATGACTACGGTAGGCAGGGTTGATGCAGACCATGATGGCGCCGATGCGAGCGGTGGCAAACTGCACCAGACACCATTCTATGTTGTTCGGTGACCAGATGCCGACCCTGTCACCCGGTCGAATGCCGAGTGCCAGCAAGCCCAGCGCCAACCTGTCTATCTGGGTCAGGTATTCACGGTAGTTCCAGCGGATCTGCTGGTGACGCACCACAACAGCGGGCCGATCGGGAAAGCGTTCGGCTATCTCTTGCAGATATTCGCCTATGGTCTGATGGAGCAGGGGCTGATCGCAGGGACCGGCCCGGTAGCTGAGCAGTGAGGTCATGGGGTAACTCCTGGTCGCGTTTGATTGGAATTGCCTACTGCTCGGCTGGCACACTTTTCAGATTGTTAAGTTAATGTAAAAACACGTCATTAAAAAGACTCCCTTTGGTCTAATATCCACCATGACAAACGGTCAACCGAGGTTGACCGTTTTTCATCCAAGGCAACAGCCCTAGAACAACAGATGCGCTACACCGGCGATGACCGGCAGAGTGACAAGGGTACGCAGCAGGAAGATCACGAACAGCTCCCACAGCTTGACCGGTATCTTGCTGCCCAGCAGCAAAGCGCCAACTTCTGACATATAGATGAGCTGAGTGACTGACATGGCGGCGATCACGAAACGCGTGATATCGCTCTCTATGGTCGATGCCAGCACAGCAGGGATGAACATGTCGGCAAAGCCCACCATGATCGTCTTGGACGCCGCCTCGGCTTCCGGCAGTTGCAGCAGCTCCAGCAAGGGCACAAATGGCGCCCCCAGCCAGTTGAAGAGGGAGGTGTGCTCGGCCAGCATCAGGGCGCAAGTCCCGATGGCCATCACCACCGGCAACACGCCGAACACCATGTCGAGTGCGTTCTTCACTCCTTCTCGCGCCACTGCGCCCATGTCCGTCATGCTCTCGGCCTTGGTCAGGGCCCGCTCATAGCCATAGCTCAGCACGCTGTGCTGATGAGGAACTGACTCCTGCTGGCGGCATAGGGGGGTTCCATCGGCATAGACGTCCTTCTTCCAGGAGAGCGGCGGCAGGCGCGGCACGACTATGGCAGCCACCACACCCGCCAGGCAGACCGTCAGGTAGAAGGGCACGAACATGTGCTCCAGCCTCACCTGCGAGATCACCACCAGACAGAAGGTGATGGAAACCGCCGAGAAGGTGGTGCCGATGACGGCGGCTTCGCGTTGGGTGTAGAACTTGCCTTCATACTGTTTACTGGTGAGCAGGATGCCGACACTACCATCCCCCAGCCAGGAAGCGAAGCAATCCACCGCGGAGCGACCCGGCAACCGAAACACGGGGCGCATGATGCGAGTCATCATGGTGCCGACGAATTCCAGCAGGCCGAAATCCAGCAACAGAGGCAACAACAGGCCGGCGAAGATGAATACCGAGAACAGCACAGGCAGCAGATCGTGCAGCACCAAGCCGCCGGTCGCATCTGAACGCAGGGCCGCCGGGCCCGCCTCGAAGAAGGTCAGCAACACGAACACGCCACCCAGCACCCGCACGCAGGCCCAGAAGGGAGAGACATTGAACAGGCTGTTGAGGAAGGGGCGTCGCACCAGAATGGCCGGCTTGAACAACCAGGTGATCAGCGTCATCAACATGGTGGTGGTGATGATGGCACTGACCATGGCCACCAGATAATCGGCAAATACCGTCTGCACCAGCTTCGCCAGCACAGCAACAGGTATGGTGACATTACCGTCATAGATGACGGGGGTCATGAACAGCAGGATCCCGACGAGTGACGGGACCAGGAACATCAGCACGTTGCGACGGGTATTGAGCGCAGGTGCTTGCAGAGTCTTTTCCAGCATGGTCTACAGCCTTAATGTTACTTTTCCTTAGCCAGGCCACCTTGCATATTCATGCTCTCGCCCGGCAAAACGGGCGCAAGAATACTCCAATAAAATGCACAAACAAGCCTTTAACGGATCATTTAAAGCATAAATATTTTAACAGGCAAACCTTCCATAAGAATGACCCAAAACAGATATGCATATCAATTCATCAAGAATGGTTAGCATATTGTTTCAATTAGGTTGCATTCAGGTGCGCAGTATAATCAGTTGCGGTTGGCAGGCAATAAGTGACATAAGAAATATATCTATAGGGTGATCAGGCTAGTCTGGATGACCCTCATAGAAAAACCGGAGTCTGTTGCCAGACTCCGGTTTTTCTCATCGATGGGCAGATATGCCACACCGATCAGGCAGGACCGCGTGATCAGTCACGAACATAGATGACTTCAACGCCATCATCTTCGTCATCATCCCAGTCGTCGTCATCGTCGAGGGTCTCATCGAAGGCCAGGGAAGCCGCTGCGGCCTCCGCTTCGGCCTGGGCCAGCTGATTCTTGTGGTAATCATCCCACTTGAACTCCACCTTCTCGATGGCCTCTTTGGCATCTTCGACCAGCGTGCGCGGCATGGTATCCAGCAGATCCAGGATGTCGTAGCACACCTTCTTGGTGCCTTCCTTGCTGATGGCAGTGATCTGGTAGACAGGGCCTTCGTATGCCAGCGCAGCCTTGACGCGCTCCATCACCTCGACCGCTTCTTCTTCCAGGATCAGATCCATCTTGTTGAATACCAGCCAGCGCGGCTTGCTCGCCAGCTCGGGGCTGTATTTTTCCAGCTCCTTGACGATAGTCACGGCATTCACGGCCGGATCGGAGCCATCTACCGGGCAGATATCCACCAGGTGGAGCAGCACGCGGCAACGCTCCAGGTGCTTGAGGAAGCGGATCCCCAGACCTGCGCCTTCGGCGGCACCCTCGATCAGACCCGGAATGTCAGCAATCACGAAGGAGCGGGAGTTCTCGCCACGCACCACGCCCAGGTTAGGTACCAGGGTGGTGAAGGGGTAGTCAGCCACTTTCGGACGGGCCGCAGAGACGGCGCGGATAAAGGTGGACTTGCCCGCGTTGGGCAGACCCAGCATGCCGACGTCGGCCAGCAGCAACAGTTCCAGCTTCAGGGTACGTACTTCACCCGGCGTACCGCTGCTCTTCTGGCGCGGCGCCCGGTTGACGGAGCTCTTGAAGCGGGTGTTGCCCAGACCGTGGAAACCACCCTTGGCAACCATCAACTTCTGACCATGAGTGGTCAAGTCGCCCAGTCGCTCACCGGTATCTTCATCACTGGCGCGAGTTCCGACCGGAACACGCAGCACTTTGTCTTTGCCACGATGACCGGTACAGTTGGCACTGCGGCCGTTCTCACCGCGCTCGGCCGCATGGAAGCGTTCGAAGCGGTAATCGATCAGGGTGTTCAGGTTTTCATCGGCAATCAGATAGACATCGCCGCCATCGCCACCGTCTCCGCCATCCGGACCACCGTTGGGAATATACAACTCCCGGCGAAAACTGACACAACCGTTACCACCGTCACCGGCATCGACTCGAATCTGGACTTCATCAACAAACTTCATAGGTAACCGTCACCTTAATTCGAAAAACCGATACGCAATTATAGTGGTACAGGCCCCTGCGGGCGATACGCATCTTAGCGATGAATGCCTCGCGCAACACCAGGCACATCTGCGTTCCGTTTTTTCGTAAACTGCGTCAGAAAAACAAAAGCCCCGCCTGTTGGCGGGGCTTCGGATCCTTGCGGTCCGTAATTACTCAGCAACGATGCTAACGTACTTACGGTTCAGCGGACCTTTAACTTCGAACAGGATCTTGCCGGTCGCTTTCGCGTACAGGGTGTGATCGGTGCCCAGACCAACGTTGGTGCCAGCGTGGAACTTGGTACCACGTTGACGAACGATGATGCTGCCTGCCAGAACTGTTTCGCCACCGAAACGCTTAACGCCAAGGCGTTTAGCTTCAGAATCGCGACCGTTGCGGGATGAACCGCCAGCTTTTTTGTGTGCCATCTATCGGACTCCTCTAATTAAGCGCTGATGCCAGTGATTTTGACTTCAGTGAACCACTGACGGTGGCCCGCTTGCTTACGATGGTGCTTACGACGACGGAACTTGACGATAGTCACTTTCTCGCCACGGCCGTGAGCCACAACTTCAGCTACAACCTTGCCACCTTCAACGAAAGGAGCACCTACTTTAAAAGTGTCGCCTGCAGCAACCATCAGAACTTCGTTGAAGTCGATGGTAGCGCCAGTCTCAACGTTCAGCTTTTCCAGACGAACGATTTGACCTTCGGCCACACGGTGTTGTTTTCCGCCGCTTTGGAATACCGCGTACATTTGATTAACTCCGTAAAGGCGTGTCATTTGCTCAAGGCCAGACACGCGCAAAAACCTATAACAATGGGCCGGCATTCTACGCAAATCGATTTGCTCAGGCAAGGCCAATTTAGCAAAAAGTTTATTTTGTGCGCATATCTGCCGCCGTGAATAAACGCTTAACTGTAACCCATTGTGAAATCGTGTAGAATCCCCGCCATTGCTAAAACCGCAGTTATTGCTGCCGTCACGTTACGAGACTTATGGACCAACAGACTATCCGTGCGCTCTGTGCCGCCGACATGACGGCGGTCAATGAACTGATCCTGGCGAGACTCCAGTCCGATGTCAGCCTGATCAACCAGCTGGGTTTCTATATTGTCAGTGCAGGCGGGAAACGGATGCGCCCCATGCTGACAGTGATGGCCGCCCGCGCACTGGGATACGAAGGTCAGGATCATCTCAAGCTCGCCGCCATCATAGAATTCATTCACACCTCTACCCTGCTGCACGACGACGTGGTCGACGAATCCGACCTGCGCCGCGGCCGGGAGACAGCCAACGCCCTGTTTGGCAATGCTGCCAGCGTGCTGGTGGGTGACTATCTCTACAGCCGCTCCTTCCAGATGATGAGCGAGCTCTCCAACCTCAAGGTGATGGAGATACTGTCGGATGCCACCAACACCATCGCCGAAGGCGAAGTGTTGCAGCTGATGAACTGCAACGATCCGGACACCACGGAACAGAGCTACATGACGGTCATCTATTGCAAGACCGCCAAGCTGTTCGAGGCCGCGACTCGCCTCGCTGCCGTGCTGACCCATCAGCCTGAACCCGTTGAGCAGGCCATGACCGACTATGGCAAGTATCTGGGTACCGCCTTCCAGATCATCGACGACGTGATGGACTACTGCTCCCAGAGCGATGAGATGGGCAAGAACGTCGGTGACGATCTGGCCGAAGGCAAGCCAACCCTGCCGCTGCTGCGGGCCATGGAAGTGGGTTCGCCCGAAGAGCGTCAGCTGGTGCGCGATGCCATCGAGCACCGCAACGGCATGGAGCATCTCGACCGGATCCTGGCCATTCTGGATCGCACCGGTGCGCTGGAGTACGCCCGCATGCGGGCCCGGGAAGAGGCCGACAAGGCCATCGCTGCGCTCGCCGTCCTGCCGGACTCCCAGCACAAGCAGGCGCTGGAAACCCTGGCCCAGATGGCAGTACAGCGCAACGCCTGAGCCAACGGCTCCTGCTGGATGAAAAAGAGGCCCTTTGGCCTCTTTTTTATTGTCTGCGCTTTAGTGCCAGCAAAATGGCTCAATGGCTCAGCATCCAGAGGATCACTGCGCCCGCCACCACCAGCGAGCCACCGATACGGCGCAACTGCTCGGGTGGCTGATCGCTGAGCAGCCGCAACATCTGCTGCCAGGCCTTCGGCATCAGCAGGGGGCCAAGCCCTTCAAACAGCAATAGCAGCCCCAATCCCATCAACATGGATGTCAGCATTCCAGCTCCTTGCACAAAAAAGCCGCCCGTATCGGCGGGGTCTGGCGCCATAAAGCAAAAGGGCCTGAATCATCAGGCCCTTTGGTCTTATTGCTTGTCTCTTACTGCTTGGTGCCGTGAGGAGACTTGAGGTAGCGGAAGAACTCGCTGTCTGGTTTGAGCACCATCAGGTCGTTGCCACCGGCAAAACTCTTGCGATAGGCCTCCATGCTACGCACGAAGCTGAAAAACTCGGGGTCTTTCTTGTAGCTGTCGGCATAGATCTTGGCGGCTTCGGCATCCCCTTCACCACGCAACTGACGCGCATTACTCTCTGCGTCGGCGATCATGACGGTCACCTTGCGGTCGATATCGGCACGCAGGATTTCTGCCTGCTCGCGACCCTGAGAGCGATGCTCACGAGCTACTGCAGTCCGCTCGGCACGCATCCGCTGATAGATGGAGCTGGAGACTTCCACCGGCAGGTTGATCTGCTTGATCCGCACATCCACCACCTTGATGCCGAGCTCGGAGGAGCGCGCCATCTTCATCAGGGCATCTTCCATCACGGTACTGCGCTCACCAGAGACGATGTCCTTGATGGTGCGGTTACCGATCTCGGAGCGCAGACCGTTGTTGATCTTGCGCTTGAGCAGGTCTTCGGCCTGGATCTTGTTGCCACCACCGGTTGCCAGGTAGTACTTGGAGAAGTCCTCGATCTTCCACTTCACGTAGGAGTCGATGATGAGGTCTTTCTTCTCCGAGGTGACGAAGCGATCCGCCTGGCCTTCCAGGGTCTGGATGCGGGCATCCATCTTACGAACCTGATCGATGAGCGGCACCTTGAAGTGCAGGCCCGGCTCATAGAGCCGTGGCTCGCCGGATTCAATCCGCTTCACCTTGCCAAATTGCACCACTATCCCCTTCTGACCTTCATCAACGATAAAGACAGAAGAGAAGCAGACCATTGCGGCTACAGCGATGACACCAATAGCTATTTTTTTCATCTATTAGTTTCTCCCTGAGCTGAAACGGTCACCGCTACGCAGCGGAGTCGGTGTGGAGTTGGCACCTTCATTGGACGGCGGAGTCTGCTCCACCACAGGTGTACCAGCCGGACGAGCCGGTTGCACCGCATTCGCCTTGCCAGACAGCTTGTCGAGCGGCAGATAGATCATGCTGTTGTTACCAGCCGGCATGTCCACCACTACCTTGTTAGCCTGTTGATAGAGCTCTTCCATGGTTTCCAGGTAGATACGCTCACGAGTCAACTCGGGCGCAGCCTGATACTGGGGCAGCAACTCATTGAAGCGAGCCACTTCACCCTTGGCCTTCAGTACGATCTGGGACTTGTAACCTTCGGCTTCCTGTTCCAGACGCTTGACTTGACCACGGGCCTTTGGCTCCACTTCACGGGCATAGGCTTCCGCTTCACGAATGAAGCGCTGTTCATCTTCCTGAGCGGAGATGGCGTCATCGAAGGCGTCTTTCACCTCTTCCGGCGGACGTGCCGGCAGGAAGTTGACGTCAACGATTTGCAAACCCATCTGATAGGGTTCGATGATGCCATCGATCACCTGCCAGGTTTCCTGACGAACCTTTTCCCGACCCGTGGTCAGGACATCATCCATCTTGGTGTGGCCTACAACATAACGCAGGGCACTGTCGGTGGCCTGACTCAGGCTCTCATCAGCATTGGTGACGCTGAACAGGTACTGCTCGGGATCGACCACGCGATACTGCACGTCCATCTCAACCCGCACCACGTTCTCGTCCTGGGTCAACATGAAGCCGGAGGCCGGCAGGGAACGTACAGATTCGACGTCCACCGGGATAACCCGGTCGATGAAAGTCGGTTTCCAGCGCAGACCCGGATCCACGTTATGGGAATACTCCCCAAAACGCAGCACCACGCCCCGCTCGGCTTCGCGAATGGTATAGAAGCCGCTGACGACCCATACCACCACGGCCACGACCAGCGCGATAGAGAGACCAAAACGGCCCATCTCGCCACCTGACTTGCCACCACCCAGCAAACCACCAAAACGGCGGCTTACCTTGCGCAACATCTCGTCCAGATCAGGGGGTCCCTGATTCTTGCCGTTGTTCCCCCAAGGGTCACGGTCTTTGCCGTTGTTTCCAGGCTCATTCCAAGCCATCAGCATCTCCATTAATACAAGCGGATGGATATCAACTCTATCTGGTCATCAATCGTTGATGAAGTCTAATAAGCATTCATCTTCATCGACGAATCAATGCCTGATAAAGCGTTGTAAATTCTCGCCTTCCTGTTTCACGAGGCGGTTCCAGTCGGCCAGTTGCAGGCGAACTTGCAACACAAAATCCCCCTCCTCGCTGAAACCTTCCTGCTCAATGCCTTTCAGACGATAGAGCGCACTGCGCAATCTGGCGGCCGAAGGGGGCAACTGCAGGGTGTGATGCACCATGGAGCCGGCCAGCAACTCGGTCAGAGCCGCAAACAGGTATTCACAGCCTTCACCTGTCTGGGCAGACAACCAGAGCCGCACCGGGCGTCCCTCATCATCCCGCTCCAGACCCGCCGGACGATCGGCCAGCTTGTCGATCTTGTTGCAGATCATTAGCTGGGGTCGGTCGTCGGCCTCAATCTCGGCCAATACCTGCTGCACCGAATCGATATTTTCCTGCATCTGCTCATCGGCACAATCCACCAGGTGCAGCAGCAAGTCCGCTTCACGGGTCTCTTGCAGCGTCGCCTTGAAGGCCGCGACCAGATCATGGGGCAAGTGTCGAATAAATCCAACTGTATCCGCCAGGATCACATCACCCACATCCCGAATCACCAATTTACGCAGGGTGGGATCCAGTGTTGCGAACAATTGGTCGGCAGCATACACGCTGGCAGCTGTAAGTTGGTTGAACAAAGTAGACTTTCCGGCGTTGGTGTAACCCACCAATGAAACGGTCGGTATCTCATTGCGGTTACGGGCGCGACGACCCTGTTCCCGCTGTTTGGCCACTTTGTCGAGCCTGCGCAAAATCGCCTTGATGCGTTCACGCAACAGGCGGCGGTCGGTTTCCAGCTGAGTTTCACCCGGGCCGCGCAGCCCGATCCCGCCCTTCTGACGTTCAAGGTGGGTCCAGCCTCGCACCAAGCGAGTAGAAAGATGGCGTAACTGGGCCAGTTCGACCTGCAACTTGCCTTCGTGAGTACGGGCGCGCTGGGCAAAGATATCGAGGATAAGGCCGGTTCTGTCCACAACCCGACACTGGAACAGGCGTTCCAGGTTGCGCTCCTGGGCAGGGGTCAGGGCATGGTTGAAGATCACCACGTCTGCGCCCAGCATCTGCACCTGGGACGCGATCTCTTCAGCCTTGCCGCTGCCGACAAAAAATTTGGCGCTGGGTGCACTGCGGTTGGTGGTGACCACCCCCAACGCATAGACCCCAGCCGAGCTCACCAACATTTTGAGCTCTTCCAGATCCTCTCGCTCACCCTCATCGCTGAAGTTGACATGTACCAGAACGGCCTGTTCGCCGGCTTCATAACGGTCAAACAAGCGCTTGCTCCTCGACAGGAATCATGATGAATCTGGGCTGGCGAGTCGTCTCGCCTCGGGATATCACGCCTCGGCTTCACCCTGTTCTTCGCCAGCTGCGCCAGGAACGTGCTGGTGATGGTTGACGGCACGAGCCGGCACCACGGTGGAAATGGCGTGCTTGTAGACCATCTGGCTCACGGTGTTCTTCAGCAAAATGACAAACTGGTCAAACGATTCGATCTGACCCTGCAGTTTGATGCCGTTCACCAAATAGATAGAAACAGGAATCCGCTCACGGCGCAGCGCATTCAAAAACGGGTCTTGGAGAGATTGCCCCTTAGCCATCTTCTTTTCCTTATAGTTTGTTGTTTTTAAACACCGGATATCAATATAACAACCTGATTATACAGGAGTGTCAAGCCACTCCGGCACGGGCCATGACCCTTGCCAGATTGCCAGACTCACCAGATTCCAACCAAGTGACTTCGGGCCAACCGCGCAACCAGGTCATTTGACGCTTGGCCAACTGGCGGGTGGCAACAATTCCGCGATAGCGCATCTCATCATACTCCACTTCCCCTGCCAGGTAGTCCCACATTTGGCGGTAGCCAACGCAGCGAATAGCGGGCAGGTCGGGGGTGAGATCGCCCCGCTCGTAGAGCGCCCTGACCTCTTGTTCGAACCCGCTTTGCAACATCTTGTCAAAGCGCTGTTCGATGCGCTGGTGCAACAGGGCGCGATCGCTCGGGGCGATGGCAAATTGATGCACGCGATAGGGTAATCCTTCCCCCTGTACCTGGGTCAGCTCGGTGAGCGTCTTGCCACTGATGCGATAGACCTCGAGTGCCCGACTCAGACGCTGCGGATCGTTGGGGTGAATGCGCGCACCGGCGACTGGGTCTATGCGCACCAGATCCTCGTGCAACGCCTGCCAGCCGAGGCGAGCCGCCTCTTCCTCAATCCCGGCACGAATGACGGGGTCGGCGGATGGCAGCGGCGAAAGTCCCTCCAGCAGCGCCTTGAAATAAAGCATTGTGCCCCCCACCAGCAGCGGAATGCGGCCACGAGCGACTATGTCGTCCATCTCCCGCAGGGCATCACGGCAAAAATCCGCCGCCGAATAGCTCAAGGCAGGATCGAGTATGTCAATCAGCTTATGGGGTGCCAGGGCCAGCTCGTCGGCACTCGGCTTGGCGGTGCCGATATCCATGCCGCGATAGATGAGCGCAGAATCCACGCTGATGATGTCGCAGGGCAGCGCCTGGCACAGTTCGATGGCGAGATCCGTCTTGCCGGAGGCCGTCGGCCCCATCAGAAAAATTGCAGTCGGCAAGTCAGCCACGTGAAAAACTCCCCTTGCATGGTCGCCACCGGAGCGGGCGCACCTGCAAAAACTTAGCTATTGGTCGAAGAAGCGGTCATCCCGCCCCTCAGTTGCCATCGGCAAACTCGGCCAGCACGCTCGTCAACGACACGGGGCGCACCATGCGCGTGTCTGCCAGTTGGTCACTGAAATCGGTCACAAGTTCCGCCAGCAAACGACTGGCAGTTGAAAAATCATATACTTTTTCGCGGCTTATCCCCTGCTCTACCAGCCATTGGCATAATACTTCAGCCAGCTGGCTCGCATCACTGTCAGATCCGCTCTCGATAATTTGCAACAATTCGGGTAATAACCGCACCAGATCGGTCTGGCGCAGCAAGGCTGGCACCCGAGTCAGGATCATGGTGTCGCGCCCCCCGTTTTTCAACTCCAGCCCCATGCGTTTGAGCAAACGTTCCTGCTCTTCAACCAGCGCTATCAAGTTCTTGGGCAACTTGAAGGAGACCGGCAGCAGCAGCGGTTGCGCCGCCAATCCCTGCCCCCAGGCCTCCAGCAGCCAGTTGCGCAGCAGCAGGCGCTCGGCCCGCACCAGAGAGAGCAGTCCCAGCTGACAGTCTCGCGCCAGCAGCAGATAGGCCTGCTCCACCAGGGTGAGCGCCCGCCAGACGCCGGGCGCGGCCTGAACGACTGCGTTGGTCGCCACCGCCGAGGTCGCGGGTACGACAGATGCGGGCCCCGCACCGGGCAAAGTAGTGAGCAGCGTGCCCATGCCACGCATCGCATCCCGGCTGGGGGGCTCGGGCGGCTGATAGTTGCCGGCGCGAGCCGCTCCCCCTTCTCGCACTTCACCCATCGAAGCCAGTGCCCGATAGTTGTGCTCGGCACCGTACCACTCGGGACGGGGCGCCTGGTCCGGGTATTCAAGCTGTCCGCTGGCCGGCAGTTCGACCAGGGTCTCGGCCAGCGGCTCGCCCTGTTCGGCTCTGGCGGCCGCCTCCCGGTGCAGGGCGGTGAACAGCGCCTGGAAGATGAAATCGTGGATGAGGCGTGCCTGATGGAAGCGCACTTCGTGCTTGGCCGGATGGACATTCACATCAACCTGATGGGGATCCAGCTCGATATAGAGCACATAGGCGGCGAAGCGGTCGGCGGGCAGCAGCTCGTCATAGGCCTGGCGGATGGCGTGATTGATGAGCTTGTCGCGCATCATGCGGCCGTTGACGTAGGTGTATTGCAGATCGTTCTGCGGTCTGGCCCCCTCCGGGGTCGCCAGCCAGCCCCACAGCCGTACGTCGCTGTGCTCGCTTTCCACCGCCAGCGCATGGTGCATGAAGGGGGTGCCACAGACTGCGGCCAGGCGGCGCTCCTGCTCGGGCACCGTATTGGCGGCCTTGTACTGGCGCATCACCTTGCCGTTGTGGCGCAGGATCAGGGTGACATCGAAACGGGAGAGCGCGATGCGGCGCACCAGCTCGTCGATATGGGCAAACTCGGTCTTTTCGCTGCGCATGAACTTGCGTCGCGCGGGGGTATTGAAGAAGAGATCCACCACCTCCACCGTGGTGCCCACCGGATGAGCTGCCGGCTTGACGGTGACCTGCATCTCGCGCCCTTCCGCCTGGGCTTGCCAGGCTTCGGACTGTTCCAGGGTGCGGGAGGTGAAGGTGAGGCGGGAGACAGAGCTGATGGAGGCGAGCGCCTCGCCGCGAAACCCCAGGCTGCAGATCCCTTCCAGATCATCCAGGGTCGCCACCTTGGAGGTGGCATGGCGCGACAACGCCAGCACCAGCTCGTCTTTGGCGACGCCGCAGCCGTTGTCACGGATGCGGATCAGCTTGGCGCCGCCCTTGTCGATGTCGATCTCGACCCGGTCGGCCCCCGCGTCCAGGCTGTTTTCCACCAGCTCCTTGACGACCGAAGAGGGCCGCTCCACCACCTCGCCTGCGGCAATCTGGTTGGCCAGAATGGGCGGTAAAATACGGATCGGCATGGCTTGCTCCTGACCTTTAGTCTTGCGGGATCCAGACATAGTCACCACTGAGCAAGACCGCCCCCCCCTTTTCCTGCGGCAATCTGGCCAGCCAGGAAAGGCGGTAAAACAGGGAGCGGCATGGCTGCCCACGGTCTCTATTGTTGGGGGATATAGAGCACCTGCCCTATCTGGATATCCCGTGATTTGAGTTTGTTGATCTCCACCAGTCGCGCCTGGCTCACCCCGAACTTCTCGGCGAGGCGAGAGAGGCTCTGACCGCGGGTGACCACGTGGCGGATCATCCTGGCTTTGTCGCTGCTCGGCACGCTGGAGACAGGCACGCTCGGCTCCTTGGCGGCCACCACATAGGGCTTGATCACACCGGCGCCGGACGAGCTGCTGACGCTGCTGACCGGGGCGCCGCCATCGCTGCTGCGGTTTGGCTCCGTGGCCGGCATCCGGTTGGTCACCACGGGCTGCGACTGCACCTGCGCCGGTTTGCTCACGACGGCAGGCTTGCTCACCGCCACGGGTCTGCTGACCGCGGCGGGTTTGCTGGCCTGCCCCTTGCCGGTCAACATGGCCCCCTTGGTCGGGTGGGCACGGTAGTAGTTGCGGATGCCTTCGAAGATGGCGCGAGCCAGCTGATCCTGATAGCTGGAGGTAGCCAGCAGTTTCTCTTCGGCGTGGTTGGAGATGAAGCCTGTTTCCACCAGTACCGAGGGGATGTCCGGTGCCTTGAGCACTGCCAGACTGGCATGCTCCGGCGCCTTCTTGTGCAACCTGGCCACCTTGCCCATGGAGCGCAGGATCTGGCGACTGACGTCGTATCCCTCGGCGCGGGACTTGTCCATGGAAAGATCGAGGAAGGTCTGCGCCAGATAGGGATTGGGATCGGACTCGGCCAATACCTTGCCGACGCCGCCCAGCAATTCGCCCTGTTTCTCCTGCTTCTCCAGCCAGCTGCCCATCTCGCGGTTGGCGCGGTTGGTCGACAGCACCCAGACAGAGGCACCGCGTGGGGTGGAGTTGTGGAAGCTGTCCGCATGCACCGACACCAGCAGATCCGCCTTGGCCTTGCGGGCTATTTCGGAGCGCTTGTTCAGGTCGACGAAGTAGTCGCCACGACGGGTCAGCACGGCGCGCATGCCGGGTTCCCTGTCGATGAGTGCCGCCAGCTTCTGGGAAACCGCCAGAGTGACTCGCTTCTCATAAGTACGGCGCGGGCCTATGGAGCCCGGATCTTCCCCACCATGACCCGGGTCTATGGCGATCACCACCCCCCTGCCCTTGCCGCCCACCGGCGTAGCCTGCACGGCGGCGGAGGCTTTTTCTTCATAAGGCAGGTCGATCACCAGCCGGTGACCATAGGGGCCAGCCGGCGCCAGCGGGAACACCACTGGCTTGATGGTGGAGCTCAAGTCCAGCACCAATCGCAGGCCGCCCTTCTCCAGCGGCGAGCTTTCGCGGATCTTGCGCACCAGCTCGCTCTTGTTCTCGATGCGGGCCAGATTGGTGACGTTGTTCGCCCCTTTGAGATCGATCACCAGCCGATCCGGGCCGGTCAGGGTGAAGTAGTTGTAATTGGGGGCGCTGCTCATGTCGAGCACCACCCGGGTGTTATCCGGCGATGGCCACACCCGCACACTCTTGAGCTGATTCGCCCAGGAAGGTAAGGCCATCAAAGAGAGGGCAATAACAAGGATCAAGCGCACGTAGATGACAACCGTTCCAGAATGGCTTCGCCAATCGCAGTGCGAGCCTCTATCAGAGCCTCACGCTGCTCGTTCACATAAGTCAGGGTAATGTCCAGATCGGGAGCCGGCAGCCAGCCGTCACCCTTTTCGGGCCACTCCACCAGACAGAGGGTATTGGCGGCAAAGTAGTCCCGAATGCCCATGAACTCCAGCTCTTCCGGATCGGCCAGGCGGTAGAGATCGAAGTGGTAAACCTGCCACTCGGCCAGTTCATAGGGCTCGACCAGGGTGTAGGTCGGGCTCTTGACCTTGCCCTGATGGCCCAGCCCCTGCACCCAGCCACGGGTCAGGGTGGTTTTTCCGGCCCCGAGGGAGCCGTGCAAGAACACCGTGGTCGCCTGCTGGCAGGCGTGTGCCAGACGGCCACCCAGTGCCACTGTTGCTGCCTCGTCCGGCAGTGTCATCATCAACTGTTTTGCCATGTTCTTCTTTAACTTGTTATGGTGTCGGGATTAACCAGTCGACGGATAAAAGGCAGCAGGTCTGATGCCAGCATGCCCCGCTCTCCGTCTGCGGCGGCCAGATCGGCCGCTTCCCCGTGGATCACTGCGCCCAGCCGGGTTGCCTCGACGGCAGACCAGCCCTGGGCCAAAAGGGCGGCGATTATACCAGATAACAGATCGCCCATGCCGCCACTGGCCATGCCGGGATTGCCCTCGTCGCAGAGCGCTATCCCCTGGCCGTCGCAGATGAGCGTGCCCGCCCCCTTGAGCAGCACGACGCCGCCAAAAGCTTGCTGCAAGCGCTGCACGGCGGCAAAACGATCTGCTGCAATCTCGGCAATGGAGCAGCCCAGCAGGCGGGCCGCCTCACCCGGGTGAGGCGTCAGCACCCAATTATCCTGATGACGGGGACATAGCGCCAGCCAATTCAATCCATCGGCGTCCAATACCAGCTGTGCCCCCTCAATGACCAAGGACTCAAAATGGCGGCGACCCCATTCGTCCTGACCGAGTCCCGGCCCCACCAGCCGTACCGAGGCCCAGCACTCATCCGCATCTGCCTGCGTATTCATCAACTCGGCTTGATAAAGGCTGACGGAACCATGACTCGGGTGCTGACATACCCGTACCAGACCGGCCCCTGCCCGCAGGCAGGCAAGACCCGCCAGCACTATGGCCCCCTGCATGCCCACATTGCCCCCCACCAACAGCACCTTGCCGTGGGAACCCTTGTGGGCCGAGCGCTGGCGCGGTGTCAGCAGGTGTTTGAGGCCGGGGTAATCGATCCGTTCGGCAGCCGCTTGCAGACCAGCCTCCGGCGTGATGCCAAGGGGATCGCAATCGAGCCGGCCGACACCATCCACCCCCTCGCCAGTGAGCATGCCCTGCTTGATACCGATGAAGGTGAGGGTGCGGCTGGCTCGGACCAGGGCCCCCATGGCACGACCCGTGTCGGCATCGAGGCCGGAAGGGAGATCCACCGCCAACACAGGGGCGCCCAAGCCATTGATTGTTGCGACGATCTTTGTCAGAAGCGGCGAGAGAGGGGTATGGACACCCGTACCGAGCAGTGCATCTATCACCAGATCCGGCGGCGGCAATGAATCCAGCTCGCTCGCGCCGGCCATCAGCACACTCCCCCCCAGCGCCAGCCACTCATCCGCGGCCCGCCTGGCATCCCCTTTCAGCTCGGCAGGCTCCCTGGCAGCGATCACCAAAGGCTCGAGACCGATCTGCCTGGCGAGGCGCGCCAGCACATAACCGTCCCCGCCGTTGTTGCCGGGGCCGACGAAGATCCACCAGTTGCAACTCTGCGGCCAATGGTGGGTGGCATAGATGCGCAGCGCCGCACCGGCACGCTCCATCAGGGCGTAGAGCTCCTGCCCTTCGCGCTCGGCCCAGCGCTGCTCCAGCGCGCGGATCTGTTCAGTCCGCCACAGGGATTGTGGTAAACTGCGCACCTCTTTCCCGCTGATAACATCCCCGATGACCTGTACCATGATGGCTCCTGACTTTCATCCATTGGCTCTGGCTGACACACTCCGGGTACCCGATGCGGCATGAGCACGCCTGATTTTCAGCAGTTGGCCCACGATATCAAGCTATGGGCGAGCGAGCTAGGATTTGACCAGGTCGGCATCACGGACACGGATCTCAGCCTCGAAGAGCCCAGGTTGCAGGCCTGGCTGGATGCCGGCCATCACGGCAGCATGGACTACATGGCCCGCCACGGCATGATGCGGGCCAGGCCTCACGAGCTGCTGCCGGGCACCCTGCGGGTGCTGTCAGTGCGGATGAACTACCTCCCCTTCGAAGCCGGTTTCGCCGCCACCCTGCGCGACCCGACCCTCGGCTACATCAGCCGCTACGCCCTCGGCCGCGACTACCACAAGGTGCTGCGCAACCGCCTCAAACAGTTGGGCGATCGCATAGAACAACGCTGCCGGGAACTCTGTCAGGCCACGGGAGAGTGGCGCCCCTTCGTCGACTCGGCCCCCATTCTGGAGCGGCCGCTGGCCGCCAAGGCGGGACTGGGCTGGATCGGCAAGCACTCGCTGCTGCTCAACGAGTCGGCAGGTTCCTTCTTCTTTCTGGGAGAGCTGCTGATCAGCCTGCCGCTACCCCTGGATGCCCCTGTGGAAAAAGAGCAGTGCGGCAAGTGCGTGGCCTGCATCAATATCTGCCCGACCGGCGCCATCATCGCGCCCTATGTGGTGGATGGGCGCCGCTGTATCTCCTATCTCACCATCGAGAACGACGGCCCCATCCCGGAAGAGTTCAGACCGCTGATGGGCAATCGCATCTATGGTTGTGACGACTGCCAGCTCATCTGCCCCTGGAATCGCTATGCGGATGTGAGCCCCGAGTCCGACTTCAGCCCGCGCCCCAACCTGCATCGCCCGCCCCTGCTGACACTGTGGCGCTGGAGCGAAGCCGAGTTCCTCAAACATACCGAGGGAAGCCCGATCCGGCGTATCGGCTATCAGCGCTGGCGCCGCAACCTGGCGGTGGCGCTCGGCAACGGCCCGGCCACCCCGGACGTCATAACCGCGTTGCAGCTGGCGCAGGATGAGGCGGAGCCCATGGTGGCCGAGCACATAGCGTGGGCGCTGGCGACCCTGGCCCGGCGCCAGCAGGATGACAGCAAAAAAACCCGCTTGTTGATCCGTTGCATCGAAAAAGGTCTGCCGGATCACGCATAAGCGATCTGCCCCTTGCCGGATACAAGCCATTTTTTCATGCTCTGCCGACGGTTAACCGTCGGCACTATAAAAGGAACAATCTGATGCAGATGTTGGGAGTGGATATCGGTGGCTCGGGGATCAAGGGATGCCTGGTCGACACTGCTACGGGCGAGCTGATTGGCGAACGCCATCGTCTGGTGACGCCGCAACCGGCCACCCCGGCTGCCGTTGCACATACCCTCAAGGCACTGGTGGAACATTTCCAATGGAAGGGCCCGGTGGGCTGCGGCTTTCCTGCCACCATCCACAACGGCATCGCCAAGAGTGCGGCCAACATCGACAAGAGCTGGATTGAAACCGATGCCGCTCACCTGTTTGCCGATGTGACCGGCCTGCCCTGCCATGTGCTCAACGATGCCGATGCGGCTGGCCTGGCCGAGATGCGCTTCGGTACCGGCAAGGATCGCAGCAAGGGAGTCATCATACTGGTCACGGTCGGCACCGGCATCGGCACAGCCGTGTTCGTCAATGGCCAACTGCTGCCCAACACCGAGCTGGGCCACCTGATGCTGGAGGGCATGGTTGCCGAGCACTACTGTTCGGATGCGGTGCGCAAGCGCGAGGATCTATCCTGGGGGCGCTGGGGTAAACGCTTCAACAAGTACCTGGCCAGACTGGAGTTTCTGTTCTCCCCCGATCTCTTCATTCTGGGGGGCGGCAGCTCCTCCAAGCTCGACAAGTTCATCGACAAGATTGAGACTCGGGCTCCCCTGATAGCGGCCGCCAACCTCAATCAGGCCGGCATCATAGGCGCAGCCCTCCATGCCGCCGAGCTCAGCCTGGAGCAAGCCCCCCGCTGAGCCGGACGCTTGGCAGATGATGAAAGAAGCCCGGTATCTGCCGGGCCTTTTGATTGCCCCGTGTGCTAGATATCATCGAGCCTGTGTACTCCGTGCACCAGCCGGGTCAGGCGGGTCTGCTCCAGCGATGACAGCGCACTCAGCAGTGCGGCCGTCTCTTCCGTCGGACACTCGCGGGCCAGGTGACTGAGCTCACCGATGAGTTTCTCCTCCTGACGGCACACTTGCTGCACTATGTCCTGGGTCTGCGCCATGGCAGGCAGTGACAGCCGCTGGATGTCAGGCAACAGATCCTCGCTGAACCCTCGCTCAAGCCAGGTCTCCCTGATCCCGTCCCCCAGCTGGCCCAGATAGTCGTTTAGATGGACCCTGGCCGCCTCCTCCCGCTCTTGCAGATAGGCCAGCAGCAACCGACTGCGCTCGCCATCCACCTCGGCCATCAGTCGCCCGTAGCAGAGTCCGAGCTGGTGATGAACCTGTTCCAGATACAGCAGCAAGTCCTTGATCTGTTGAAATCGCATTGCTCCGCCCTCCTGCATATCATGCTATTTCAGTATAAAAAACAGGCAATTGCAATCCAAGCCCAAGCGCTGCCCTTGTTGCGCTGCATCAAGACGCAGGCCAAGAAAGCAACGATCAGAACAAAGTGGAATGATTTGTGCCGATCCGGTAGCGATTGCAGCATGACCGGGCAAACCCGAATCGAGACTAATAAAGAAGTAGATAAGAACACATTTACCATTTGATATTCGGCGATATGGCTACACTGCCAAATACAATATTGATGTGAGCCAGATCACCGTCCGCGTTAGTTGGCAAACGGGAATCCTTATCACTTTTTTAGACGTCTAGAAGTATAAACACGCGTTGACACAGCCATCCAGACATCTTAGCATCATCCTCCATGATGACAGAGCAACCCAGTGGAACCTCTGCCCAATTCACCCGCCTGTAGCGCCCTGTGCTTTAAGGCTGTTAGCACGGAAGAATCCATGATTAAGTTGAACGGTCTCAACAAAGTCTACGGTAAAGGCAGTGATGCCGTGCACGCGCTGCGTGACGTGAGCCTGCATGTGCCACAAGGCAAGATTTTCGGGGTGATCGGCGCCTCGGGGGCCGGCAAGAGTACCCTCATTCGCTGTGTCAACCTGCTGGAGCGCCCGACAGAAGGCCAGGTCATCGTCGATGGTCAGGACCTGGTCGCCCTGCCGGAGCGCGAGCTGACCCAGGCCCGCCGCCAGATCGGCATGATTTTTCAGCACTTCAACCTGCTCTCCTCCCGTACCGTGTTCGCCAATATCGCGTTCCCGCTGGAACTGGCAGGCTGGAGCAAGGCCCAAATCCAGGCACGGGTCGATGAATTGCTGGCCCTGGTCGGGCTGGAAGCCCGTGCCCATGCCTATCCGTCCGAGCTGTCAGGCGGTCAGAAGCAGCGTGTCGCCATCGCCCGGGCGCTGGCACCGGCCCCCAAGGTACTGCTGTGTGACGAGGCCACCTCGGCTCTGGATCCGCAGACCACCCGCTCGATCCTGACCCTGCTCAAGGAGATCAACGTCAAGCTGGGGCTCACCATCCTGCTCATCACCCACGAGATGGACGTGGTGAAGGGGATCTGCGACGAAGTGGCCATCATCAGCGACGGCAGCCTGATCGAACAGGGCGAGGTTGCCTGGTTCTTCAGCAACGCCAAGACCCAGCTGGCACGGGACTTCATCCACTCCACCATCCATCTGGAGGTGCCGCAGGAGTATCAGGACAGGATGAGTGCAGAGCGGGTAGCCAACAGTTATCCGCTGGTAAAGCTCGGCTTTACCGGCAGCACGGTCGATACGCCACTGATTTCCGAGGCGAGCCGTCGCTTCAATATCGACATCAGCATCTTGAGCGCCGATATCGAGTATGCCGGGGGCGTCAAGTTCGGCTTCCTGCTGGCAGAGCTGTTCGGGGATGAGGCCCAGTGCGAGGCGACCCAGCAGTTCCTGATAGACAACCATATTCAGCTGGAGGTGATGGGCTATGTCCGAAGCAATGATTAATCTGCTGGTCACAGCGCTCGGCGACACCCTGCTGATGGTGTTTGCCTCCGCCCTGTTTGGCTGTCTGCTCGGCCTGCCGCTGGGTGTGGCACTGCACGTGACCAAGGCGGGCCAGATCCTGACCAACCCGGCCCTGAACAAGTTGCTCGGCATTCTGGTCAACATTGGCCGCTCGGTGCCCTTCATCATTCTGCTGGTTGCCATTATTCCGCTGACCCGGCTTATCGTCGGTACCAGCATAGGCACCATAGCCGCCATAGTGCCGCTGACCATAGGTGCCGTGCCCTTCATCGCCCGTCTGGTGGAAGGGGCCCTGATGGAGGTGCCGGACGGCTTGCTGGAAGCGGCCAAGGCCATGGGTGCCAAACCCCTGCAAATCATTACCAAGGTGCTGCTGCCCGAGGCCCTGCCCGGCATCGTCAACAGCGTCACCATCACCCTGGTCACGCTGGTGAACTACTCCGCCATGGCCGGTGCCATCGGAGGCGGTGGTCTGGGTGATGTGGGTATTCGCTACGGCTATCAGCGCTTTGACCCCACCGTCATGCTGGCAACCGTCGTCATTCTGGTTTTATTGGTTCAACTCATCCAGAGCGCAGGTGAGCGCCTGGTCAACACATGTGATCATCGTTAATCGTCGATTTCTGACAGGAGGTTTTTATGAAATTTGGCATTAAATCCGTTGCGGCTGCCCTGCTGGCTGGCCTGGTTCTGGCCGGTTGTGGCCAGAAAGAAGAGAACAAGACCCTGAAAGTAGGCGCCATCGCCGGGGCGGAATCCCAGCTGGTGGAAGCCGCGGCCAAGGTCGCCAAGGACAAGTTCGGTCTGAACGTCGAAGTCGTTACCTTCTCCGACTTCGCCACCCCGAACGTGGCCCTGAATGATGGCAGCATCGATCTGAACGCCTTCCAGCACAAACCGTATCTGGATAGCCAGGTCAAGGATCGCGGCTTCGATCTGGTGCCGGTCGGCAACACCTTCGTCTACCCCATCGCCGGCTACTCCAAGAAAATCAAGGCTCTGGCCGATCTGAAAGAGGGCGCGCAGATTGCCGTGCCGAACGATCCGACCAACCTGGGTCGCTCCCTGATCCTGTTGCAAAAGCAGGGTCTGCTGACCCTGAAAGAGGGTACCGGTCTGGAAGCAACCGTGCTCGACATCGCCAGCAACCCGAAGAAGCTGAAGATTGTTGAACTGGAAGCGGCCCAGCTGCCCCGTTCCCTGGAAGACGTGGATCTGGCCATCATCAATACCGTCTACGCCTCCCAGATCGATCTGCTGCCAAGCCGTGACGGCCTGTTCGTGGAAGACAAGGACTCCCCCTACGTCAACCTGATCGTCTCCCGTGGCAACAACAAGGATGACGAGAAGGTCAAACAGTTCGTCCAGGCCTTCCAGAGCGACGAAGTGTACAAAACTGCTGACGAACTGTTCAAAGGCGGCATCGTCAAAGGTTGGTGATCACTCACTCTGCAAAAAAGGCCACGCCAAGCGTGGCCTTTTTTATTGCCGCGGTTATCATAACCGGGAGCACGGCAACACGAACGTAACAGAACATGAAAAAATGGTATCTGGCCTACTGCAAGCCAAAGGAAGAGGCCCGCGCCCGCGCCCATCTTGAAGCCCAGGGGATTGAATCCTATTACCCCATGGTAGAAATCGAGAAACTGCGGCGGGGCAAGCGTGTCCCGGTGCGGGAACCCATGTTTCCCAACTATCTGTTTATCTATGTGGATCTGGAAGAGGTCACCCCTGTCACTCTGAAGTCGACCCGTGGCATCAGCCGCATCATTCACTTCGGCAAGGAGTGGACCTCCATCAGCAGTCAGCTGGTCTATCAATTGATGAGCCGCGATGACAGCGACGAGGCGCGAGCCAGCTACGCCAACCTGCCGACCCAGGGTGACAAGGTGTTGATCGAATCTGGCCCGTTGGCCGGATTCGAGGCCATCTATCTGGAACCGGATGGGGAGAAACGCGCCATCCTGCTGGTCAGTCTGCTCAATCAGGAGACCTCCAGCAGTTTCGACAACCAGGCCTTCCGCCGTCTGGACTGACCCTCATCTGGCGTCCATGGCGAGCAACGCCTTACTCTTTCTGGTCAATCTGCTCAATCAGGAGACCTCCAGCAGTGTCGACAACCAGGCCTTCCGCCGTCTGGATTAAAAAAACGGGGCAGGCCCATCAGCCTGCCCCGTTTTTATGCCGCCTCGCTCCGCCTCAGGCCTCCCGTTCAAAGCGGCTGATGACGGACGTCAGCCGTCCCGTGTCCTGCGCCAGTCTGGCCACTATCTCCTCCCCCTGCCGGCTGCGCTGGCTCGACTGTCGGCTCAACCCGGCAATCTCCTCCACCGTACCCGCCACCTCCTGGGCAACCCGGGACTGTTGCTCTGTGGCGGTGGCGATCGCCCCCAGCTGACCGGACAGATCCTGCACCAGCTGCAGCATGGCACTGAGCGTCTCCGTCACCGACGCAACCGCATCCCGGCCCTGCTCCACCAGCTGGGTTCCGCTGCCGACCGTGCTCACCGTCTGGCGAGTCTGTTGCTGGATGCTGGCGATGGTCTGGCTGATCTCGGTCGTCGACTGGCTGGTACGGCTGGCGAGCAGACGCACCTCATCGGCCACCACGGCAAAACCGCGCCCCTGCTCTCCCGCCCGCGCCGCCTCGATGGCAGCATTGAGCGCCAGCAGATTGGTCTGCTCGGCTATGGTGGCGATAACCTCGGTGACGCGTCCTACCTGTTCACTCTGGGTGCTGAGCAGCCCCATGGCCTGATTGGCCTGGGCAATCATGGTCGCTATTTCCTGCATGGTGGCGGTCATGCGGCCGAGGGCGTTGCTCCCTTGCCGCGTCTGCACCTCGGCCTGCTGGGCTGCCCGGGCCGCATCGGCTATGTTGCCTGCCACATCCCGGGTGCTGACCGACATCTGTTCGATCGCCGCCGCCACCGTATCGACCCGCTGATTCTGGCTCGCCAGATCGGTGACGATGGCCCGGGTGGTGTCGCCGACCTCGACGCATGCCCCCTCCACCTGCCCCACAGCTCCCTGGATCTCGCCGACCAGCTGGCGCAGCTGCTGCGACATCTGGTTGATGGAGCCCGTCAGCCCACCCAGTTCATCCTGGCTCTGCACCGGCAGGGGGCGGGATGGCAGCCGGCCGTTGGCTACCAGATCGGCGCGCACCACCAGGCTGGCGATGTCCCGGGTCAAGCGGCGACTGAACAGCAGCGCGACCAGGGTGCCCAGCACTATGACGGTCAAGGTGGCCAGCAGCAGGGTGCGGTTGATGGTTTGTCCGGCGCTGGCCATCTTGTGGCCCATGCTGTCCACCTCGGCACTGGTCTGGGTGACCTGGGCCGCCAGCTGGCCTGCCAGCTGGGTCAGCGCAGGTTCGATATCGGTCGCCATCAGGTAGTTGGCCTGATCCCAGTCCGGGGCCTGACGTTTGCTGATCACCTGCCCCACCAGCTCGGCGAAGGGAGCGGACATCTCTTCAAACAGCGACCAGATCCCCTTCTGCGCCTCGGTAAAGTTGGCCTGCTGCTGTTTCACCTCGGCGACACGCTGCTGGTGGAACTGATAGTAGTCCTGATACTTGGTTCGATACTCGGGATCACCCGAAATGAGGAAGTCACGCAAGGCGGAGAGCGCATTGGAGAGGCCATTGTAGGCATCCCCCACCTGCTTGAGCAGCAATCGGCGATCCCCCGGCAGCTGATCCTGCGGCGTGGCCACCTCTTCATTGGCAAAAGATTGCAGCTGATCGAGAGCGGATTCCGCCAGCGGGCCCGCTTCCAGCAGCATGAGCGTGTGGGCGGGCAGGTTCTCCTCGGTATGGGCGATGGCCCACACCTTCTCCTGATTGCCCTTGAACGCCTTGAGAGATTGCGCGAGGGCCGGCGTGAACGGCTGCTGCTCGATGGCCTGCCAGGCGCCTTCCCACTCCTGTTTGAGGCGGGCGGCCTGGGCCGGGTCCTTGCCGAGGATGAGGTAACCGCGCAAGGAGGAGACGGTCGCCACCAACGCCTTCTGGCGTGCTTCATCCCGCTGCAGGGCAGGCAGTGCCTGCTCCAGCAGATTGGATGCGGCCTGCCCGATCCGACCGAGCTGGTGATAGACCAGAATGGAGGAGAGGATCACCAACAGGTTGATAAAACAGAAGCTTAGCAACAACTTGCTTGAAATTTTCATGAACGTCCTTGTTCGACTGTGGGTATGTTGCCCGACACTCAGTCCCCGATCAGACCCGGTAACCGTTCGCGCCAGGAGTCATGCCACCCCATCAATTCATCGCGCGGCATGGGCCGGGCTGAGAAGAAGCCTTGACACACGTCGCACCCCAATCTGGCCAGCAGTCGCCAGGTCAGTTCATCCTCAACCCCCTCGGCGACCGACTTGAGTCCCAGTTTACGGGCCAGTTCGATACTGGACTCTATTATGGCCAAACGTGAGGGGTCCTCATAGCAGCGATCGACGAAGGAGCGATCCAGCTTGAGCTCGGTGAAGGGCAGCAGGGCCAGCTGCTGCATGGAGGAGTAGCCGGTCCCGAAGTCATCGATGGAGAGCCCGAAGCCGTGCATGCGCAGGCGGGTCAGCACCTCCAGCGACTTGCCCAGATCCTTCACGAACGAGCTCTCCGTCACCTCCAGGGTGATGAGCTCGGGGTTGATGCTCCAGCGCTGGCACTGGTTGATCAGGGTGTTGCAGAGATCCCCCTCGATGAGGGAGGTGGTGGAGAGGTTCATCGACAAGTTGAGGGATAGACCCGTCTGCTCCCACAGGTGGCCATCGCGCAGGGACTTGCTGATGATCACCTCGGTCAGCTGGTCGATGAGCCCGTTGTGCTCCGCCAGCGGAATGAAGCGAGCCGGTGAGATGAGGCCATAGTCCGGGTGCTGCCAGCGGGCGAGCGCCTCCATGCCGACCCACTTCCCCGAGCCAAAGCTCACCTTGGGCTGATACCAGGGCAGTAGCTGATCCTGCTCCAGCGCCTGACTCAGCTCATCCAGGGTCAGACTATGGCCGTCCTCCTCCAGGGCCCGTTCCTGCTGTGGCCGCCAGGCACCGATCAGCTGGCTGATCTGCTGCTGGCTGGAGGGCTTCTCAATGCGCCCCAGCACCTGCAGGCCATAGGCGGCGCTCATTCGCAGCACGGCTTCAACCACGTCATCTTCCAGCGCGCTGGAGAGGATGATGCCGCCACGAAAGCCGCCGAGGGAGAGGCGGCGCAGCAATGCCATGCCATCCATGCCGGGCATGCGCAGATCGCAAAACAGGATGTCTACTTGGTGGCTCTGACACATGGCCAGCGCCTCCAGCCCGTCCTGAGCCTCCAGCAGGGAGGGATAACCGAGCCCACGGATCTGGTGCATCAGAGCCTTGCGTTGGAATGCGTGGTCTTCCACCACCATGATCACCAACTCATGCTGTGTCTTGTTCATCGAGCCATAGTCCAATTTCGCGTGTAATAGAATTCATCAGCGCCTGTACTGTCTGGCTCAACTCGGTGAGTTCTTCCAGCTGCTTCAGACGGGCCGCCGCTTCGAGCCGAGCCGCTTCCTCTGCCAATGCCAACTGCCCCACCATGCGGGCAGCTCCCTTGATGCGGTGCGCCGTCTCCACCAGGGCATGGGTATCCTGGCGAGCCACCGCCAGCATCATGTCATCGCCATCCTGGCGGTTGGAGTCCAGGTATTCCCGCGCCATGCTGCGGGCCACCTCCTCATCTCCAAACAGCGAGATCCAGCGTTCCCCCTGCTTCCTGGCCGATTCAGGAGGTTGTGGAACCGCCTCTTCCACCGGCACGACCACCGGCAGCCAGCGGGCCAGCATCTGGCGAAGGGTATCCAGGGTGTAGGGCTTGAACAGCATGTCGTTCATGCCGGCCTGCTGCATCTGCAGGCCGGCCCCTTCCGACGTATCGGCCGTGACGCCGATAATCGGAACCATTTCACCCTGCGCCCGCAGTGCCCGGGTCAAGGTGTAGCCATCCATCACCGGCATGTGGCAATCGGTCAGCAGCAGGGAAAAGTCCTGCCCCTGCCAGGTACGCAGCGCTTTTTCGCCATCGTCCACCACCTCGGCATCCACCCCGAGAATGGCAAGCTGGCGCGCCAGCAGGGCGCGATTAATGGGATGATCGTCGGCCACCAGCACCCGCCCCTGCAATTGAGCGGCATGGGCCTGCACCGGATGGATCGCTTTTTCCCCCAGCAACTGGTGGCAGGTTTCCAGCAACAGATCGGGGTAAAGCGGCGATTGACCCAAACGCCACCAGGCATCCGAACTCATTCGTCCGCGCAGCGCCTCCAGCGGGGAGAGCACTATGCCCTTGAGGGGGGATTGCTGCAAACGCGTCAACCACTCGCTGCCCAGAGCCTGCTCGAGCCAACCCTCCTCGGCTAATAACAAACCACTCACCGGCTGCTGCCACTGCTGTGGATCCAGACGATGCAATCTGGCCCCCAATCGCTGCATGGCAGACTGCAGGGCGGCATCCTCGCCAAACAGCCACCATTGCTGGCCTGCCAGCGGCGGCGCATCCCATTGGCACTCCGTCAACGGGAAACTGAACGTCAACCGGGTTCCCTGACCCGGTTTGCTCTCGAGAGTCAGGCTGCCCCCCATTTTCTGGGTCAGCTGATGACAGATGGCCAGCCCCAGCCCTGTGCCACCGAAGCGTCGGGTTATGTCGGACTCCACCTGTTCGAATGGGGTAAACAGGCGATTCTGCTTCTCTTCGGCAATGCCGATACCGGTATCGCTGACGGTAATGAGCAGTTGCTCGGCACGATAGCTGACCTGGATGCGGATCTCTCCCCGCTCGGTGAACTTGATCGCATTGTTGAGCAGATTGGAGAGCACCTGCCCTACCCGCACGGCATCGATACGGGCCCGATCTGGCACTTCTGGCGCCCACTCCAGCGTCACCTTCAACCCCTTGCCATGGGCCAGGGTGGCATGGCCGCGGATCACATCGCAGATGACGGAGGCGAGGCGACCATCCTGATAATGCAGTTGCAGCTGGCCCGCCTCTATCTTGGAGAAGTCGAGCACGTCGTTGACCAGATAGAGCAGGTTGTTGGTGGACGTCATGACGTTGCGCAACATGTAGCGCTGATCTTCGTTCAGCTCACTCATCTGCAACAATTCCAGCATGCCGTGCATGCCGGAGATGGGAGTCCTGAGCTCGTGGCTCATGGTGGCCAGGAAGCGGCTGCGCACCTGCATCGCCTGTTCCGCATAGGCGCGCGCCTCTCGCAGCTCGTGCTCCTGGCGCTTGAGCGCCGTGATGTCCTGGATCACCCCGTTGAGGATCAGGTCCCCCTCTTCCTGCGGCACAAAACTGCCGCGCACTTGCAAATAGCGATCCCCTTCGGGACGCGCAACCTTGACTTCCAGATCGAGCCGCGCCAGCGTCTCGGCATGATTGGCCACCTTGCTGACAAAGTCCTGCAGCGCCTCTTCGGTAAAGCCGAACACCTCGCCACCCGATTCGGCCGACAGGATCTCCTGCTGGCTGGTACCCAGAATCTCGCTCGCCCCCTGCGAGGCATACAAGAAACGGCCCTTGCCAGGCCCCTGCCACAGGTATTGATAAACGATGCCCGGCATGCTGTCGGTGATCTGGGTGAGCCGGGTCTCCGCATGACGGGCCCGCGCCTCGGCCTCCTTGATACGGGTCACGTCGGTGAGCACAGTCAGTACGCCGAGCATGTCCCCGTTCGGGGAGCGGTAGGGGCGCTTGACATAGATGACGTGAAACATGGAGCCATCCTGACGACGACTGTAACCCGCCCCTTCCAGTTGTTCGCCGCTCTGCCACACCTCCAGCTCCTCCCTGAGTACCCGTTCCCGCTCCTCGGGCGGCATGCCGTCGAGATCGTAGCAATCATCGTCGACCTTGGCGCCGATGAAGGCATCCCGGTATGCCTGATTGCACAGGCTGATGGATTGCTCCCGGTCACGCAGCGCCACCATGTTGGGCAGGGAATTGAGCAGGGTCTGCACGAAGGTCAGCTGCTCGTTCAACTTGTGCTCGGCCACTTGGCGCTGGGCGATCTGGCGGCGCAAGGTGCGGTTCCAGCCGATGAACAGCAAGGCGCTGAGCAGGAAGGCGCCGATCCCGAAAGAGGACCAGAGCAGCACGGTAGTCGGATTGATACCGGTCTGGATGCTCAAGGAGAGCCATTTGTGTTCCAGCTTCTCCAGTTCCTCCGGCCGGATGGAGAGCAGCACCTTGGTCAGGATCTGCTGCAGCATGGGATCCTGCTGGTGTACAGCCATGGCGATAGGCACCCGCAACTCGTTGCCGGAGAACACCACCTGATAGCGATGGTTGAATCCCTTCTGCAGCGCCTGCTCCAGGGTCGTCATGCTCATCAGCACATAGTCGACCTCATGCTGATCGAGCAGGGGCAGCAGCTTGGTATCGCTGCTGACCGTTACCGGATTGGCCCCTACTTCCTGAAGTATCAGCTCCTCGACCGAACCACCGACTATGCCCACCTTGTGGCCCTTGAGTTCACTGAGATTGTCCAACTGCTCTCCCCCCTGCCTGGCGGCAATCACCCGATGGATGAAGGCGTAATCCGGGGTAAACAGGCTGTACTGACGCCGAACGGCTGTGGGGGTAATGGCCGGAATGAGGTCCAGCTTGCGCGACTTGAACAGCGCCTGAGTCTCGACCCAGCTGCTGGTCGGTACCAGCGTAAATTTGAGGCCGGAGCGCATGCTGAGCAGTTTGAGCAGGTCGGCGAGAAATCCCTTGAGCTGGCCGCTGCCGTCGATCTCGCTCACCGCCGGCCAGTCGGGGGCGACGCCGAATCTCAGGGTCGGGTGCTGGGCCAGCCACTCCAGTTCGCTCTGGTTGAACACGATCTGGCGGGGGCCATTGGCCAGTTCGTAGTCGACTATGCCACCGGTCTCCAGAATGCGGCGTCGCTCATCAAGGGGAATATCGTTGAGTGCCAGTTCCAGCAGGCCCAGCAGGCCCTGATTGTTGGGACCCACCGCCATGGCCAGCGAGGTATCCGTCACCCAGTCAGGGGTGATCACCTTCAGACTCGCCTGCTGTTGCAGGCGCTGCAAGCGAACCAGCGCAGGCAGATCGGACAAGTAGGCATCCGCCAAGCCCTTCTTCACCATGAAAACGGCCTCATCGCTGCTGTCAGCCTCTACCAGTTGCGCCATGCCCAGCTGCTTCAGCTCCTCACAGGAGCTGAAGCCATGTTCACACACCCAACGCAGTTGACGTGCTGCCGGCAGGGTCAGCAGGTCATTCCCCTTCGCCAGCAAAATGCCACGGGGCAGCCCCATGAGATCCGACGTGAAACGCATTTTCTGTTGACGCGTGTGGCTGGGAGTTACCCCGATCAGCATGTCAACTTCACCGTCAAGCAAAGCTTGCTGGGCGCCTGCATAGTAGGGATAGGTCTTGTAGCGCAGAGTCAGCCCCAGCCGAGCGGCAATCTGGGAGGCAAAATCATCCAGCGGGCCACTGAACCCCCCCTGGCTATTGGCATAAACATAGGGAGGCCAGGCTACCGAAGGCATACCGACCACCAAATCGCTGCGCGAAGCGAGCCACAGGCGCTCGGACAGCCCCAGTCTATCCTTGTCCAGGCCAGTTTCTGCCGCTGCGGCAAGGCTCCAACAGGCAAGCCAGAACAGCAAAAAGGCACGATAGCAACGATGAAGCATGGACAACTCCTGAACAGACCGGAGAGCGATCATAGGGATTTTGGCAAAATGTGCGACCAGAAATTCGTAACTAAACTCAACCGGATACGAAAAATGGCAGGCCTAAGCCTGCCATTTTTCTGCAAGAAGGGGGCCAGTCCCCTTCTTGTCAGGTTATTCGATTCCCAAGCCGGAAGCCGGTTTGATACTCCTGCTCACGGATGTGGGCTATCTGCACATTCTGCCCTTCCAGACCTATGTCTTTCAGCAAGGCGGGCGAGAGGTGCAGATAACTGGTGCGGCGCTCCAGCCGGGTGATCCGTTTCTGAACCAGGGATTCGACGGTGCGCAGCAGGGTCAGTTCGATAGACATGATATTCTCCAGTTGAACGTGCGGTTCTCCCGGAGAGAGGTGATCACCCTGCGGGACAACCGCGGGTGATGAAAAAGCAGGTGTTACCTGTTTTCTCCACGCGGTAGAAAAAGAGCACGAGTCTTCGCGCTGCCAATGCAGCGATCGAACGCAACGTTTAGCATTGAATGTTGCATATTCGTCTCCTTACCGAGTGAAAGTTGAACAGGTTGCCACAGTCTAAAAAAAGACCGAATTTTATACAAGAACCTCACCCCCATATGGGGGAGTGAGACATCTATCAATATCCAGACGAGACAGCGCTTTCTCACCCGTCTGCCGCACACACCCGCCCCGGAAGCTACGCACAGGATTTGCCTGTCGCGTGTCAGATCCCGGACAAGAGGCGGAACTCTTCCAGCGCATAGGTATCCGTCATGCCGCTCACATAGTCGAGCAGCAGCCTTACCCGGTAGTACCACTCCTGTTCGGCACCCTTGTCGAAACGGGGATCCCGGCTGGCCACCGCCAGCCGGTATGCCTTGAGATGACGGGCCGACAGGCGGTGAAACAGGCGGCGAGCGAAGAACAGCTCGCTGCCCCCCTGCCCGGCCAGCAGCCGCTCGAACTGGCTGACGGGCAGCGCCAGCAGGCAGGCATAGGTGGAGAGCACGCCACGCAAGGCGGCATAGCCTTCCAGCTCAAGCGCCTCGACCTCGGGACGCATGAACACCTGCTCGCGGGCCACCTGCTTGAGGGTATCGAGCACCATGGCTGCCGGTGCCTGACCATGCAGCAATGCCTGGGGATAGGTGCCACTCAGTATGGTGTCGTGCTCGCTCACATAGGTGTGAGCGGCCAGCGCGATCAAGTCTTGAGTCAGATGCTGACGAAAATGGGGGAAGAAGCCTCTGTCAGAGGCGGTGGCATCCGCCAGCAACCCGGCCATGTAGACGCCCTCATCGGCCAGGCGCAGTGCCTGTTGCAGCTCGCTCAGGTTGAGAATGCGCCGATCCACCGCATCTTCCAGATCGGCGATGCAGTAGGAGATGTCGTCGGCCGCCTCCATGATGTAAACCAGCGGGTGACGGCAACCGGGCGCCAGTCCCAGGCTCTGACTCAGGGAACGGTAGAGGGGTTGTTCACTGAAGAAGATGCCGCGCTTGCTGGCCCAGCCATGATGCTGACCGTCGTGCAGGGGCTGCTGTGGATATTTGCACAAGGCGGCCAGCTGCCCCAGAGTCAGGTTCAGCTCGTGCAGGCTGTGCACCAGCCGCAGGCTCTGGGCGTTGCCATCGAACACCAGCAGATCTTGGCGCAGTTCGGCCCACTGCGGGCTGGGCGCTGTCCCCTGCGCGGCGGCAAACAGCGTATCCAGCTCTTGTGCCAGCCACTGGCTCATCACCTGCTCGCCAAAGTGACCAAACGGCGGGTTACCGACATCGTGCAGCAGGCAGGACATCTCCACCAGATTGATGAAGGCCCCCCCGCACACCGAGCCCGCAGGCAGCGCCGCCAGAATGCGGCGGCTGATCTGGCGACCCGTCTCCTGCACCTCCAGCGAATGGGTGAGACGACTGCGCACCGAGGCCTTCACATCCAGCGGGAAGACCTGGGTCTTCTGCTGCAACCGGCGCACCGGCGCAGCCTGCACGATGCGGGCGCGATCCAGCTCGGTCGCCTCCAGCAGATCTTCCTCACCCCAGGGGTGGCTGCGCAGTGACGGGATCAGACGCTGATACATGTTGTTCATCTCCTTCGGTGCGTAAAGAGGCGGCCACCTGCCTCAGGAGAGCAACCAGCGCTTCAAGCGGGCGATGTCACCCGGGCACTCGTGGCGCAGCGACTCTATCCAGTCTTCAACGTTCTCCCACCAGGCGGGATGATCCGGGCTCTGGATCAGCTGGGCCAGCTGCTGCAGCCGGCGCAGGCCGATGGAGCCGGCCGCCCCCTTGATCTTGTGCGCCTCCTCCACCACGCCGGCCTGATCCCTGGCGATCATGTTGGAGTCGAGCACCGCCATGTAGTCAGGCATCATCTTCTCGAACAGCTCGACGCTGGAAAGCAGCACCGGCTTGCCCACCGTATCGGCGTAGTCAGTGAGGAAGGGCAGATCGAGCAACTCATCCTGGCTGCCCGCATCGGCCTGCTCGTCCGCCTCATCGTCGGCCAGATCTGCGAACAGGTGGCCAATCACCTCCCGCACAGCTCTGGAGCCCAGCGGCTTGTTGATCACATCCTGCATACCGTGATCCCGATAGTACTGGCGATCGCCGGTGGCGTTGGCAGTGAGCGCGACCATGGGCGGCAAACTGTCGCCGTAGCGCTCAAGCAGCTGGGCCGCCACATCAAATCCGGTCATGTCCGGCAGCTGAATGTCCAGCAGGATCAGGTCAAAGTCATCGGGATTGGCCATGGCCAGCGCCTGGGCACCGTCCCGCGCCACCTGCACCTGATGACCGAGCTTGTTGAGCAGGGCGCAAGCGACCGTCACGTTCAGCTCCACGTCCTCCACCAGCAGGATATCGAGGGAGGGCATCTCGGGCTCGGCTTCGGCGGCCTGAGGCTCGACGCAGTCCACCTCCAGCTCGGCGGTGAAGCAGGAACCCTCACCCGGGTCGCTGTCCACGTAGAGCTGGCCGCCCATGGCCTGCACCAGCTGACGGGAGACGGCCAGCCCTATGCCAGTGCCGGTGGCGTGCTTCTTGCCCTGCACCTGATAGTACATGGCGAAGATCTTCTCCTGCTGGACGCGAGGAATGCCGACGCCGGTATCCTCTACCTCGAAGTGCAGGGCCAGCTTGCCCGGCTTATCGGCCGCGTGGGAGAGGCAGCGTACCGTCACCCCGCCCTCATCGGTAAACTTGACCGCATTGCCCACCAGATTCCACAACACTTGGCGCAGCCGGGTGCCATCGGCCATCACGAACTGCGGCATGTCACCATCCCGATCGAAATGCAGATAGAGCCCCTTCTGCTCCGCCTGGATACGCGACAGCGTCTCCAGCTCGTCGAGGAAAGCGGGCAGGTCGATGGGGGTCGGCGCGATTTCCAGCCGACGTCGATCGAGTTTGTCCAGATCGATGATGTCATTGAAGATGTTGCCGAGCGTCACCGCACTCAGGTGGATGGTCTTGAGCTGCTGATGCTGCTTGGGATCGAGGGGAGTATCCATCAGCATGCGACTGAGCCCCACTATGCCGTTGAGCGGGGTACGCAGCTCGTGGCTGATGGTGGAGATGAAGGTAGTCTTGTCGCGGCTCGCCTTCTCCAGCTTGTCCTGATACTGCTTGCGATCCGTGATGTCGCGGCCAAAGCCGAGCAGGCCAAGCCGCTTGCCGAAGCGATCGAAGAAAGGCACCTTGCGCAGCTCGAAGTAGGCCTTGCGGCCATCGGGGTACTCCAGCCACTGCTCATAAGTGAGCGGCTCGTTGCTGGTAAAGACCTGCTTGTCGGTCTCCACCACCTTGCTGGCGATGTCCTGCTTGTAGACGTCGAACGGGGTCAGCCCGATGAGCTCGGCCTCCACCTTGCCGGTGAGCTCCTCCATGGCGCGGTTGCAGCCGGAGAACTGCTCGTCTTCGTTGCGGTAGTAGACCAGGTCGGGGGAGCAGTCGATGAATGAGCGCAGCAGGGCGGTGCGCTCACCCAGATGCAGCTGGGCCTTCTCGCGCTGGAACACTTCGTTCTCCAGATCCTCGATCGCCTGCTGGCGCAGCGTCTCGGCCCGGTTGGTCTCGGCGATCTGGGCGTTGAGGCGGCTGATGTTTTCCTGCAGCTGGCTGTTGAGCTCCAGATCCCGCTCGCGCATGTCTTGCAGCTTGCGCACCATGCGAGTCAGGCGCTGGCGTGAGTCCTCCAGCTGATCCACCACGATGGAGAGAAAATAGACGGCCCAGGGTGTCACCAGCAGGCCGAAGAAGACTGAGCGCACCAGGTCAACTATGTCCACTGTGCCGCGCAGAAACAGGGTCACCCCCATCTGGATGGAGACGGCCAGCACTATGATGCCCGTCGCCAGGAACATGCTGAAGCGCACCAGTCCCAGCTTGGTCATCAGGTCGACGTAGTATTGCGCCCAGGATTTGATTTGTTTCATCTTATTGTTTTCTCCCCCATATTCGCCAAACAGAATACCAGCACGGCGCGCCGAACTCTTGTGCTGTTGCGCGATTAATTATCGATTAACATAGTCACCACGGCGGGAGTGCATGCCGGGGTAAACTCGGTCAGTCAGGGTCAAGCCTGCGGCACCATCATGCCGGCCGTTTAATTCAACATGTTGATCTTTCAGGAGACTTATCGATGCGTAATTTCACCTTGCTGAGTCTTGGCCTGCTGGTAGCCAATGCTGCCCACGCCGATCTGGGCGAGATCCCCAAGCAGTCCGGCTGGTCAGGCTTTCTGCTCGGCGGGGTTACCGCCGCCAGCTACAAGTCCAACTTCTATGCCGGAGATGACAACAACAGTCGTATCAATGATCTCGGCGCACCCAACAGCGAGAGCGGTCTGGCGCCGCTCATCAATGCCGATATCCGCTATACCTTCGCCGATACCCGCACCCAGATATTCCTCGGCAATCTGATCCAGGACGCTATCCGCTTCGACTTCACCCAGCAGCTCGGTCTGCGTCAGGAGATGGGGGACAAGGGCATAGTCGCCACCTCGCTGGTGTTCAACGTCGTCCCCGTCGAGCTATGGAGCGATCCCTTTGCCACCAAGGTGGATCGCGGCGCCACCGACGTGAAGTCGAAAGGGATTCGCGTCGCTTGGGACAAGATCTGGGGCAGCAACTTCTATGGCAACCTGACCACCCGGGAAATGGATCTGGATGAGGAGCGCAGCGGCCAGCAGTATGACCTGACCCACGGTACTCACTACGCCTCCATGCTGGATCGCAACGGCAAGCAGTATGATATGGAACTCTCCTACCAGTGGCATTTTGACGGCAACCAGCTGCTGGAGCCCGCTATCCTCTACAAGCAAGCCGATCTTGATGGCAGCGCCGAGAGTTTCAAGAACACGGGGTTGCAGCTGACCTACGCACAACGCGGCCCGCAATGGTCCATCATCAGCAACGTCTATGCCGGCAAGCGCAAGTATGACGAGTCGAACCCCCTGTTTGGCCAGCGTGCCGATGCGAACGAGTTTGCCATCAACGGCACCTTCTTCTGGCACAGGCTGTTCAGCGTCAAGGATCTCACTGCTACCTTTACTGCAGCCTACTCCACCGCCAACTCCGACATCAGCTTCTACGATACCCAATCCAGCAGCTTCAGTACCGGCCTGCTGTACAACTTCTAAGCCCTTCCCCAGCAACAACAAGGCCACCTCATGGGTGGCCTTGACATGTTCAGCATTGGGCTGACATCAGATACCGAGCGAATCGAGCAAGTCGTCATGCTCGTTGGCAGCGGGGATCGCCGCCGGGGCAGGTTTGGTCGCCGCCAGCTTGGTCTGGGCGATCAGTGCATCCGGATCCAGCTCCTCCTCATCCATGCCATCGCTATGAATGCGGATGAACTCCGTCCTGTCCATCGCCAGCTCCAGATAGAAGATGTTGTTGCGGGCGGTAAAGAAGGTGACCCGGCGCGATTCCGGGTTGTCGAGGTTGGTATCGACGCTCAGCATCACCTGCTTGTTCAGGGCCAGCATCTTGGGCTGGTTCTGGGTGATGTGAGTCTGCAGATCACGGCCCACCTTGACGGTGAAACTGCCGACAATCTGGTTCATCAGTTCACCCATGACGTTGCTAACCTCGTCCGAGGTGTGGGAGATGGCGAGATCTTCCTTGGAGAGGCCCATGCTGAGCATGTAGCTCTCATAGAGCTCCATGGCGGCGGCGGCGGAAAAGTTGATCACTACCAAACCGGAGAAGCCACCATCAAACAGCACGAAACAGCCGATATCCGGCTTGAGACAGGTCTTGCTGATCCGCTGCACCATGCCGGAAAAACGCACCTGACTCTGGGTCGCCGCACTTAATACATCCGTAACCGAATGACACAGGCTCAGCAGCACATCCTCTGTGGTCAATACGGCGTCGTTGTCGGCTCTTGTCACTATCATGGGACCTTCCTGAACATCGAAAATGGGCTTATCTATACCATAACTCTAACAGATAGCGCGGCTTGGGCTTCGAAATAGCGAGCCGCCTCTCACTTGACTCAATTGTCAGTGTCAAGCGGGCTGAATCCGGCCAGATTGCCGAGCTTGAGGCGCCAGCTGGCAGCCTCCTGCTGCAAACTGGCCTCGTCATGAGGCAAGGAGGGATGCGCTCCCCAGATGGGCCCCGGCCATGCCCGATCCGTAGTAAAGCGGGCGACATGATGCAAATGCAGCTGAGGGACCAGATTGCCGAGCGCCGCCACGTTGATCTTGTCCGGCCGCAGCGCCTGCTCCATCAGGGTGGCCAGGGCACAGGACTCCTGCATCAGTTGTTGCTGTAGCTCGGGCGCCATATGGTGAATTTCCCGCAAGTTGGCGATCCGTGGTACCAGAATGAGCCAGGGATACTGGCTGTCTTTGGCAAGCAGGACACGACAAAGCGGCAGATCCCCGAGCAACTGGGTATCCGCCTGCAGGCGCGAATGCAATTCAAACATGAAAACCTCGTTGGGTACGATGAACGGAAAGCCTGAAAAGGAGTGTCCACGTTACTGCAACGGGCGACAAACTTAAAGTCGCGGCACGGCCCAGCCGATAAAGCGCTTGCGAAGCTCGGGGTCGGCCTTGAGGAACAGCTGCTGCAACTGCCGCTCCAGCTCGCTGGTGGCCAAGGCGGGAGCCGTGGCGCCTGCGGTTGCAGTGGTGGCCACGGCGGCTGTCGTCAGCGCCGCCTTGCCGGCGCCGCGATTGTACTCATCGAGCCGGGCACGCCAGTCCATGCCGAGCAGCATGCCGCTGGTCACCAGCGCATCCTGCTGGATGGGGAGCGCCTGGCCATCCGCCTGCAATGCCACCACAGGGGCCTTGGCATAAAGCTGCATTCCCTTTTCAGTGGCCGGTACGCTGGCCACCAGCTGCAGGCGCTGTTGGCTGGCCTGATAGCGCAGCACCTGCGGCTCGGATCGCACCTGTCGATCATTTTCGCTGCTGCTGCGACTCGGGATCACCCCCTCATAGCGCACCAGCAGTTGCTGCTCCCCGTCCGCCAGGGTGGCATGCTGCTCATCCTGCAACTTGCCATTGCTCACCGCCAGGATCTGGAAATCCGTTGGCACCGCTACTTCGACCTCGGCCTGCGCCGTACTCATGCCCACTGCCCCGCACAGCAGTGCCAATCCAACCCAACCCTGATAACCCTTCATGTTCGCTCATCTTCCTGATCGCTGTGATGGGCGCAGGGTAACAGCCGAAGATGACAGAAAAATAACGGCGCAGAGCCCTCATAACAGGTAGTGGGGCCGCTCGGCAAACCACTGGGCCAGCACCTGCTTGAACAACCGGATCTTGCGCGGTACCCGCCGCTGCTGGGCGTGCAGCACGTGCAGCGGGTGCAGACCTGTCTGCCACTGACCCAGCACGGCCACCAGCTCGCCACTCGCCAGCCAGGGCTCCACCAGCATCAACGGGCATTTGGCGTACCCCATGCCCGCGCGGGCCAGTTGCAGTACGGTACTGTAGTGATTGGCCCGCACCTTGCCCTGCACCAGAATGTGAGCCTCCTCCTCCCCCTTGCGAAAGTGCCACTGCTCCCAGGCCGGGTTGTGGCCCTGCAACAGGCAAGGGCGACCGCTCAGCTCATAGGGCGTGGCGGGGAGGCCTTCTCGCGCCAGCAGGGTCGGACTGGCCACCACCACATCCTTGAGCCGACCAAGCGGCAGCGCCACCAGATTGTCGGGGATGCTGCTCATGGCGCGCAGGGCGATGTCGTGCTCTCCCTGGCTCATGTCGATCATGGTGTTGGTGAAGTTGAGCTCGACCTGCACCCCCGGGCAGAGCTCGGCAAAGCGGCCGAGCAGCTCGCTCACCATGCGATCCCCCGTGCTGACCGGGCAGGTGAAGCGCAGCCGGCCACTGTCCTCCTCGGTCAGCGCCTGTATATCCTGCTCCGCCTGGCGGGCCAGTGCAAAGATCTGCCCCGCCTGCAAATAGAGGGTCTTGCCCGCCTCGGTCAGGCTGAGACGGCGGGTGGTGCGCTGCAACAGCTGGGCATTGAGGGCGGCTTCCAGGGCGCTGACATGGCGGCTCAGCATCCCCTTGCTCACCCCCAGAGCATCGGCGGCGGCGGAAAAACTGCCCCGCTGTACCACCTCGTAGAAACTGGTCAGATGGGAGATGTCCATCATTAGCTCCAATATGGAAACAATGCGTTTATTTTACGCGCTTTTTCTCCCTTTTTATCGCGCTAGAATCAACATATCCCAACCAGGAGTGAAACAGATGAAGATTGTGATTGTGGGTGCCTCCGGCACCGTCGGCTCGGCCGTCAGTGAACTGCTTGCCAAAGACCACCAGGTGATCCGGGTCGGTCACAGTCGTGGCGATGCCACTGTCGACATGCGTGACCCCGCCTCCATCAAGGCGCTGTTTGCCAAGCTGGGGACGTTCGATGCACTGGTGGTGGCCAGCGGCAGCGTGGCCTTCAACGGCCTGACCGAGATGACGGACGAGCAGTGGCAGGTGGGACTGGAGAGCAAACTGATGGGCCAGATCAACCTGACCCGTGCCGCCATCCCCTACCTGAATGACAAGGGTTCCATCACCCTGATCAGCGGCATTCTGAGCGAGGAGCCCATCAACTGGGGGGCCAGTGCGACCACCATCAACGGCGCCATAGAGCACTTCGTCAAGGCGGCAGCCTGCGAGCTGCCCAAGGGGCTGCGCATCAACGTGGTAAGCCCAACCGTGCTGACCGAGTCGATGGACAAATACGCCTCCTTCTTCCCGGGCTTCGTGCCGGTGCCGGCCGCTCGGGTGGCCCAGGCTTACCAGAAATCCGTGCTCGGCGTGCAGACCGGCCAGGTGTTCAGGGTCAACGGCTGATGGCCGCCCAGCCGGCACGGCAACAAAAACGGGCCCCGTGATGGGGCCCGTCTGTTTGTCGGCTTGTTCCTTTCCCCACCAGCAAACGTTTGTTTTCTGGCAACAAAAAAAGCTGTGTGCCTCAGTCGATCAGCCCGTACTGCGCGCGCAGCACTTCGATGATCTCCTGCTTGGGATTGGCGCTGCGTACCAGCGGCTGACCGATGATCTTCTCGGCAATCCCCACATAGGTGTTGGAGATGTCCATCATCACCTCGGTCGGCAACTTGTTGTCGCGGGCCAGGGCGAAGCGCTCGGGCATGCGGTGCTTGTTGAGCAGAATGTCCGGATCCGGGAAGTGGTTGAGCAGCCACTGACGGAAACCCTCTTTCGACTTCTCGACGATCTGGCCGTCGCGCAGGGCGGCGCCATCCCAGATGCGGGAGCTGTCGGGGGTGCCCACTTCATCCATGTAGATCAGCTTCTCGTTGCCGGCGGCGTCATTGACGTAGCCAAACTCGAACTTGGTGTCGACGAAGATCTGATCCAGCTCGGCCAGCGCGTCGCTGATGACGTTGAAGCCCTCTTTGAGCAGCACTTCGTAGCGGTCTATGTCGGCCGGTTTGCTGAAGTTGAAGCCTTTATAGTGGCGTTCGATATCAGCACGGGAGACGTTGACATCATCGGCTTCCGGCACGCCGTCCAGCCCCGTCAGCACACCCTTGGTGGAGGGGGTGATGAGGATCTCCGGCAGTTTCTGATCTTTCTTCAGCCCTTCCGGCAAGGTGATGCCGCAGAACTCGCGCTCGCCATCCTTGTAGGCACGCCACATGGAGCCGGTGATGTACTGGCGGGCAATCGCCTCGATCATCACGGGGCGGGCTTTTTGCACGATCCAGACAAAGGGGTGCGGGATATCCAGGATGTGGCTGTCGGCCAATCCCTTCTCCTTGAACAGCTTGAACCAGTGGCTGGAGATGGCGTTGAGTGCCGCCCCTTTGCCCGGTACGCCGTTGAGCCCGTCCACGCCCTGCCAGATGCAGTCGAAGGCCGAGATACGGTCACTGATCACCATGAGGGCAAGCGGCGCATCGGCTGGCACATCATAGCCTTTCTCCTTGATGAGCCGGGCACTGTCTGCCGGGGTCAACCAGTAGACGCTGCGCACTTTGCCGGAATGGACAGGTTTATCGGTACGGATCGGCAAATCGTCATTCACCGCCAATACTTGATCTGCAAGACTCATGGCTAATAACACTTCCTGTTTGTGGGAGGAATAAAACAGGGGCACAGGGCCCCTGTTTCTGGGGGTTAACATATCAAGCGCATCAGACCCTGTATTTACAGGGGGATTAACCTAACAAAACAGGGGCACTAGGCCCCTGTTTCTATTCTGTTTTTGCTGCCTGGTCAGCCAAGCCCTTGGCGAATGCCTCGGACAGGCTGATGTACATCTGGGAGATGACACCGGACGACACAGGCTTCTTGTCCTTGTCGAACAGGGTGATGGAGGTCTTGCCCCCCGCCATCTCGCCAAGCTGGAAGCGGTACTTGTCCTCTTCCAGTTTGAACGGCTCGCTGCCCTTGGCCTTCCAGAACTCGCTGCCCGGCTCGTCATACTCGACGTCGATCCAGCCCAGAGACTGCTGGGTATCCTTGATGCTGAAACCGTAAGCTGGCAACACCTGGTTGAGGCGACGCCACACTTGATCAAACGAACCGTTGGCAATCCAGGCACTCAGCTCGTTGTTGTCCAGCCCCAGTTCCAGCCCCATGCCATCGTTGGCCTTGTGCTGTTCGCGGGACTTGAGTTGCTTGTCGTAGTAGAGCGAGAACTGGTTCAAGGCACGGGTGGCGTAGCGCTGGGCATCGGCCGGCGTCAGCACATTGCTGGTCTCGCCGTCGATGGTCTCTTCGTGATCCAGCACCCGCACCGACATGTTGACGGCGTGACGCTGAGCATCGTTGCGCAGGGTGAACTGGTAACGCTGACGGATGTTGAAGTCGTCATCCTCTTCACTCCAGCCATCGAGCGCCTTGGTGTTGTCAAACCAGCCGGTCTGCAACACGCCGGCCTGCTGATCCAGCTTCTCCGTGGTCACCTTGTACTGGGCAAGGAAGTTCATCAGGAAAGCCCAAGTATCGCGCTCCACGCTCTGGGAGGTGCTCAGGGCATAGAAGGCCACTGTGGGCTCGCTGGCATTGAGCACCACCTGGCTGCCCGGCACCACGGTCAGCAGCTGGGCGGGCGGACGCACATCAATCTTGGCACCGAGGGCACCTTCACGGCTGCTATCGGGCAACGCCGGGATGTCGAAACTGCTGTTAAAGGCGGGGGTACTCAACCCGGTCGGCACCAGGAATGCGCGGCCTTCAAGGCGGGCATCCTCGTACTCGAAACCACGGTTGGCCATCTTGCGCTCTTGGGGTGAGCTACAGGCTGCCAGCACGGCAACGGTCGCCACACTCAGCACCAGGCGCACTGCATTTCCCTTTCCATTTGCTTTAAACACTCGCCATCAACTCCGCAGTGGTCAGTGCTCGCGTCATCGCTTGTTCGCCCTCGGGGGTGAGGTCGGTGAGCGGCAGACGCAAGGTCGCCGTCGCCATCAATCCCAGTCGGGCACAGGCCCACTTCACCGGGATGGGACTCGGTTCGCAGAACAGAGTCTGATGCAACGGCATCAATCGATTGTTGATGTCATGGGCCAGACCGGCATCACCGGCCAGCGCTGCACGACACATGTCGGCCATCTGGGCCGCTGCAATATTGGTGGTGACCGAAATGACTCCGTCGCCACCTTGCAGCATAAAATCACATCCACTGGCATCATCGCCACTATAAAGCGCGAATTCCGCTCCGCACAGCTCACGCAGCAGCGGAGTACGGCTCAGATCCCCGGTGGCCTCTTTCAGACCTATGATGCCGGGCACTCTGGCCAGTCGGGCTACCGTCTCCGGTTTGAGGTCGCAACCGGTGCGACCGGGCACATTATAAAGAATTTGGGGCAGACCACTAGCCTCGGCGATCGCACAATAGTGACGATAGAGGCCTTCTTGAGTGGGTTTGTTGTAATAAGGGGTAACCGAGAGACCCGCTACCACGCCAGTTTCGGCGAATCGTTTGGCCAGGGCGATGGCATGGGCGGTATTGTTGGAACCGCAACCGGCGATGACGGGAATGCGTCCTGCGGCCAGTTCCACGGTTTTTTCCACGACGGCGATATGCTCCTGCTCGCTCAGGGTCACCGATTCCCCCGTGGTGCCAACCGCAACGATGGCGGTGGTGCCTGCGCTGACATGATAATCGACCAAGGCGGCCAGACTGGTCCAATCGACTTCACCTGAAGCCAGCATAGGGGTAACGAGGGCAACGATACTACCGCGTAACATGGATATTTCTCCCGATTTTCAGGGGCGTTATGGTAAAGCTGCCCCCTTGGAAAAACAAGGGAGGCAGGGGGCAAGCCGTGATACCATTCTGCACAAAAAGCGGTGCGCGAGCGCGACGGCCTACGCCAATCTCGGGTCATCTCGACTCGAGACAAGGCTCGCAGCCACGACATTCTCAACAAGGTTGCCATGTACAAGCGCAGGGAATGGCTCAAGGCCGGTCGCCCAGCCAGGGCGACACCCGTGGCGCTCACATTCGCAACAAGCTAATGGACGAGAGAAGATTTATGACTCACTACCTGGTCGTAACGGCCATAGGCACGGACAGGCCTGGCATAGTCAATGAGGTCACCCGCCACGTCAGTGGCTGTGGTTGCAACATTGTCGACAGCCGTCTTGGTATCTTCGGTAATGAATTCACCTTCATCATGCTGCTGTCCGGGGACTGGAACAGCCTGATGCAACTCGAGATCAGCCTGCCACTGCGCAGTCAGGAGTGGGATCTCATCACCATGATGAAGCGCACAGAGCGCCACCAGTCGCTGCAGTACGACATCAGCGCCAACGCCGAGATCCTGATCCGCGACCAGCCCGGCATCGTAAGCCAGTGCACCCAGTTCTTCAGCGACCACGGCTGGGACATCCAGGCCATGCAGACCATTACCCTTGAACAGCAACCCTTCAACCTGCTCAAGGCGAGCTTCCAGCTCAATCTGGCCAAGCAGGGAGAGACTGCCGGCTCGGAAACGGCCTTCGCCGGATTCTGTCGCGAACTGGGCGCAGAATCGTTCGAATTCATCGTCAACAACAAACACGCCTGACGGCGTTCGGAGACCCCATGCAACCACTACAGGCTGGTACCCAGGCCCCCGACTTTTCCCTGCCCGATCAGGACGGCAACCCGGTTCGTCTTGCCGATCTGCGCGGCAAGAAGGTGCTCATCTATTTCTATCCCAAGGCGATGACCCCGGGCTGCACCACGCAGGCCTGCGGTCTGCGTGACATCAATGGCGAGCTGGCGGCCCTCAACGTGGTGGTGCTCGGCATCAGCCCGGATCCGGCCAAGCGCCTGAAGAAGTTCGAGGAGCGCGACAGCCTCAACTTCCGCCTGCTGGCCGATGAAGATCACGCGGTGGCCGATGCCTTTGGCGTCTGGGGCCCGAAGAAGTTCATGGGCAAGGAGTATGACGGCATTCACCGGCTGAGCTTCCTCATCGATGAAGAGGGCAAGGTCGCCCACCGCTTCGACAAGTTCAAGACCAGCGACCACCATCAGGTGGTGCTCGACCTCATCAAGGGTTGAACCCGCCCGGCCTGAAAAACACCCAATACAAAAAGGGCCTGCAACTGCAGGCCCTTCGTTTGTCCGCTCGCCAGTCTCGCTGCGTGATGACGGCATCAGCCAGCGCATCCCGGCGGGGAGCCATCTCGGCCGCCCTTTCCTTGCCCCGTCGGCCAGAACCTGTGGTCACGGCGACTGAGTCCTGGTTGTGATGGTCATGCATGCACCTGTATCGGGGCCTTGGTGAGTCAGTTGGCGCAAGCCAAATGACACCCACATTGTTGCCAGCTCAGGCCGAAACACAAGTGCGCAACCGCTACCATTAATTAACCCGTCGCAGAGCCATTTTGATTTCCCGACCCGGCTTTCTCGCCAACCTCCCCTGCCAGATCAAAAAATTCATCTGAGATATGGGTTAACGTGACCCCAGTTTCATTTTCCAGTGAGAAAAGCCCATGAACATGAGCCACACCGAACGCCTGATCCTGAGCAACCAGTACGAGATCCTGGCCAAACTCAATCCGGAGAAAGCGGCGTCTTACCAGCGGGCCAGCACCATCATAGCGCGCGGCTACTGCCTGCAGATCCTCGAACTGGAGAAGAGTTTCGGTCATCTGGATCTGGCCACCTGTCAGGAGGTGATCGATACCCTGGAGCTGCACCATGCACTGGCCATCTCCTGGGGCAATCTGGATGCAGCCGATCAGGGCGAGATCAACGCCAACCGGCTGGAGTTCAACGGCTACAGCCGCAGTCAGGAGCGGGAGCTGGCCGACTATGTCTGCTTCCTGCTGGAAGTGGACAAGCGCTTCCCCGAACTCAAGTGCCCGTGCGACGAACTCTCCAGCGACATCGCCATGCGTGACAAGTATCAGCGCATGCTGACAGCATGGCGCCAGTGCCCCCGTCAATACAAGCTCTCCATCCAGGAGATCCGCAAGGTATTGGCGGCCTGATCGCGATAGATGGAAAAGGCGCCTCTGGGCGCCTTTATCTGATTGGAAAACCTTGTTCGCCTATTCGTAGAGAAAAGATTTGTCCAGCTGCTTGAAGGCGGCATTGAGGGTATCGGCCAGCTCTTCGTAACGGGGCTGGGCCACCAGTTGGCGATGTCCGCCCTGCTCGTTCATCTTGCCGTTGATCTCGCGATACCAGCTGGCAAGGGAAGGAGGCAGGCGGGTATCGGCGCGCTGACCGAGCCAGTAGTAACCTTGCAGCGGCAAGCTGAGCAGAAACAGCACAGAGGCCATGACCGATGGCCAGTAGTGCAGCTCACCAAGCTGGAACTGCAGCATGACGCTGAGCACCGCCAGTGCCGGGATGATCTTGAGGGCGAATTCGGTGGCCTTGATCACCCGGTTCTCGGGAAACATGGAATTAAGCTCGGGACGGCGGGGCCAAAGGGTCATATAATGACGGCCTTGCTGTAATTTAGTTCCAAAAATGTTCATGCTCATGCTACCTCCGAGCTTTTTTTGAACGTATTAACGGCAAAACCTCGACTATATTTGATGTGCAATAACAAAGGTTGAGGATGACTTTGTTATTTTTCAACAATCGGGTTATCCTTTGTACGCCCAATTTTTGCGCCAACGGCCTGCCGTTGCGCTGTCAGGGACGTCTGGATTTCGGGTCTTGTATCACTATACAAGGGGCAAGCAACAGATTGCCAACCCTCATAAGGATAAGTTGAAAGTTTTTGGACGCAACGCGTCCAACGCATCCTCCTACACAACCCAATCTGCGATAGGATTTATTCATGAGTAAGCTGGTTCTTGTACTTAACTGTGGCAGCTCGTCCCTGAAGTTTGCTGTCATTGACGCAACCACCGGTGATGATCTGTTGTCCGGCCTGGCCGAGTGTTTCAACCTCGACGACGCCCGCATCAAGTGGAAACTGAATGGCGAGAAAGGCAGTGCCGATCTGGGCGCAGGTGCCGCTCACCAGGAAGCGCTGGACTACATCGTCAACAAGATCCTGCCGCTCAATCCGGAACTGTCCAAGAATCTGATCGCCATCGGTCACCGTGTTGTGCACGGTGGTGAGCGCTTCACCTCCTCCGTCGTGATCTGTGATGACGTGATCGCCGGTATCGAAGCCGCCGTACCGTACGCACCGCTGCACAACCCGGCTCACCTGATCGGTATCCGTGAAGCCCGCCGTATCTTCCCGGCCCTGGCCGACAAGAACGTGGCCGTGTTCGACACAGCCTTCCACCAGACCATGCCGGAAGAAGCCTTCCTGTACGCCCTGCCGTACAAGCTCTACAAAGAGAACGGCATCCGTCGCTACGGCGCACACGGCACCAGCCACTACTACATCAGCCTGGAAGCAGCCAAGCAGCTGGACAAGCCGGTAGAAGAGCTGAATATCATCAACTGCCACCTGGGCAACGGCGGTTCCGTCTGTGCCATCAAGAACGGCAAATCCGTTGATACCTCCATGGGTCTGACCCCGCTGGAAGGCCTGGTCATGGGTACCCGCTCCGGCGATCTGGACCCGGCCATCATCTTCTTCCTGCACGACAAACTGGGCATGAGCGTGGCGGATATCAACACCATGCTGACCAAAGAGTCCGGCCTGCAGGGCCTGACCGAAGTCACTTCCGACTGCCGTTTCGTTGAAGACAACTACGACAGCAAAGAAGAAGCCAAGCGTGCCATGGACGTTTACTGCTATCGCCTGGCCAAGTATATCGGTGCCTACGCCGCCGCCATGGACGGTCGTCTGGATGCCGTGGTCTTCACCGGTGGTATCGGTGAAAACTCCGCCCCGATCCGTGAAATCACCCTGAACAAGCTGGGTCTGCTGGGCTTTGACGTCGATCACGACGCCAACCTGGCCGCCCGCTTCGGCAAGGGTGGCGAGATCACCAAGGCTGGTTCCACCAAGGCCCTGGTAATCCCGACCAACGAGGAGTGGGTCATTGCCCACGACGCGCTGGAACTGGTCGGCGCATAATTTAGCTGTAGAGCAAGGCCGCCCCAGGGCGGCCTTTTCCTGATCCCAAAAAATGAACAAGGGGTATTAAGTGGCACGCACTATTATGCTTATCCCGGTCGGCACTGGTGTCGGCGTAACTTCCGTGAGTCTTGGCGTTGTCCGCGCCATGGAACGTCACGGTGTCAATGTCAGCTTCTTCAAACCGGTCGCTCAGCCGCGTCCGGGTGAAACCGGTACCGAGCGCTCCACCGCCGTGATCCGCGCCGCTGCCAACATCAACCCGCCCGAGCCGTTCGCCCTCTCCTACGCCGAGAACATGATCACCTCCAGCAACACAGATATCCTGCTGGAAGAGATAGTGGCCCGCTTCGAAGAGCACGTGAAGGCGAGTGGTGCCGAGGTGCTGGTCATCGAAGGCATGGTCCCGACCGACAAGCAGCCGTTTGCCAACAAGCTGAACTACGACGTCGCCAAGGCGCTGGATGCCGATATGGTGTTCGTAACCCATCCGGGCAACGACTCCAGCCAGAAGCTGAAAGAGCGTATCGAGCTGGCCTGCTCCAACTTCGGTGGAGTCAACAACCCCCGCATCGTGGGTTGCGTCATCAACAAGGTTGGCGCTCCGGTTGACGAGCACGGCGTGACCCGCCCCGACCTGACCGAGATGTTCGAGGCGCACCACCACACCTCTGAAGCGGCTCACAATCTGGAAGTGCTGCAGGTGTTCGGCAAGAGCCCGCTGCGCATCCTGGGTTGCATCCCCTGGAATACCCAGCTGATCGCCCCGCGTGCCAAGGATCTCGCCAAGCATCTGGCAGCCAAGATCCTGCACAAGGGTGAACTGGACAGCCGTCGCCTGCAAACCGTGACCTTCTGTGCCCGTTCCATCCACAACATGGTTGAGCACTTCCGTCCGGGCAGCCTGCTGGTGACCTCCGGCGATCGTTCCGACGTCATCGTCTCCGCCTGCCTGTCCGCCATGAACGGCGTCAAGCTGGGTGCCCTGCTGCTGACCGGCAACTACCATCCGGAACCGCAAGTGCTGGCCCTGTGCCAACAGGCCATGGCCACCGGCCTGCCAATCATGATCACCGGCACCAACACATGGCAGACCGCCGTCAGCCTGCAGAACTTCAACGTCGATATTCCGGAAGATGACCGCGAGCGTATCGAACTGGTGCAGGACTATGTGGCTGGCCACATCGACAAGCACTGGATCGAGTCTCTCTCCGCCAAGTCCACCCGTTCCCGTCGTCTGAGCCCGCCAGCATTCCGTTATCAGCTGACCGAGCTGGCCCGTCAGGCCAACAAGCGCGTCGTGCTGCCGGAAGGCGAAGAGCCGCGCACCATCAAGGCTGCCGCCATCTGTGCCGAACGTGGCATCGCCCGTCCGGTGCTGCTGGGCAACCCGGAAGAGATCCGTCGCGTCGCCGAACAGCAGGGCGTGGTGCTGACCGACCGTGTCGAGATCATTGATCCGCTGGAAGTGCGTGAGCGCTACGTGCCACGTCTGGTCGAGCTGCGCAAGAACAAGGGCATGACCGAAGTGGTTGCCCGCGAACAGCTGGAAGACAACGTGGTGCTGGGCACCATGATGCTGGAGCGTGGCGAAGTGGACGGTCTGGTATCTGGCGCGGTACACACCACAGCCAACACCATCCGTCCGCCGATGCAGATCATCAAGACCGCCCCTGGCTCTTCCCTGATCTCCTCCATCTTCTTCATGCTGCTGCCTGATCAGGTGCTGGTGTACGGCGACTGCGCGATCAACCCGGATCCCACTGCCGAGCAGCTGGCCGAGATCGCCATTCAGTCCGCCGACTCCGCTGCCGCCTTCGGCATTGAGCCGCGCGTCGCCATGATCTCCTACTCTACCGGTACCTCTGGCGCCGGTGCCGATGTAGAGAAAGTGCGTGAAGCGACCGAGCTGGCCAAGGCCAAGCGCCCCGACCTCATCATCGACGGCCCGCTGCAGTACGACGCGGCCATCATGGAGAACGTGGCCAAGTCCAAGGCACCGAACTCACCGGTTGCCGGTAAAGCTACCGTGTTCGTGTTCCCGGACCTGAACACCGGCAATACCACCTACAAGGCGGTACAGCGCTCCGCTGACCTGGTCTCCATCGGCCCCATGCTGCAAGGCATGCGCAAGCCGGTCAACGACCTGTCCCGTGGCGCCCTGGTTGACGACATCGTCTACACCATCGCCCTGACCGGTATCCAGGCAGCTCAGGCCGAGTAATCGACCTTCAGCCGACCCTGTGAAAAACCCGCCGAGAGGCGGGTTTTTTTATGGCGGACGGGCGACATGTTGATCCGCAAGATCAAGTCAGGATCCTGACTGGATCCCAATTCTCATTGCCAGCGCCTGCCTGGCAAGGGAGAGAAGATAAGCAAACACTCACACCCGCCAGAGGAGATTGCACAATTGCACCCCAGCAGAGATCAGATCCAAATACCCCTTTAAGATCAGCTAACTAACGCTAGACACACCGCTAATCTACAGAGTTTTCCACAGCTTTTGTGGATAGTTTACTGATCATTTGAAAGAAAATGACAGACTCGCACTTCCCCCTTGGCTCATCTTGCGCCCATGAAAAAGGCTATGTCCCAATTACGTGTTGCATGGGGTGCCCCAGCGCCTCATGCAAACACGCTTTGATATTTACTCCCCTTCCGTAACGCTC